>NZ_JBNNGK010000010.1:0-171648 GCF_050268245.1 Serratia sp. NPDC078593 | reverse complement strand
TTAGCCAGTACCTGACCACGTTCGATATCTTCACGCTTGATACCACGCAGCAGAACACCAACGTTCTCACCCGCACGGCCTTCGTCCAGCAGTTTGCGGAACATTTCTACGCCAGTACAAGTAGACTTAACGGTGTCTTTGATACCTACGATTTCAACTTCTTCACCAACTTTGATGATACCGCGCTCAACACGACCGGTAACAACGGTACCACGACCAGAGATGGAGAACACGTCTTCGATTGGCAGCAGGAACGGCTTGTCTACAGCACGCTCTGGTTCTGGGATGTAAGAATCCAGCGCTTCTGCCAGTTCTACAATCTTCGCTTCCCACTCGGCTTCGCCTTCCAGTGCTTTCAGCGCTGAACCACGGATTACCGGCAGGTCGTCGCCTGGGAAGTCGTACTGAGACAGCAGCTCACGCACTTCCATTTCAACCAGTTCCAGCAGCTCTTCATCATCAACCATGTCACATTTGTTCATGAACACGATGATGTAAGGAACGCCTACCTGACGACCCAGCAGGATGTGCTCACGAGTCTGAGGCATAGGGCCGTCAGTCGCAGCTACAACCAGGATAGCGCCGTCCATCTGTGCAGCACCGGTGATCATGTTTTTCACGTAGTCGGCGTGCCCTGGGCAGTCAACGTGCGCGTAGTGGCGAGTCGGGGTGTCATATTCAACGTGAGAGGTGTTGATGGTGATACCACGAGCTTTTTCTTCTGGTGCGTTATCGATCTGGTCGAATGCGCGCGCAGCGCCGCCGTAGGTTTTAGCCAGAACGGTGGTGATTGCTGCAGTCAGGGTAGTTTTACCGTGGTCAACGTGGCCGATAGTACCAACGTTAACGTGCGGTTTTGTACGTTCAAATTTTTCTTTAGACACGGCTATATTCCTTACTCTTATGCTCTCCCCTCAAGGAGAGAGCATGGGATCATTATTGTAAAACCCTGGGCTTATTTACCACGGGCTTCGATTACGGCCTGAGCAACGTTGTTCGGAGCATCATCATACTTCAGGAACTCCATAGAGTAAGAAGCACGACCTTTGGTCAGAGAACGCAGTTGAGTTGCGTACCCGAACATTTCAGACAACGGAACTTCAGCGTGAATCACAACGCCAGTAACGTTGGATTCTTGACCGCGCAGCATGCCGCGACGACGGCTAAGGTCACCGATAACGTCACCAGTGTTCTCTTCCGGCGTTTCAACTTCAACCTTCATGATAGGCTCAAGCAGAACTGGTTTTGCTTTCTTAAAGCCATCTTTAAAGGCGATAGAGGCAGCCAGTTTAAACGCCAGCTCAGAGGAGTCAACGTCGTGGTAAGAACCGAAGTGCAGACGCACACCGAGATCAACAACCGGATAACCAGCCAGTGGGCCAGATTTCAGCTGCTCCTGCAAACCTTTATCAACGGCAGGGATGTATTCTGTTGGAATTACACCACCTTTGATGTCGTTGACGAACTCGTAACCTTTCGGATTTGAGCCCGGCTCCAGTGGGTACATGTCGATAACAACATGACCATACTGACCACGACCACCAGATTGCTTGGCGTGTTTACCTTCGATATCCGTCACTTTCGCGCGAATCGCTTCACGGTAAGCAACCTGTGGTTTACCCACGTTAGCTTCAACGTTGAACTCACGACGCATACGGTCAACGATGATATCGAGGTGCAGTTCGCCCATGCCCGCGATGATAGTCTGGTTAGATTCTTCATCAGTCCATACGCGGAATGATGGATCCTCTTTCGCCAAACGACCCAGAGCCAGACCCATTTTTTCTTGGTCAGCTTTGGTTTTCGGTTCAACCGCGATGGAAATTACCGGCTCAGGGAACTCCATACGCTCCAGAATGATCACATGATCTGGATCGCACAGGGTATCACCCGTGGTAACGTCTTTCAGACCGATTGCCGCCGCGATGTCACCAGCGCGAACTTCTTTGATCTCTTCACGCTTGTTAGCGTGCATCTGAACGATACGGCCGAAACGCTCACGCGCAGCTTTCACGGAGTTCACTACGGTATCACCGGAGTTAACAATACCGGAGTACACGCGGAAGAACGTCAGGTTACCTACGAACGGGTCGGTAGCAATCTTGAACGCCAATGCAGCAAACGGCTCTTCATCACTCGCGTGACGCTCGGCTGGGGTGTCTTTACCGTCGTCCAACATACCGTTGATGGCAGGTACGTCAGTTGGTGATGGCAGGTAATCGATTACCGCATCCAGCATCGCCTGAACACCTTTGTTCTTAAACGCAGAACCACAGGTGACCAAGATGATTTCGTTGTTCAGCACGCGCTGACGCAGAGCACCTTTGATTTCTTCCTCGGTCAGCTCTTCGCCGCCCAAGTATTTTTCCATCAGCTCTTCGGAAGCTTCAGCAGCAGATTCGATCAGATTCTGGTGCCATTCTTCAGCCAGTTCCTGCATGTCTGCAGGGATCTCTTCGTATTCGAAGGTCAAACCAGCATCAGCTTCGTTCCAGTTGATAGCTTTCATTTTCACCAGGTCAACAACACCGGTGAATTTCTCTTCTGCGCCGATTGCCAGCTGCAGAGGAACCGGGTTAGCACCCAGGCGAGATTTAATCTGGCCTACAACTTTCAAGAAGTTAGCACCCATACGGTCCATTTTGTTAACGAACGCGATGCGTGGAACTTTATATTTGTTAGCCTGACGCCATACGGTTTCAGACTGTGGCTGAACACCACCAACAGCACAGTAAACCATTACCGCACCGTCAAGAACACGCATGGAACGTTCTACTTCGATGGTGAAGTCAACGTGTCCTGGGGTGTCGATGATGTTTACGCGATGCGGTTCATACTGCTTAGCCATACCTGACCAAAATGCAGTAGTCGCAGCAGAGGTAATAGTGATACCACGCTCCTGCTCCTGCTCCATCCAGTCCATGGTAGCTGCGCCGTCATGAACTTCACCGAGTTTGTGGTTTACACCGGTGTAGAACAGAATACGTTCGGTAGTGGTGGTTTTACCGGCGTCAATGTGTGCGCTGATTCCGATGTTACGGTAGCGCTCAATGGGTGTTGTACGAGCCATTTGATTCCTCTATTGCCTAGGGCGTTCATTCAGTTAAGCCAAGCGGGCTGACTTATTGAAGCGCCCGCTTGGTTAGCATAACTACGCGTGGTAATTACCAGCGGTAGTGGGCGAACGCCTTGTTGGCTTCGGCCATACGGTGAACGTCTTCACGCTTCTTAACAGCAGAACCTTTGTTCTCTGCTGCGTCAGACAGCTCGTTCGCCAGGCGCAGAGCCATGGATTTATCACCACGTTTACGAGCAGCATCAACGATCCAACGCATTGCCAGAGCATTACGACGAACCGGACGAACTTCAACTGGTACCTGATAAGTAGAACCACCAACGCGGCGAGACTTAACTTCGACAGTCGGGCGCACGTTGTCCAGAGCTACTTCGAAAGCTTCCAGGTGATCTTTACCAGAACGCTGAGCCAGGGTCTCCAGCGCGGTATAGACGATTGCTTCTGCAGTAGATTTTTTACCATCTACCATCAGGATATTTACAAATTTAGCCAGCAGCTCGGATCCGAACTTAGGATCCGGCAGGATTTTACGTTGACCAATAACGCGACGACGTGGCATGGAAATACTCCGTTGTTAATTCAGGATTGTCCAAAACTCTACGAGTTTATTTTGACATTAAAGTGAAAATGTTTGGCCTTACTTAACGGAGAACCATTAAGCCTTTGGCTTCTTCACGCCGTACTTGGAACGAGCTTGCTTACGGTCTTTAACACCGGAGCAGTCAAGTGCGCCGCGAACGGTGTGATAACGCACACCTGGCAAGTCTTTTACACGACCGCCACGGATCAGGATCACGGAGTGCTCCTGCAGGTTGTGACCTTCACCACCGATGTAGGAAGTCACTTCAAAACCGTTAGTCAAACGCACACGGCAAACTTTACGCAGTGCGGAGTTTGGTTTCTTCGGGGTAGTAGTATATACGCGGGTACATACACCACGTTTTTGCGGGCAGGCTTCCAGCGCTGGAACGTTGCTTTTAGCAGCCTTCACAGAGCGTGGTTTGCGTACCAGCTGGTTAATCGTTGCCATTCAAAAAGCTCCTGGTTTGTGCTTCGTTTCTTGCTTCGTAAACATGTGATAAATCCCCTCGCATGCACTACTGGCAAAGTACGAGGACGCAGAATTTTATGGCTGAGTGGTTAAGGTGTCAAGAAATATACAACATCAGTGTTGTTACCATGCCATTTGGCTATGATGATTTTCGGTTAATTCAACGAATTGATTATAGTCGATGACAGTAAGATTGTGTGAAATACAACCAGACAGGCCGCGCGCTACCACATCGTCTTGTAAAACGTAGAGCGATAAGGGGGCATCAAGCAACAAATCAAGAGCGGCACAGCCGGATAACGCAGCCAGTACACCATCTTGCAGTAACAGTATCGCATCACCCGGCGCTGCCAAACGCAATAAAGCCGGCAGATCGCACTGAAGAGGGGAATGACTCAGGGTAAACAGCATCACAAATTCCTAGAAAGTCAGCACCACGTCATAATTGGCGAGCCGTTCACGCAAGGCCTTCGGCGCTAAGGTTTCGGCGTCCAGTACCCAGTTTTCAACCTGGGATAGCCCACGTTCCTGTAGCGAAGCGGCACACAGGTAACACTGTTCAACATCGTACAACGGTAATACGCCGAAGGTAGCAATGTAATTGCGTGCCAAGATTTTCTCCGGCTGTTGACCAGGCAGCAATTGCAATACCCCATCCCCGATAAAAAATACGCCGAGATCTTCGCTCAATGCGGAGGTTGCCAGCAAGGCATCCAAACCTTCACGGCCGCTAGCGCTGCCATGCGGCCCTTGAGTGAAAACAAATGCAACTCGTTTCATTATGCTCTCTTAAAATTGCAGCATGCGATCGCAACTGAGCGCGGCTTCCGCGAAAGCCCCCAACCCACTCAGGGTAAACCCCGACTGCAAGTTAGCCGCTGACAAATTTTGCTGCTGCGCCTCTTGCTCATCCGTCACGCCACGGCGTAGTGCCGCCGCCACACAGACGTTAAGCGCAATATCATGCTGTTGCGCCAATGCCACCCACGCACGTACCAAGTCGAATTCGTCACTGGCGGGCGACGTCAATTGGTTAGCATTCGACACACCTTCACGATAGAAAAACACGCTATCCAACCGATGCCCCGCCGCCAATAACGCCTGAGCGAATTGATACGCGCTGCTGGCCTGTTGGGAGCCATACGCAGGGCCGGTTACCAACAGGCAATAAGTCAGTTTCAACGTTCGGTTCCCAATAAATCACCGTTTTTAAACTGGCGAATATACAGATACACGGTGTGTTTAGAGATATTCAAGCGTTCGGCTACCTGATTGATGGCGTCTTTTATATCAAAAATACCCTTTTCATACAGGTTGAGCACCACTTGCCGATTTTTCGCGTTATTTGACACACTGCGATCGGCATTCACCTCTTCAATAGTGAACTCCAACGTCTGCGCAACCAGGTCATCAACGGAAGAGGCAAAGTTAACCGAAGAAGGTACTTCTTGCGTTTCCGGCGGCATAAATGTTTGCATCACTTGTGAAAACGGCACATCCAAGTTCATGTTAATACACAACAAGCCAATCACCCGCTGCTCGCGGTTGCGAATCGCAATGGTGACTGACTTCATCAACACCCCGCTCTTCGCGCGAGTAAAGTAGGCTTTGGATACGCTACTGTCGTCACCGGCCATATCATGCAACATACGCAACGCCAGATCGGTAATCGGCGAGCCAATTTGCCGCCCGGTATGTTCACCATTGGCAATACGCACCGCAGAGCACTTCAGATCCTCCAGCGAGTGCAGCACGATTTCGCAATGCCCGCCGATCAGCATCGCCAGACCATCGACCACGGCTTCATAAGACTTCAGAATTTCATAATCCGTTTGGCTAAACGGACGCTCATTCAGCAAATCGAGTTCGCTGGCCTCGCTGGATAAAAGCGAATTAGACATCGAAGATACCACCCTCATAGATCGCCTGTGCCAGGGGGCGCAGCTAAAACGGCTCATGGCGGCCGGGAACAGTTTTAGGTACACGCCCTAAGGGGCAGGCGCATGACTGATTAGTCTGAACGTTAGTTTGGCAAAAACAGCCATAACCAACTCCTTGCGTTTGCGCGTGGCATTGACGTTAAGCCCGATGCCCAGCAGGCGTCAAGTAATCCGTAAGAGGTGGGAGGAAAAGTTGGGATAGTTTCTATCGATGTGGTGAAAGGATATCCGCCGCGAGAACGCGGCGGATAAACACAAAATGAACTTATTTGGCTTTAGCGTCTGCAGCCGCAGGCTTCTCTGATTTAGCTTCGGCTTTTGGTGCCGCTTTGATATCCAGCAGCTCAACGTCAAATACCAGCGTGGAGTTAGCCGGGATGCCCGGAACGCCCGTTTTACCGTAAGCCAGCGCCGGCGGGATCACCAGCTTGATTTTGCCGCCTTTCTTAATTTGTTTCAGGCCTTCAGTCCAACCCGGAATCACGCCGTCCAGACGGAATGACAACGGCTCGCCACGGGTATAAGAATTATCAAACTCAGTACCATCCGTCAGCGTACCTTTGTAATTCACCACCACAGTGTCACTATCTTTTGGCGCGTCACCCGTACCCGGCTTCTCTACCTGATACAGCAAACCCGATTCCGTTTTCTTCACGCCTTTTTCTTTAGCGAAAGTATCACGGTATTTCGCGCCTTTCGCCTCGTTGTCTTTTGCGTCCTGCTCCATTTTTTCCTGAGCGGAGGCTTTCACACGTGCTTC
Organism: Serratia sp. NPDC078593; assembly: GCF_050268245.1. Taxonomy (NCBI): domain Bacteria; kingdom Pseudomonadati; phylum Pseudomonadota; class Gammaproteobacteria; order Enterobacterales; family Yersiniaceae; genus Serratia; species Serratia sp. NPDC078593. The sequence goes on along the minus strand of NZ_JBNNGK010000010.1, from coordinate 164,821 downwards.
AAAGCTCTGCAAGGTTTTTTCAATGTCATCGTCGTTTAACTTGCTCTTGTTAGCGAAAGAGTCTTGAACACCGGCGATCAATTGATCTTTATCCAATTTGATACCTAGTTTTTCCTGCTCTTTCAACGAGTTGTCCATGTAACGACCCAACGATGCGCCCAGTGCATAGGCCACTTTCTCGTCATCGCTCTTGAACTTGCCCGTGCTTGGTGCTGCGGCAGGTTTTGCCGCGTCAGCCGGCTTTGCCGCATCAGCGGCCATAACCTGAGTCGCATTCAAGGCAAAAGCCATGGTGGTTGCCAGAAGCGTGACTTTAAACAAAGATTTCATCCATTTCTCCAGTGTCTGAAGCGGTGCCCCAAACAATCATTAAGTAAGAAAACCGGGCTACTATAGCTGGCTGAAAGCAAACAAAACAGTCGCACAGGTAACCAATCGAGTCAAAGTGTGACTCCACATTAAGAGAGAAGTTTCCTTTGATCTATTACCATCATGATAAATCAGACTTTTCGTGCTAAAGAAGTCTACCATGGCATACAAAAATCGACCTTTGCACCCCTTTTTACCGAGTTTTACACCACTTCGGGTCTATTTCAGCTCTACCCTAGGCGGAAGACGACGAAATAGCGCAACGCAAAGTCAGCGTCACCTGTTACCATAACGTTTGCCATCGGGATTTAACCGCGTCAGAGGTAGCACTATGCAAAACGCCGACAACCTAAGCCTGTTAAAGCGGCTGGAAGAATTGGAAAGCCGTCAGGCTTTTCAGGAAGTAACTATTGAGGAGTTGAATCAGACAGTGGTTCAGCACCAGCTCGAGTTATTAAAATTACGCGAGCATCTGCATATGTTGACCGATAAACTACGCGCCACGCAGACCTCCATGATTGCGTCGCAATCGGAAGAAACGCCACCGCCGCACTACTGATTGGCGGCAAAACGCGGCGGCCATCAGTAAAAAAGGCCGCCGAGGCGACCTTTTTCTAACCGTGACTGGCGCTTAGTGGCAGCCACAACCGCCGTTACCGCAACCACCTTTCTTGCCGTGATCATGGTCGTGCTCGTGGTCGTGACCGCCGCAGCAGCCCTCACCGTGTTCGTGGTGATGATCGTGCTCGCCGTGAACATGGCCGTGAGCCAGTTCTTCCGCGGTCGCTTCACGAATCGCGACCACTTCTACGTTGAAGTTCAGGTTCTGGCCCGCCAGCATATGGTTGCCGTCAACCACAACGTGATCGCCGTCCACTTCGGTAATTTCAACGGGAACAGGCCCCTGATCGGTATCAGCCAGGAAACGCATACCGACTTGCAGTTCGTCAACGCCCATGAAAACGTCTTTTGGTACACGCTGCACCAAGTTTTCATCGTACTGACCGTAAGCTTCGTTAGCGCCGACATTCACGTCGAAGCGATCGCCCGCTTCACGGCCTTCAAGCGCCTTCTCCAAACCTGCGATCAGAGAACCATGCCCGTGCAGATAGTCCAGCGGTGCACTCACCGGAGACTCATCAACTAAAACACCGTCTTCTGTACGTACTTGGTAAGCCAGGCTGACTACCGAGTCTTTTACTACTTTCATGATATCTCCTACCGTTGGATACTTTAAGCTGCCCCCTTGTGGCACCTAAGTACCGTACGGACACAACCTTACCGTGCAGATTGTAACGGAAATCTGCAGCGCTGTACCCTCCAGCATAAAAAATCACATCAGATAACGCTACTCTGGCTGGAAAATGCCAATGACCTGTTCCTGCGGCCGTACATGTTTTTCCACCTGTTGCTCCGTTTGTCGCTGATGATGGCCACACTTGACGCACTCCACGACTTCGACACGATCTTCGCGCCACACTGCCAGCGTATCCATCGCATTACAGCTTGGGCAAACCGCCCCCGCGATAAATCGCTTACGCGTTGCAGACATGCTATTACTCCTATTCATATTCGTCCCAGCCATCAAATTGGCGACTTTCTTTTTGCATTTCACGATGGAACAATTCTTCCAACTCGCGCCGCGCTTCTTTCACTCGAGAAATCTGCGCCACATCCCCCTGATGCGGTGGCATCAATTCTCGCAACATGCGCATATCCAACCGGCGAAAATGCTGCTGGGAACGAAAAGCCTGATGTGGGTGCATCCCCAATGTCATCAACGTCTTACGCCCCAACTCTAATGCACTGGAAAACGTCTCGCGACTGAAATCCTTCACCCCCGCCTGCAACAGTTCATGCGCCTCGACACGGCCACGTGCACGGGCCAAAATGGCAAGATGCGGGAAATGCTGCTGGCAAAGATGAACAACGGCTAAGGTGTCTTCCGGTTCATTGCAAGTAATCACAATCGATTTGGCCTTCTCCGCCCCGGCCGCGCGTAACAGCTCCAGCTCGGTAGCATCACCGTAATACACTTTATAACCGTAGCGGCGCAACACACCCACCGCGCTGACATCGCGCTCCAATACGGTAATGCGCATCTTGTTTGCCATCAGCAAGCGGCCAATCACCTGACCAAAACGCCCAAAACCGACAATAATCACCTGCGGCTCATCATCCTCAACAAACGGCGTTTCTTCGTCCTCATCTTTAGCGTTGTAACGACGCGCCAGCACCCGATCAATCATTTGCATCAGCAGCGGCGTCGTCATCATCGACAACGTCACGATCACTAATAACAGCGCCAACTGATCGTTGCTCAACACCTTTTGCGCCGCGGCCGCCGAAAACAGCACAAAGGCAAACTCACCACCTTGGCTCAGCACACCGGCAAACTGTAAGCGTACCGAACGCCGCAGCCCGAAAATGCGCGCCAGCGCATACAACACGCCAGACTTGATCGCCACGAGCAATACGACGCCAATCAGCACCGTAGCTAAGTGGGTGTAGAGCACGCCAATATTCAACGCCATACCGACCGATATAAAGAACAGCCCTAACAGCAAGCCCTTAAACGGCTCAATGGCAATTTCCAGCTCATGACGATACTCGCTCTCCGCCAACAACACGCCCGCAATAAAAGTCCCGAGCGCCATCGACAACCCCAGCAAATCCATAAACAGCGCGGCACCTAACACCACCAACAGCGATGCCGCGGTAAAGATCTCACGTACGCCAGACGCGGCAATGTAGCGAAAAAGCGGCCGCAGCAGGAAGCGCCCACCGACTAACATGCCGCCGAACGCCGCGACTTTATAGCCGATCTGCGCCCAGTCGTCGCTGGTTCCAGCGCCTTCTGCCAAAAGAGGAATCAACGCCAACGCCGGGATCACTGCCATATCTTGGAATAACAACACCGAGAAACCAAGCTGGCCACCCTCATTGCGATTCATACCCTTTTCACGCATCAATTGTAACGCCATCGCGGTGGACGACATCGCTAATCCAATGCCGCCAATGACCGCGGCCTGCCAGGCAAAATGGCTCAGATACAACAACGCGCCTAATACCGCGGCGGTAATAAGCACTTGCCCCGCCCCCACACCAAAGATAGAACGCCGCAATGCCCACAATTTGGACGGGTTAAGCTCCAGCCCAATGATAAACATCAGAAAAACCACACCCAGCTCAGAGAAGTGCAGAATCTCATCCACATCACGTATCAACCCCAAACCCCAGGGGCCGATGGCAATACCCGCTATCAAATATCCCAAAACCGCACCGATGCCCAAACGGCGGGCAATCGGTACCGTCACGACAGCGGCAAACAAAAACAACAACACGGCGGTCAATAGCGTTGAGCTTTCCATTGTTATGTTCCCCGCAGAGGAATCGGATGACGCAACCAATCCGCGTAAGCATCCGCATGGCTGCCTAATACATCCGGTTTCTGGCGACGCGCCCAATAAATGATAATAGGTGTAAGCCAGTGCATACTGCACATAGCGGCGGTCAGTTCGAACGGGCGCAAAATAGCTTCCATCGGATAACGGTTATAACCGCCAATGCGGTACGCGCCCTCAGGCTCCCCGGTGGTGATCACCGAGCGCCAATACTTTCCCGCCAGCGCATTACCGCCAACACCACTGGCAAAGCCACGCGACAGCACCCGGTCAAACCACTCTTTCAACAATGCCGGGCAACTGTAGGTGTATAACGGGTGCTGAAAAACAATCACCTGATGCTCACGCAGCAGTTGTTGTTCGTGGTGAATATCAATAAAAAAATCCGGGTAGTGCGCGTATAAATCGTGCACGGTGATATGGTTCATCTGCTGCGCCGGTTTGAGCAAAACCCGATTGGCGACCGAGTCATGAGATTCCGGATGGGCATACAGCAGCAAAACCTTGGGCGGCTGCGACATCATTCCCCTCCAAAGCGTCGTCAGGGTAGCGGTTTTCCGTTACCATGCAGAGCAAAGATTAAAACAGCACGCGCACTGCGGTCTGTTACGTTGATGATAATTTAACATATCTCCTACATTATTCGAGTGGCTTCGAAGCGACAACGGCTCGAAGTAAACGGACGACACATAACAAACGGCGCTTTATGATTGTATTCTCCTCGCTACAAATTCGACGCGGCACCCGTGTCTTGCTGGACAACGCTACGGCGACGGTTAATCCAGGTCAAAAGGTCGGCCTGGTGGGCAAAAACGGGTGTGGTAAATCTACCCTACTGGCGTTACTCAAGGGCGAACTGGCCGCAGACGGTGGCAATTACACCTTTCCTAGCAACTGGGCGCTGGCCTGGGTTAACCAGGAAACACCGGCGCTTGATGTTCCAGCGCTAGAGTATGTTATCGATGGCGACCGCGAGTTCCGCCAACTCGAAGCCGAACTGCAATTGGCCAACGATCGTGATGATGGTCATGCCATTGCCACGCTGCACGGTAAGCTCGACGCTATCGACGCCTGGACGGTTCGCGCTCGCGCCTCCAGCCTGTTACACGGTTTAGGCTTTTCTAATGAACAGTTGCAAAGCCCGGTGCGCGCCTTTTCTGGTGGCTGGCGTATGCGTCTCAATCTGGCGCAAGCGCTACTCTGTCGTTCCGATTTATTGCTACTGGATGAACCGACCAACCACCTGGATTTAGACGCAGTGATCTGGCTTGAGCGCTGGCTGAAAAGCTATCCGGGCACATTGGTGCTGATTTCGCACGACCGTGATTTTCTCGATCCGATCGTCGATAAGATCCTGCACATTGAGCAACAAACCATTTACGAATACACCGGCAACTACTCTTCGTTCGAACGTCAACGCGCGACCAAGCTGGCGCAGCAACAGTCGCTGTATCAAAACCAGCAAGAAAAAGTGGCACATCTGCAAAGCTTTATCGACCGTTTTAAAGCCAAGGCATCCAAAGCCAAGCAGGCGCAAAGCCGCATCAAGATGTTGGAGCGTATGGAGCTGATTGCGCCAGCACACGTCGATAACCCCTTTAGCTTCAGCTTCCGTGAACCCGAAAGCTTGCCAAATCCGTTGTTGAGAATGGAGAAGGTTAGCGCCGGTTATGGCGATAAAATCATTCTGCAATCCATCAAGCTGAATCTGGTGCCGGGCTCACGCATTGGTCTGCTAGGGCGCAACGGCGCCGGTAAATCCACGCTGATCAAACTGCTGGCTGGCACGTTGGAACCCCTGAGCGGTGAAGTCGGCTTGGCTAAAGGTATCAAGCTGGGTTACTTCGCCCAGCATCAGTTAGAGTTCCTACGCGCAGAAGAATCACCGCTACAACACCTGAGCCGCATCGCGCCACGCGTACTCGAGCAACAACTGCGTGATTATCTAGGCGGTTTCGGTTTCCAAGGCGATAAAGTGACCGAAGCCACCGAACGTTTCTCCGGCGGCGAAAAAGCGCGGCTGGTGCTGGCGCTGATCGTCTGGCAACGCCCAAATCTGCTGCTGCTTGATGAACCTACTAACCACTTGGATTTGGATATGCGTCAAGCGCTCACCGAAGCGCTGATCGATTTCGAAGGCGCTCTGGTGGTGGTTTCGCACGACCGTCACCTGCTCCGCTCAACCACCGACGATCTGTATCTGGTTCATGATGGACAGGTCGAACCGTTCGATGGCGATCTGGACGATTATCAACAATGGCTAAGCGATTTGCAGAAGCAGCAGGCACAGCAAGACGCAGCACCCAAGCAGGACAGCGGCAACAGCGCACAAGCGCGTAAAGACCAGAAACGGCGTGAAGCAGAATTCCGCACGCACACTCAGCCACTGCGCAAGCAGATCCTCAAGCTGGAACAGCAGATGGAAAAACTGGTTGGCGAACTGGCAAAGGTGGAGGAAAAGCTGGCGGATTCGACGCTATACGACATCAGTCGCAAAGCCGAACTGACCGAGTGTTTACAGCAGCAAAGCCAGGCTAAAGCAGCGTTAGAGGAAACGGAAATGACGTGGTTGGATGCGCAAGAACAGTTGGAACAACTCACCCAACAATTTGCCGCAGATAACTAATTTATCACAGAAAGGTGGGGCGGTTGCACAGCGTCAGGCCGCCGCGCCAATCGTCAATAAACCCACATCCACAAAGGATGTGGGCTGCCCCGGGTCAATCGGGCTGGCGGTTAAATACCCATGCCGCCATTAATCCCAGGTAAATCCGCTACCTTTCTGGCTTCCCTACAAAGTGCAAGGTAATATTATCTGAAAATAATGCTTAAACGCGCGCCGCCACGATTCCACTATCACAATACGTGACGCCATTTCGTATAAGGAAATCTTTTAGTGACGAACACCTCCCCTGCTTTCTTACCACAGCAAACCGCCCATCACGCATCTAACGCCGTCGCTCACACGCTACCCGCCGTTGAAGAGGAGCGCCTTAGCCCACAAGAGCAAGAAGAGGTCGCGCGCCTGATTAATCAAATCGATATCACCGATCCGGTATTGTCCATCTCCTACGGTGCGAAAACCATGAACAGCATTTCTCGCTTTTCCGAAGCGCTCATGCAGGAGGTCAAAGCGAAAGATGCCGGCATGATTGGCGAACAGCTAACCGATTTGTTGGGAAAAGTTAAAGCCGTCGATTTGGCCGCCTTTGGCGAAAAGAAAGGACTGCTGGCCTCAATTCCTTTACTGGGAAAACTGTTCAACAAAGTTGAGCGCACAATGGCGGAATACCAAACGCTGGCTCAGCAAGTCGATACCATCAGCAAGCGACTTGAACACACCATGGTGGAGCTGTTGCGTAATATCGCCACACTGGAACAACTCTTTGTCCGCAACCGCGAATTTTTCCAGCAGATTAACCTGCATGTCATTGCCGGTAAGCAGAAGTTAGCTCAGGTGCAAGACCAAGAACTCGCTCAAGCTCAGTCACAAGCTAACCGTTCTACTGATGCTATGGATGCCCAATACGTACGCGACCTGATCGAAGGCATCCAGCGCTTTGAGCGTCGCCTGCATGATCTGATGATGTCACGTACCATTGCCGTTCAGACCGCGCCACAGATCCGCCTGATGCAGAGCAATAGCCAGTCGTTGGCAGAAAAAATCCAAAGCAGCATTCTGACGACTATCCCTATCTGGAAGAGCCAGATTGTTCTGGCACTCTCGCTGAACTCCCAGCGTCAAGCGGCAAAATTACAAAAAGATGTGGCAGACACCACGAATGATATGCTGCGCCGCAATGCTGAACTGCTGCAAACCGGCACCTTAGAAACCGCCCGCGAAGTCGAACGCTCAATCGTCGATATCGAAACGTTACGCGATGTACAAAACCGCTTACTCAGTACCATTGAGGATACGGTGACGATCGCCAGTGAAGCCAGAGCACGCCGCACTGAGGTAGAAAAAGAGTTGACGACTATGGAACAAGAACTGCGCAACCACCTCGCGGCGATTGCGGCAGACCAGCGCCCGACGGCCAACGTATAACCGGCGTTTAAGATGATGTTGAACGCTTTTTACCACTCACGGATTCCAACGATCTCTGCCTATGACTCTGATTAATGTTTCTGGCTTTCGCGAACGCTACGAAAACAGCCGCTGGTATACATTCGGCATACAATTTGCCCTGACGATCGTCGTGGGCTGTTATATTCAACTTGCCACCCGCGTAGGCTCACCCGACCTCGCGGCTCTGCAAGCTGGCCTGACTCCCGAGGAGGCCACTAAATACGACCCCAGCATCTTCTGTTGGATGAGTTTGGTACTGCTTTTCCGCGGATTCCTTTACGATCAACGCAGCTTGGCATGGGGGCTACTGGCTGGCCTTTGCTGGGTATGCATCGGAGATACGGTCGCCGCAGGCGTTTGGGCCTCATCCATGTTTTTCATGCTATATCTGCTAGCGCAACGGAAAACACTAGGCTGGATACACCTGTGGTACCTGCTGTTATGGCTGCTAATGTTATCTAATTACAATCTGGTGTATGAAGATATCCATCACTACGGCTACCTCTGCCTCTTCGCGGCGTTGTTTATGCTTTCCGCCTACCGTAGTCTGCCGCTGTCACAAAGGATCGCCAAAATGATCGCCGATGCAAGCAAGCCTGAACCTCGCCAGAGGAACAGCGCTGAAAAACATACGTCCGCAGCAAACGCCGGCAGCCAAGAAAATGCAGGGGAAGAGAGCTGGCTCAACACAGAAGGAGAGTCAATTATCGTCAGCTTGGAGAACTATCCTACGCTTGACAAACCCATGCGAACTGAACTGAATGGCATCGTCAAATATGCACGGCTGATACAACAGTGCGTAGTACAGGACCCTAATGACATTAAACCGGGCAGCGAGTTTCTCAAGCGCTACCTGCCCTACACGCTTAGGTTATTGAATGAAGGCTATAAGCTTGCCAGCCAATTGGATATTCACGGCGCTTCCGGCAGCATCAATAACCAAGGCTTGGAAAGCCTACGTTCGCTGCACTCGGCCTTCAAACAAAAGCACGCGCAGCTGCTGGAAAATGACACGCTGGCATACAAATCCGACCTGAGTTTACTCGATAGCCTGCTCAAAACCGACGGCCTCAAGTAACCCTCACGCCGCAGCACCGTGGGTGCTGCGGACATTCACCCCTGAATTTCCCCGTGTAAAAAGATCCTGGCATAGCCGCCAAGCAGGGTGCGTTCGCCCTTCAATTCGCAAAACAGCTCACCACCACGCGACGAGATTTGTCTGGCACGTAACGTATGACGCCCCAGCCGCGCGACCCAATACGGCATCAAAGTGCAGTGAGCAGAACCGGTCACCGGATCTTCGCCACCGTCGAGCGTAAAATAACGAGAAACAAAATCCACCTCATCACCCGGTGCAGTGACAATCACCCCACGACCGGTCGCGGCAACTAATGCCGGTATATCCGGTTGTAACGCCTTAACCTGCGCCTCATTTGCCAAGACCACCAGCATGGCTGCGGATTGCCATACTTCCTGCGGCTGCGCTCCCAACTGCGCGGCTAAAAACGCCGGTTCTGCGACGCGTTGCGGCGCGCGCGTAGGGAAATCGAGAATCAAACGCTGACGGTCTGTGGCATCACGCTTGACATACAGCTCACCACTGGCAGAGCGCAAGCGAATATCACTCAATGCCGGATTAACCACGTTAAACATAACGTAAGCGGCCGCGAGCGTACCGTGCCCGCACAAATCCACCTCTCGCTGCGGCGTAAACCAGCGAATCGCCGCCATGTCGCCATCTTCCCAAATGAAGCTGGTTTCCGGCAGGTTCAGCTCATGCGCGATGGCCTGCATCTGCGCCGTTGGCAGCGGCTGTTTCATCATGTAAACACCAGCAGGGTTGCCGCGCAATCCCTCACCAATAAAGGCATCAACATGGAAATAATTTTTGGTCATCTGCAATTCCTTAATGCCAGATCAGCAGCACACACGCCGCCGTCAACAATCCCATAGACACGTTAAAGATAACCCATGCTTTCTTGCTTTGCAGCAGCCGTCCAATTAACGTGCCAAATCCCAACCAAACCAAGCCAGTCACCAAATTCATGCCCGAAAGCCCCGCCGAAATAGCAATAATCGAATGGTTAAATTGCTCGCCCGTCAGGCTAAAACTGGCTACCGCACCTAACGCCATTAGCCATGCCTTCGGGTTAAGGAACTGTAACAACCAGCCCTGATACAAACGAATCGGCTGCGGTGGCGCGACATCGGTATTCAGCTTTTCATAACTGGCGGTCGCCACTTTCCAGGCCAGCCACAACAAATAAAGGCTACCAAGGATTTTTAGGGCCAAGTGCAGCGACGGATAAACCACAATCAAACTGCCCACGCCAAACGCCACCAACAGCAAAATACTTTGCATACCAAGAATGATGCCAATCATCAGACTCAGCGAGCGCAGAAAGCCAAAGTTGGCGCCGGAGGTGGTTAATAGCAAATTATTCGGGCCTGGAGTGATGGCTGCAACAAACAGAAAACCTAACATCGAAAGAAATAAGCTTAATTCCATGTAGCGGGTGCTCCTCACCCAAATGCACTTTTTGCAGTATACCCGCCACCCTTCCACTAGCATGTTGGCGCATTGGCTACGTCGCGGTCACCGCAATGCAACTGAATTATTTAGGGTATATTATTGTCAGCTAATGGTATTGAAGCTAACAGTGCGCTATTGATCAGACAATAGCCATTCACAAGAATTTTATTCACGTTATGTATGAAATCTTTCGCCCCCTAACCGGGGTCAGTAATCCACACCTGCAAACGTTGCTGCCACGGCTGGTACGCCGCCGCGTGTTGCTTAAACCGCACTGGCAACGTCTGGAATTACCTGACGGTGATTTTATCGATCTCGCCTGGAGCGAAGACCCACGGTTGGCGCGCGATAAGCCGCGTGTGGTGCTTTTTCATGGTTTAGAGGGCAACTTTTACAGCCCCTATGCACACGGCCAACTCCACGCCTGGCGTGAGAAAGGTTGGCTGGGCGTGGTCATGCACTTTCGGGGCTGCAGCGGCGTGCCCAATCGTAAACAGCGGATATACCATTCTGGTGAAACCGAAGATGCCCACTTCTTTCTGCAATGGCTACGTGATAACTACGGCGCGGTACCGACCGCCGCGGTCGGTGTCTCGTTGGGTGGCAATATGCTCGCATGCTATCTGGCGCAGCAAGAAAACTCGCGCTTAGTGGATGCGGCCGTCGTGGTTTCCGCCCCACTGATGTTGGAACCCTGCTCACTGCGAATGGAACAGGGCTTTTCCCGAGTTTACCAGCGTTATCTTCTTGGTCAGCTTAAGCAAAATGCCACACGCAAGCTTCTCCATTATCCGGGCTCTTTACCGTTAAAGCTACCTCAGCTAAAAGGGCTACAGCGCATCCGCGACTTCGATGATGTGATTACCGCACGTATTCACGGCTTTAGCGATGCCACGGATTATTATCGCCGTTGCAGTGCGCTACCGCTGCTGCCAAAAATTCAAACGCCGTTATTGATCATCCACGCCAAAGACGATCCCTTCATGACAGCAGACGTGATCCCGGACATCGCCAGCCTGCCGCACAACATCGAATATCAACTCACGGAATGTGGCGGCCATGTCGGCTTTGTCGGCGGCTCACTGAAAAAACCGCAAATGTGGCTGGAACACCGGATACCTGCCTGGCTGCCCCCCTATTTGGAACCGAATGCATGATTATTCCCTGGAAAGACCTGGACAGTGAAACACTGAACAACCTGATCGAATCGTTCGTGCTGCGCGAAGGCACGGATTATGGCGAGCACGAGCGCTCCCTGGCACAAAAAGTAGATGATGTTCGCCGCCAGCTACAAAGTGGCGAGGTGTTATTGGTCTGGTCGGAGTTACATGAAACCATCAATATCATGCCGCGCGGCCAATTCCGCGCCGGCCAGGAAGAAATGTAATCCGTTCTATGACTGACGGCCAAAATCAGGTAACAATGTGCTATACCCAATGCATTCGAGCTGCATCGACGTACAAATCAACGGCTCTCCAAACGCCGAGTCACATAACGACAACGCAGTCGTAAACCGATAGGGGCTTGGTTTATCTCGGCCGCCAAGCCGCGCGCCTGAAGATGCAGCGTATGACTGATAACTTGCGCATTTTAGACGGAGTAATACACCCTATGTCCGCCAAACATCCTGTTATCGCAGTAACCGGCTCCAGCGGCGCCGGCACCACCACCACCAGCGTGGCATTTCGTAAAATATTCCAGCAGTTGAATATCCGCGCCGCGCAGTTGGAAGGGGACAGCTTTCACCGTTATACCCGCCCGGAAATGGATGCGGAGATCCGCAAGGCGCGCGATCTGGGTCGTCATATCAGCTATTTCGGCCCAGAAGCCAATGATTTTGGCCTACTTGAACAAAGCTTCCTCGAATATGGCCAAAACGGCTCTGGTCGTTCACGCAAGTATCTACATACCTACGATGAAGCGGTACCCTATAATCAAGTGCCGGGGACATTCACGCCGTGGGAAGCCTTACCAGAGCCAACCGATGTTTTGTTCTATGAAGGGCTGCATGGCGGCGTGGTCACCGAGCAACATGACGTCGCGAAACAGGTCGACCTTCTCGTCGGCGTGGTACCTATCGTCAACCTTGAATGGATCCAGAAACTGATCCGCGATACCGGTGAACGCGGCCATTCTCGTGAAGCCGTGATGGATTCCGTGGTGCGATCCATGGACGATTACATCAACTACATCACGCCACAATTCTCTCGCACGCATATCAACTTCCAGCGTGTACCCACGGTGGATACTTCTAACCCATTTGCCGCGAAAGCGATTCCTTCACTGGATGAAAGTTTTGTCGTGATTCACTTCCGCGGATTGGATCATATTGATTTCCCTTACCTGCTGGCGATGCTGCAAGGCTCCTTCATCTCACATATCAATACGCTGGTCGTGCCGGGCGGAAAAATGGGGCTGGCGATGGAGCTGATCATGGCGCCACTGGTACAGCGGCTACTGGAAGGGAAAAAAATCGAATAACGCTTCGGCTATGCCTGGGGCGCAGTCGCATGTTGAACCGCCAGCGCCGCGCCCGAGATCTTACTCTACGTCACGCACCTCAAAGCTGTGGGATACCTCGGCGGCTTTCCCCAGCATCAGCGCCACTGAACAGTATTTTTCAGCGGAAAGATCCACCGCACGCTCAACCGCTTTCTCACTCAGCCCTTTACCACTCACGATAAAATGCAGGTTAATGTGGGTAAATATCCGCGGGGCTTCTTCGCGACGTTCAGAACTGAGTTTGACCTCGCAATCGCACACCGCATGGCGGCCTTTTTGTAAGATCGAAACCACGTCGATCGCACTGCAACCACCGACTGACATCAACACCATTTCCATCGGGCTAGGTGCCTTATCGCCTGCGTTGCCATCCATCAGAACCTGATGACCAGACGCCGACTCACCTAGAAACGTTAATCCCTCAACCCACTTTACTCTTGCCTGCATTCTGATTACTCCGGTTAATTTCTTAAAATCAGACTACGCGTTCACACGCAAACTGGCAATGGAACCTGACGCCGGTCATGTGTGAGCGAGACAACACAAGACACCCGCCTCACTCTGTGCTACAAACAAAGCCGAAATAATTCTTGCTGGACACTGATTTTCAGGGAAATGCCCGCAGAAAGGTGCCTAATTTGGTATGTTAACAGAATGTAGCTTGCAGCGCTCACAGCAAGTTAATATGCTAGGGCAATAGCGTATTTTACGGCACGCCTCAAAACGGTTAAATGGCAGTCACTCACCGTCAGCCCTAACTCGTTTGACAGGGAACTCTGACCCCTGTGATACAGGCAGATTACAACAGAGGATAATAGCGAATGGTTCTCGGCAAACCGCAAACAGACCCGACTCTCGAATGGTTCTTGTCTCATTGCCATATCCACAAATATCCATCAAAAAGTACGCTGATTCACCAAGGTGAAAAGGCCGAAACGCTTTACTACATCGTGAAAGGCTCCGTAGCGGTGCTCATCAAGGATGAAGAAGGTAAAGAGATGATCCTGTCCTATCTCAATCAGGGCGATTTCATCGGCGAGCTTGGATTATTTGAAGAAGGTCAGGAGCGCAGTGCCTGGGTAAGGGCCAAAAGCGCCTGTGAAGTGGCTGAAATTTCTTATAAGAAATTCCGTCAGTTAATCCAGGTTAACCCTGACATTTTAATGCGCCTGTCGGCACAGATGGCAAGCCGTCTGCAAGTCACCTCAGAGAAAGTGGGTAACCTCGCTTTCCTTGATGTTACCGGCCGCATTGCGCAAACCTTGCTGAATCTGGCTAAACAACCGGATGCCATGACTCACCCAGACGGCATGCAAATTAAAATTACCCGTCAGGAAATTGGCCAAATCGTCGGTTGTTCACGCGAAACGGTCGGCCGTATTCTGAAAATGCTCGAAGATCAAAATCTGATTTCCGCACACGGCAAAACCATTGTCGTTTACGGCACGCGCTAATCAGTAAAAAACGGCACATCACGCGCCGGTTCAGACTGCTGACAAAGCTCGTTATGAGGGAAAGCGTGGCTGTGGGGTCGTAGTGGCGTAAGCCACCGGAGCACCCCTCGCTACGCTAGGCCCGGGTATCTCGGGGGCCATAGACGACTTCGTCATCAAGCTCAAAACGGCGCCTCACGCGCCGTTTTCTCTTTGGGTTAGATTATCCGCTCTGCTCGGGTTTGATAACACACCGTTTAGGGTATTAACCTGCCTTCACCACATCCTGCACTGCCCGTTCAAACCGTGCCATACCTTCTTCAATATCTTGCAGCGCGACCACCAATGAAGGGGCGAAGCGAATCACATTTGGCCCAGCATTCAAAATCATCACCCCCCGAGCAGCTGCGGCATTCAGGAAATCACGAGCCATACCACGGTAAGCCGCCGTCAGTTCTGCGCCAATCAGCAACCCCATACCGCGAATATCGCTGAAAACCCCGTATTTATTACCGATCTCAGTCAGAGCCGAGACATAAAGCGTATGACGTTGTTCGACGCCACTCAACACCTCATGCGTATTGATCACGTCTAACGCGGCTTCGGCTACCGCACAGGCTAACGGATTACCGCCATACGTGGTGCCATGCGTACCGACCTGCATCACCGAGGCAATCTCTTCGGTGGTCAACATAGCACTCACCGGGAAGCCACCGCCCAATGCTTTCGCGGTGGTTAAAATATCCGGCGTCACACCGTAATGCATATAGGTAAATAGTTTACCACTGCGACCCATACCGCTTTGCACTTCATCAAACACTAATAACGCCTGATGCTGGTCACATAGCTCGCGTACGCCCTGCAAGAATTGCGCTTCGGCCGGTGTGATGCCCCCCTCCCCTTGAATCGGCTCCATCACCACCGCGCAGGTCTGATCATCCATTACCGCCTTCACCGCCGCCAGATCATTGAAGGGAACATGCACGATGTCGGCCGGTTTGGGCCCAAAACCGTCAGAATATTTCGCCTGCCCGCCAACCGATACGGTAAACAGCGTGCGGCCGTGGAACGCATTGTAGAAAGCGATAATTTTGGTTTTGTAAGGGCTGTGGCGGGTGATGGCGTAATGGCGGGCTAACTTGAACGCGGCTTCGTTAGCCTCAGCTCCCGAATTAGCAAAAAATACACGATCGGCAAAAGTCGCGTCGACCAGTTTGGCCGCCAAGCGCAAAGCCGGTTCATTGGTGAATACGTTACTGGTATGCCACAGGGTTTCTCCCTGTTGCTGCAATGCTGCCACCAACGCCGGATGACAATGCCCCAGCGCGGTCACCGCAATGCCACCCGAGAAATCGATATACTCTTTACCTTGACTGTCCCACACGCGGCTCCCTTTACCTTTAACGGGAACAAACTGGGCTGGTGCATAAACAGGCAGAATCACCTGATCAAACGTGCTACGGTTAACGGTGTATTTTTCGGTCATTATCGGCCCACCCTGAGCGCTATCGGTTTCTGACAGGATTATTAAGTGAAATTATAATCACAAAATATGCATAAAAAACCAATCAAGGGCAAACCTAAATCACCGTTAACGATAAATAAATCGTAATCGATTAACTTTTAAGGAAATTATCCAACAACTGGTGCCCCTGCTCACTCAAAATACTTTCCGGGTGGAATTGCACCCCTTCCAGCGCCAATGTGCGGTGGCGAATACCCATAATCTCGTCACGCTCGCCATCGCGTTCGCTCCATGCAGTGATGTCGAAACAATCTGGCAAAGTAGCAGCATCCAGCACTAAGGAATGATACCGGGTGACGGTGAGGGGATTATTTAGCCCACGAAACACCCCGTGGTTACTGTGGCAAATTGCCGAGGTTTTGCCGTGCATCACCTGCCGAGCCCGCACCACATCGGCACCAAACGCCTGCCCCAATGCCTGATGGCCGAGGCAAACACCGAGTATCGGCAGACGACCAGCAAAATGGCCGATCGCCGCCAGCGAAATGCCCGCCTCATTTGGCGTACAGGGTCCGGGTGAAATCACTAAATGTTGCGGAGCCAGCCGTTCAATATCGGCCAGTTGCAGTTCATCGTTACGCTTCACCAACACCTCTGCACCCAGCTCGCAGAAGTATTGGTAAAGGTTATAGGTGAAAGAGTCGTAATTATCGATCAGCAGCAGCATGACAAGTCCCGCAGAAAAAATGCTGCGCTAGTGTACTGCCACTGACGTTATTTGCCGCTTATTTTTTGCGACCCCCGCTAAATGAGCCTAAAATACCACGCAGAATTTTTTTGCTGAGGTCACGCGCCATGCTCTTGGCGGCGGTTTGCACGATACCGTCACGCTTACCACCGCGTGGGCCGGTGGAGCCAAACAACAGCTCGTTTAAACTGCCCATCAAGCCGCCGCCACTTTGCTGGCCAGCCTTCGATGCCGTTTTATCCACCGCTTCCGCATCCTCGCCCACAGTAGAGAACCCTTCGGCCGACAGTTTTTCGTAAGCGGATTCACGGTCGATCATCTCTTCGTATTGGCCGTACAGCGGCGATTGGTTAATCGCGCGGTTCAATCCCTCAGCACCCAGCACACCCATTTTGGACTCTGGCGCAATCACCATCGCCCGCTCCACCACGTTCGGCCGCCCTTTTTCATCCAAGAATGACACCAACGCTTCGCCGACGCCCAACTCAGTAATAGCGCTTTCGGCATCAAAGTCTGAATTAGCACGCAACGTTTGGGCGGCCGCTTTCACCGCTTTCTGATCGCGCGGCGTAAACGCGCGCAGCGCGTGTTGCACCCGGTTGCCTAACTGGCCTAGCACGCTGTCTGGAATATCCAGCGGATTTTGCGTGACAAAGTAGATACCCACGCCTTTTGAACGAATCAGGCGTACTACCTGCTCGATCTTGGTCAAGAGTGCAGGTGGCGCATCGTTGAACAGCAGATGGGCTTCATCAAAGAAGAACACCAACTTAGGTTGCTCAGGATCGCCCACCTCCGGCAGATGCTCGAACAACTCGGCAAGCAACCACAGTAGGAACACCGAATACAATTTTGGCTGATTGATCAGTTTATCTGCCGCCAGCAGGTTGATATTACCGCAGCCATTAGCATCGGTTTTCATCAGATCCTTGATGTCCAGCATCGGCTCGCCAAAGAACTGATTGGCGCCTTGTTCCTCCAGCGTCAATAACCCACGCTGGATCGCGCCGACCGATGCCGAAGAGATGTTGCCATATTGGGTCTGGAACTGTTTCGCGTTATCCCCAACGTATCGCACCATGGCACGCAGGTCTTTCATGTCGAGTAACAGCAGTGCATTATCATCGGCGATTTTGAACACCAATTGCAGCACGCCGCTTTGTACCTCATTCAGATCGAGCAAACGCGCTAGCAACAATGGGCCAAGATCGGAAACGGTCGCGCGGATCGGGTGCCCCTTCTCGCCATAAATATCCCACGGGATAATCGTATTGGCCTGCGGCTGCCAGTCCGTGACGCCAATCGCCGCCAAACGCGCCTGTAACTTTTCGTTGGCAACGGCCTCAGTGCCAATGCCAGACAGATCGCCTTTCACATCAGATAAAAATACCGGCACGCCCAAGCGCGAGAACTGCTCAGCCATTTTTTGCAGCGTCACGGTCTTACCGGTACCGGTCGCACCGGTGATCAGGCCGTGACGGTTAGCCAATGCGGGCAGAATCACCAAATCTTTTACCGGTTTCCCCTCTTTCATCGCTTTGGCGATAATCCGTGCTTCACTCATGTTCTTTTCCTTTGACGCTGACGCGGCGCACATGCGCCTGTTGCTGGCTTTCTGCTACGCATTGCGCAGAGGTGGTCAACAATCATACAGCTTGAAGTATAATGGGTATAAAGCTATAAGCGCGGCTTAACCGCGTCAAGGGCAAACAAACAGAGCAGACCGCTAAACGTTTCTCTCAGGTTAACCCGTCGCCGCCTATCGCCCTATTTATCACTCATCCACGCAACCCTAGCTGTTCTTTGAGCGATTTCAGATAGCGGCGACTGACTGGTATCGGCTCCCCCACCGGCATGATCATTTCCGCCCCGCCGCTTTCTTCAAAACGGATCTCACGCACCTGCTCCAAATTGACCAGATATTGCCGATGGCAACGCAGCAGCGGCGTCCGATTTTCCAACGTGCGTAACGTCAGCTCAGTGAAACATTCCATGCCATCGTTACGCACAACATACACGCCGCTTAAACGGCTGCGGATAGCGATGACCTCATCGAAACGCAATAAATAGATGCGGCTTTGACCGGTGCAGGGAATGTATTTCAGATAGCCCTCGCTTTCTGGCAACGCGGTCATATCCGGCGCTACGCGACGCTGCTGTAGCCGTTGCAGAGTTTTATTCAAACGCTGGGGCTCTGCGGGTTTCAACAAATAGTCAAAGGCATGTTGTTCGAATGCTTGTAAGGCGTATTCATCATACGCGGTAAGAAAGACTATGGTTGGCATACGATTGGGATCGAGCATACCCACCATTTCCAACCCGCTGATACGCGGCATTTGAATATCTAAAAAAACCACGTCCGGCTGCACACGGTGGATCTGGCTAATGGCTTCTATCGCGTTGGCACATTCGCCAATGACCTTCACGCCGCTTTCCTTTTCCAGCAGGTGACGTAAATTATCACGGGCGGATGGCTCATCATCGACAATTAATACCTTCAACATCAGGCTGCCCTCACCATCGGAATGTTAAGCGTAATACAGGTATAGGCCTCCGGTTCGCAGCTCACCTGCACACCATAATCCTCGCCGTAACGCACACGAATGCGCTTATCCACCAGGTTCATGCCTAGCCCAACCCCCGAGTTTTTCGCCTGGAACAGGCCGGCATTATCCGTCACCTGTAACAATAGCCGTTCCCCCTCACAACGCGCACCAATATCGATTCTGCCAATCCCCAAAAGATGCGAGGTGCCATGCTTAATGGCGTTCTCAACGATAGGCTGCAACGAAAAGGCCGGTAAACGCACCGCCAGTAACGCCTCTGGTAACGAAACCGCAATTTCCAACCGTTCGGCAAACCGTGCCTTTTCGATTTGTAGATAGGCATTAACGTGCTCGATCTCATCCGCCAGCGTCACTTCATCCTCGCTACGTTTGAGGTTCTTACGAAAGAAAGTAGAAAGATATTGCACCAGCTCACAGGCACGCTCGCCGTCACGGCGAATCACCGCCACCAGCGTATTCAACGCATTAAACAGAAAATGTGGGTTTACCTGTGCATGCAGCAGTTTGATTTCAGACTGAGCCAACAGCTGTTTGTGCCGTTCATACTGTCCGGCCATAATCTGTGCCGATAGCAGGCTGGCAATGCCCTCGCCCAACGTGCGGTTGATGGTGCTAAACAGTTTGCTCTTCGGTTCATACAGTTTGATAGTGCCAATCACCCGCTGATTCTCGCCGCGCAGCGGGATCACCAGCGTGGAACCCAGTTTGCAACTGCCATTAATCGAGCAGCGGTACGACAGTTCATTGCCATCGGCATACACCACTTCGTTGTTGTCGATGGCGCGATGGGAATGCGCAGAGGAAATGGGCGTCCCCGGCAGATGGTGATCGTCGCCAATACCGATAAATGCCAGCAGCTTGTCGCGATCGGTGATCGCTACCGCACCGATCCCCAGTTCCTGATAAATAATTCGCGCAACTTTCATGCTGTTTTCCTGATCGAAACCTTGGCGCAAAATACCTTCCGTACGTTCTGCCAGCTTCAACGCTTTAGAGGAAAACGCACTGGTGTACTTCTCAAACATAGCGCGCCGATCCAACAAGATTTGTATGAACATAGCCGCACCTACGGTGTTGGCAATCAGCATCGGCAAAGCGATGTATTCCACCAATCGCAAAGCTTCATCAAATGGGCGGGCAATGGCCAGAATAATCACCATTTGCAGCATTTCGGTCACCAACGTGACGCCTGCGACGAACAACGGATTAAACAGTAAACCCATGCGCCCGCGCCGTATGGCTACACTGTGCACCAGCCCCCCTACTAGCCCTTCGGCAATCGTGGATATCGCGCAAGCGACATCGGTCATCCCACCGAGCGTATAACGGTGCACGCCGCCGGTTAACCCGACCAGAAAACCCACCGACGGCCCGCCCAGCAAACCGCCCAGCACGGCACCGATGGCACGGGTATTGGCAATGGAATCCTGAATATGCAGACCAAAATAGGTCCCCATAATGCAGAACACCGAAAAGATTAAATAGCACAGGAGCTTATGCGGCAGGCGGATCGTCACCTGCGTCAGCGGGGTAAATAACGGGGTTTTGCTCAATAAGTAGGCAATGACAAGGTATACGCACATTTGCTGCAATAGCAGCAAAACCTGGTTAAATTCATAAATCACAGCAATTCATCCTGAACAAGGAAGGCATATCGCGCCGGGTAGCCGGTCTGGATATAAGCTGGCGATTAAAGCATGTGCGGAGGAATAAAACAGTGATGCAGGCAAAACTTCAGAGGCGTGATGGAAACAGGCCGGCTCCCACAGGGGAACCGGCAACATGCTTACGGTAAGACTTTCGCTGACAAAATGACGATAGGTTTGGTCGGCACATTCTGATAAGGCCCGACGTTACCGGTCGGCACTTGGGAAATTTTATCGACGATCTCCATGCCCTTCACCACTTTGCCGAACACCGCGTAACCAAAGTCACGCTGGCCATGATCCAAGAAGGCATTATCTGCGACGTTCAAGAAAAACTGGCTGGTCGCGCTATCTTTTTCTGCCGTACGCGCCATGGAGATGGTGCCACGCAGGTTACGCAGGCCGTTATCTGCCTCGTTTTTGATTGGCGCTTTCGCCGTTTTTTGCTGCATATCCGCAGTAAAGCCGCCACCCTGCACCATAAAACCAGGGATAACACGGTGGAATACGGTGTTGTTATAAAAACCGCTGTTCACGTAATCAACGAAGTTTTTGGTTGATACCGGTGCTTTCTGACTGTCGAGCGCCAATTCTATATTCCCGGCTGAGGTGGTCAGCATAACGTGGGTTTCACCCGCGGCCAAAGCGGCAGGTGCCATTGCTGTCAGGGAACACAGCGCAACGAAGGTCACTAAAGTACGTTTGAACATGGATGGGTCCTTTCTCTGAGAGACAAACAACGGGAAAGCGCATTGATTCTAAAGAGCTGCCCCAGCGAGTGCCAGCCATTTATTAATATTTACGCAAATGTGGGACGTTTCTTACGATGTCCCGAATTTTACTGACAAAAGTATGATCGCCAAGCTTATTTTTGCCAAGCCGATCACGCATTAATTACCCCATTCGGCTCTTCATCGCTATTTGCGACTTATCTCGCATTTTGATTTCACATTCCAGCTACCCTTAATGAATGAGAGCGCTCTCATTTTGAGCCAACGATGAAAATCACACTAATCCTGGAGAGCAATAATGAAAAAAATAGTGCTGTGTTGCGCCGCGGGGATGTCCACCAGCATGCTGGTTAAACGCATGCAAGCTGAAGCGGAAAAGCGAAAGTTAGCCATTGAAATCAAAGCCGTACCCGCCGCTGAGTTTGAAGCCGAGTTGACGAGTGCAGACGTCGTACTGCTCGGGCCACAGGTGAAATATGAACTGGCGCGCTTTAACAAAATTGCCGAGCCGCACGGCTTGCCCGTCGCGGTGATCGATATGATGGATTACGGCACCCTGCGCGGCGACAAAGTGCTGGATCATGCCCTCAATTTACTAGCCTGACGCGGCGGACATCATCATGAGCCTGTACGCTTCCCTGATGCGCGGGGTGGAGAACCACATCGCCCCCTTGGCTGGCCGCATCGGCAGCCAGCGCCATATTATTGCTATCCGCGATGGTTTTATCAGTGCCATGCCGTTTCTGATTGTCGGCAGCATCATGCTGATCGTCGCCAACCCACCGTTTGACGCCCACACCACCTCCCGTTTTGGCCGCGCGTGGATCGGCTTTGCCAAAGAACACTGGGACACCATCACCCTGCCATTCTTTATGACCATGGGATTGATGAGTGTGTTCGTGTCTATCGGCACCGCCTACAGCCTGGCGAAACATTATGGTTTAGACGCCTTAACTGCGGGTCTACTGTCGCTGATGGCGTTCCTACTGGCCGCCGCCCCACAGGTCGACAACAAAATGTCACTCGACTTCCTCGGCGGCCAAGGGGTATTCACCGCGCTAATCTGTGCAATTTGGTCGGTGGAGCTGGTTCGCTTACTGAAAAAGTACAACATCACGATACGCATGCCAGAGCAGGTACCACCGGCGATTGCTCGCTCGTTTGAACTGCTTTATCCGGTGGTCGGCATTCTGCTGACGGTTTACCCGATCAGTATTCTGCTGCAGAGCGAATTTCAGTTGTTGCTACCGGCGGCGATTATGCAGGTATTTCAACCATTGATTTCCGTGGGTGACACCTTGCCAGCCATTTTGCTGATGGTCTTGATTGCCAACCTACTGTGGTTTGCCGGTATTCATGGCGACAACATCGTCACCGGCCTGCTTAACCCGATCTTTATGGCGAATCTGGCCACAAACGCCGCCTTAGTGGCGCAAAGCGCCGCGACAACGCAAACCCTCACCGCACCGTTTTGGTCATTTTATGTCTGCATTGGCGGGTCCGGTTCCACGCTGGTGCTAGCCTTACTTTATCTGCGCAGCCGTTCGGTTCATCTGCGTACCATCGGCAAACTGAGCGTGGTGCCTTCCGTATTCAACATCAATGAACCCTTGCTGTTCGGCTCGCCCGTCGTGATGAACCCAACGCTGTTTATTCCGCTGATTGTGGTACCGATGATTAACGCCACGCTGGCTTATTTCGCTCTGCACTGGGACTGGGTAGAGAAGATGGTCGCCATGGCACCGTGGACCACCCCAGCACCGATCGGAGCCATGATCTCTGCCTCATGGGATATCCGCGCCATCGTGCTGGTATTGCTGCTGATGATCATCGATCTCGCTATCTGGCTACCGTTCTTCAAGGTGTATGAAAAACAACTGTTGACGCAAGAACAAGCGCAAGCCGAAGCCGAACGCGCAGCAACCGATGCCGCCGCAGCACAGTAACAGGAGCACAATGTGAGTGAATTAACCGCTGAAATCAGTACCGATTTTGAAAGTACCATCATGGAACTGCTGGTGTTTTCCGGCAGTGCGCGCAGCAGTGCGTTAATGGCATTACAGCAGGCACGGGCGGGCGATTTCACCGCATCTGCCGCACAGATGGCTGAATCGAAAGAGGCCGTGAAACAGGCTCATCGCATCCAGACTCAACTCATCAGCCTGGACGAAGGCAGCGGCAAGCTGGCGATGAATCTGATTACCGTCCACGCCCAAGATCATTTGATGAATGCGATGGTGATTCAGGATTTAGCCGATGACATGATTGAACTCTATCGCCGTCAGGCACAGCAGGAGGCACGCCCATGAGCTCGCTAAAAATTGCCATTATTGGTGGCGGAAGCAGCTACACACCGGAATTGGTCGACGGACTGATCCAGCGAATTGAATCGTTGCCGGTGAGCGAGCTGGCACTGGTTGACGTTGAAGCCGGCCGTGAGAAAGTGGCCATTATCGCGGCGTTAACCGAGCGTATGCTGGCGCGTCACGGATTGGAGCAGATTAAGGTCAGCGTGCACTTTGCCTTAGACGACGCGATTCGCGGGGCACAGTTCGTACTGACTCAACTGCGCGTCGGCCAGCTACCGGCACGCGCTGCCGATGAACGATTGGGGCTGAAGTATCATCTTATCGGCCAAGAAACCACCGGCGTCGGCGGCTTTGCCAAAGCATTACGCACCATTCCGGTGATGTTGTCGATTGCGCGCAAAGTTGAGCAACTGGCACCCGATGCCTGGATCATCAACTTTACCAATCCGGCAGGGATGGTGACCGAAGCCGTATCCCATTATACCAAAGCAAAAATCATTGGTCTGTGTAATGTTCCAATCAGTATGCATCACATGATCGCCAACATGCTCAACGCGCCCTATGACGATGTGCAGCTGCGCTTCGCCGGGTTAAACCACATGGTTTGGGTTCATCAGGTGCTACAAAACGGCCAAGACGTCACTGACAACGTGATCGATATGCTGTGCGACGGCGCAACGCTGACCATGAATAACATCAAGGAAGAACCGTGGCCACCAGCGTTTCTGCGTGCTGTCGGCGCCATCCCCTGCCCTTATCATCGCTATTTCTACCAAACGCAGGCAATGCTGGCCGAAGAAACCGCGGCCGCTGCCGAACGCGGCACCCGAGCAGAACAGGTGATGCAGGTAGAGAAAGAGCTATTCGCACTGTATGCCGATCCGCAGTTGGATAGCAAACCAGAGCAGCTCAGCTTCCGCGGCGGCTCTTTCTATTCGGAAGTGGCGCTGGAACTGATCCGCGCGATCCATAATAATCTCGGCACGCAATTAGTGGTCAATACCGCAAACCGTGGCGCTATTCGCGGTTTGCCGGACGATGCGGTGATAGAAACAAACTGTATTGTCGATGCTCAGGGCGCTCACCCGTTAGTTTTCGGCCCATTGCCTGATGCCATGCACGCACTGACCCAACAGGTGAAAGCGTATGAACGGCTAGCGATTGATGCCGCAGTACACGGCGATCGCCAAAGCGGCTTGTTGGCTCTGGTCACCAATCCTTTGGTTGCCAACGCCGACATTGCCCAATCACTGCTCGACGAGGTGCTTACGGTGAATAAAGCCTATTTACCGCAGTTTGATGCCTAGGGGTTTACCTGAGCCCCCCACCACGCGCATGCCAACAACGACACCGCTCGAAAGAGCAAGGGGATAGGGTGACACTGGAAGATGTAGCTAAGCTCGCAGGCGTATCGCGCGCCACGGTATCGCGCGTCGTGAATGGCGACAGCAAGGTTAAAACACCGACGCGTGAAAAAGTCGAACGCGCCATTGCGCAGCTTGGCTACACGCCGAATCCGGCGGCGCGCGCGTTGGCCTCAAGCCAGAGCCATACGTTGGGTCTGGTGACCACCTCATACCGAGGCGGTTTCTTTGGCGCACTGATGGATTTTGTTCAGACAGAGGCCGAATCCCACGGCAAGCAGTTGTTGGTAACGCAAGGGCGTAACAGCGCTGAGAACGAACTGCTGGCGATCCAACGTTTATATAGCCTTCGCTGCGACGGTGTGATCTTGCATGTGCGTTATCTCAGTGACGAGGTTTTACGGCAGTTAGCGGCCGATCAGCGGCGTTTTGTTCTGCTCGATCGCTTGGTGCCCGGCTTGGAGGATCGTTGCGTTATTTTTGATCATCAGCGCGCCAGCCGCCTGGCAACACAGCAGCTCATCGATGCCGGTCATCAACGCATTGCCTGCATCAGCGGGCCACGGCAACGGGCATCCAGCCAGTTGCGTTTTTTAGGGTTTGAGCAGGCGATGCAGGCGGCTAGTTTGACCCCTATAGACTGTTTGGAAGGTGTTTACGATCTGGATAGCGGGTACCAATGCGCCGATCGCCTACTGCGGAGGAAAGTGCTCCCCACGGCAATATATTGCTGTAACGAAGAAATGGCCATTGGTGCCTTATTAGCCATCAATGAACGTCGGTTGCGCGTGCCGCAAGATATCTCACTGATTTGTTATGACAGCGGTGAACGCGCACAATTTGTGCGCCCAGCGCTTTCCAGCGTGCATTTTCCCATTACCGACATGGCACAGTTCGCCACACGTTTGCTGATCGACCCGCTCACGCCACAAGCCAGCTTTGCGCCGATCATTATCCCCCGGGACTCCATTGCCATCTTGGCAGGATAGTTCTCTCACCAGCCCACGATCATTTCATAACTTACATCAAAAAATAGACAATCATCACAAAAACCCGCCTGAGCTATGCTAGGATTCGCCCCCTGGTAGCCGGAGACGGGTTTTTACTGCTTTTACCAGAAAAAATCTGTCGTCTGCTGCCAAACAACAAAATCCAATCTACCAATCGGGCTTATTCAATGAATAACAGCAACCGCATCCGGCTAACATGGATCAGCTTCTTCTCTTATGCGCTGACCGGTGCCTTAGTGATCGTCACAGGAATGGTGATGGGGAATATTGCAGAGTACTTTAACCTGCCAGTTTCCAGCATGAGCAACACCTTCACGTTCTTAAACGCCGGCATTTTGATCGCCATCTTCCTAAACGCGTGGTTGATGGAAATCATCCCCCTGAAGCGCCAGCTCATCTTCGGTTTCCTGCTGATGGTCTTGGCGGTGATCGGCCTGATGGTCGGCAAGAGCCTCACGATGTTCTCCCTCTGCATGTTCATCCTCGGTGTAGTGAGCGGCATTACCATGTCGATCGGCACCTTCTTGATCACGCATATGTATTCTGGCCGTCAGCGCGGTTCGCGCCTGCTGTTTACCGATTCTTTCTTTAGCATGGCCGGAATGATTTTCCCGATAGTCGCGGCGATGTTATTGGCGCGACATATCGGTTGGTATTGGGTTTACGCCTGTATTGGGCTGTTGTATGTCGCCATCTTCGTGCTAACCCTGTGTTCAGAATTCCCGGTGCTGGGCAATAAAGGCACCCAAGCGGGTGAGCCGGTCGTCAAAGAGAAATGGGGTATCGGCGTCCTGTTCCTGTCGATCGCCGCATTGTGCTACATCCTCGGCCAATTGGGCTTTATCCAGTGGGTGCCGGAATACGCCACCAAGTCCCTCGGTATGAACATCCATCAGGCGGGTAAGCTGGTCAGTGATTTCTGGACCTCTTACATGATCGGCATGTGGGTATTCAGTTTCGTACTGCGCTTCTTCGATCTACAACGCATTGTCACCGTCCTGGCGGCATTGGCCAGCGGCGCGATGTACATGTTTGTCAGCAGTGACGATCCGCAGTCGTTACCGTACTACATCATGGCCTTAGGCTTTGTTTCCAGTGCCATCTACACCACACTGATCACACTCGGTTCACTGCAAACCAAGGTATCGTCACCAAAACTGGTGAACTTTATTCTGACCTGCGGCACCATCGGTACCATGTTGACCTTCGTGGTAACCGGCCCGATTGTGGCAAAAGGCGGCGCACATGCAGCACTGACCACTGCAAACGGTCTGTATCTGGCAGTATTCGTGATGTGTCTGCTGTTGGGTTTTGTGACCAAACACCGCAGCCACGGCCACGTGACGCAGTGATGAATAAGCGATTTACCCACTGATCACAGCCTGCATCGGGGCGCAGCGCGCTGCGCCCATCAGCAAACGTACCGGATTGACTTGGACCGAACAAATTCGCCACAACGCGGTGAGTAACCGGTTAATTGCTGAGAATGTCACTCATTGACGGAAATCAACCTTCTCTTCACCGGACAGATACAGCGTAGTTTCTGCCGGACGGGTTTGCGCGATCACGCCCCCCTGACGGATGGAGTAACGCACTGGCGTCTGGCGGCGCACCGCGTCAAAACCACTTTCTGCCGGCAAAATCACTAGATTGGCACTGTTTCCTACCGCCAGTCCGTAATCCTGTAACTGCAGGGTACGGGCGCTGTGGGTGGTAATCAGACGCAGTCCATCATTAATTTGGTCGTATCCCATCAGTTGGCAAACGTGCAGCCCCATATGCAGTACCTGTAACATATTGGCAGTGCCGAGCGGGTACCACGGATCGAACACGTCATCGTGGCCGAAACAGACGTTAATGTCTGCGTCGAGCATCTCTTTGACTCGCGTGATGCCACGGCGTTTTGGGTAACTGTCGAAACGCCCTTGAAGATGAATATTGACCAAGGGATTGGCGACAAAATTAATGCCAGAGAGCTTCAGCAAGCGGAACAGCCGTGACGTATAAGCGCCGTTGTAGGAGTGCATTGCCGTAGTATGGCTGGCGGTCACCCGACTCCCCATCTCCAGTTTCAATGCTAATGCCGCAACGGTTTCGACAAAGCGCGACTGCTCATCATCGATCTCGTCGCAGTGCACGTCCACCAAGCGATCATATTTTTGCGCCAACGCGAATGCTTTGTGCAACGACTCCACGCCATATTCGCGCGTAAATTCAAAGTGGGGAATCGCCCCCACGACGTCCGCACCAAGGCGTAGCGCCTCTTCTAACAACGCCTCCCCGTTCGGGTAGGACATAATACCCTCTTGTGGAAAGGCAACGATTTGTAATGTTATCCAAGGCGCAACCTCTTGCCTCACCTCCAGCATGGCACGCAGGGCGGTCAAGGTCGGATCGGAAACGTCAACGTGGGTACGCACGTACTGCACGCCATTAGCAATCTGCCATTTCAGCGTTTGCCATGCGCGCTGCTTTACATCGTCATGGCTCAAGCGTGCTTTACGCTCCGCCCAGCGTTCAATGCCTTCAAACAGCGTACCAGACTGATTCCACGCCGGTTGCCCGGCAGTTTGGGTGGTATCCAAATGGATATGCGGCTCAACGAATGCGGACAGTGCCAGCCCACCTTCAGCATCCAGCGTCTCACTGCGCCACTCAACACCTTCTGGCTGCGGGATCAAATGGGCAATTCGGCCTTGCTCAATCGCCATCTGCCACAATCCTTCATGGCCACCGAGACGTAAATTATCAATATATTTCAATTGGTTGATCGACATACTACTCCTTGATATGTTGTATAGATTGGCGACAGGTCAGCACGGCATCATTTCATCCCGCGCTCACCAGCCCGACGTATTGCTACCTTGTTACCGCTCATCCTCTACGACGCCATCGCTATCATCTCGCGTAGTCGGTTAACCCAATAATCAAAAACACGTGCGTCGCTCATCTACAGGAGAGTGCCAAAAAATATCCGCCGCCCTAAGAGCTGATTATATAACCACTACGCACTCTGTGTGCCGATGAATAACTGACCAAAATCTCAAAAGACGGCTCACAACAAGCAATCGTTTTCGTCTCACGTTCGCTACGCCAATTGACGCATTGTCGTCAATCCATCGGTATTACTTCCAAATGGGTAATATTCTCATTAACTGGCACGATTCAGCTAAAGTTGAATAAAAACCGTAAGTTATAAATTCCCCATTAAAATCATGGAAATACCACATTTGAGGTATATATAACTGTGGTTGATGTATATCAATAAACTACCCTCTGAGAAGAATAATGTAGCGCCAGGAAATCAGAATTTTGAGGCAATAATGAGCAGAGTCAAACTTGCTGTCATCGGTAACGGCATGGTCGGCCACCGGTTTATCGAGGATTTGCTGGATAAAGCAGAGCCCGACACATTCGACATCACCGTTTTTTGTGAAGAACCGCGCATCGCCTACGATCGCGTACACCTTTCTTCCTATTTCTCCCACCATACGGCTGAAGAACTTTCTCTGGTACGCGAAGGCTTTTACGAGAAACAGGGCGTAAAAGTACTGGTAGGAGAACGTGCCATTACCATCAACCGTGGTGAAAAGGTGATTCACTCTAACACTGGCCGTACGGTGTATTACGACAAACTGATTATGGCGACGGGTTCTTACCCGTGGATCCCCCCGATCAAGGGCGCGGAAGGCCAAGATTGCTTTGTTTATCGTACTATTGAGGATCTTAACGCTATCGAAGCCTGTGCGCGCCGCAGTAAACGCGGTGCCGTGGTCGGCGGTGGCCTGCTCGGTCTGGAAGCCGCTGGCGCACTGAAAAGCCTTGGTATTGAAACCCACGTCATCGAGTTCGCCCCGATGCTGATGGCCGAACAGCTCGATCCGATGGGCGGCGATCAACTTCGTCGCAAAATAGAACGCATGGGCGTTAAGGTTCACACCGGAAAAAACACCCAAGAAATCATCCACAGTGGGCAAAACGCACGTAAGACTATGCAGTTCGCTGATGGCACCGCGCTGGAAGTCGACTTTATCGTGTTCTCCACCGGTATTCGCGCCCAAGATAAACTGGCGCATCAGTGCGGGTTGGCCACGGCACGGCGCGGTGGCATCGTCATCAATGATTGCTGTCAGACTTCCGATCCCGATGTCTACGCCATTGGCGAGTGCGCCTCATGGCAGGAGCGCACTTTCGGGCTGGTCGCGCCAGGCTATAAAATGGCGCAGGTCACGGCCGACCACCTGCTCAATCGTGAAAATTGCTTCCAAGGCGCGGACATGAGCGCCAAACTGAAACTGCTGGGCGTCGACGTCGGCGGCATCGGTGATGCACATGGCCATACCGAAGGCGCACGCAGTTACGTCTATCTGGATGAAAACAAAGAAGTCTACAAACGCATCGTCGTCAGCGCCGATAACAAAACGCTGCTTGGCGCAGTATTGGTCGGCGACACCAGCGATTATGGCAATTTGTTACAGCTGGCACTGAACGGTATCGAACTGCCTGAAAATCCTGACAGCCTGATCCTGCCTGCCCATGCCGGCAGTAAACCGGCCATCGGCGTCGATTCACTACCGGAAACCGCCCAGATTTGCTCCTGTTTTGACGTCAGTAAAGGCGACATCATCAAAGCCGTTGGGATGGGTTGCCACACCGTCGCCGCGCTCAAAGCAGAAACCAAAGCGGGTACCGGCTGCGGCGGTTGTATCCCGCTGATTACGCAAGTTCTCAACGCAGAACTGAGCAAACAGGGCATTGAAGTTAACCATCACCTGTGCGAACACTTCGCTTATTCGCGCCAGGAGCTTTATCACCTGATCCGCGTCGAAGGCATCAAGTCGTTTGATGAATTACTGGCGAAATACGGCAAAGGCTACGGTTGCGAAGTATGTAAACCGACCATCGGCTCGCTGTTGGCTTCCTGTTGGAATGAGTACATCCTCAAGCCCCAGCACACACCATTACAGGATACCAACGACAACTTCCTCGGTAACATTCAAAAAGACGGCACCTACTCGGTCATTCCGCGCTCCGCCGGCGGTGAAATTACCCCAGATGGGCTGGTCGCCATTGGCAAAATTGCCAAAGAATACCATCTCTACACCAAAATGACGGGCTCACAACGTATTGCCATGTTCGGTGCGCAGAAAAACGATCTGCCCGCTATTTGGGCCAAATTGATCGAGGCGGGCTTCGAAACCGGCCACGCCTATGCCAAAGCATTACGCATGGCGAAAACCTGTGTCGGCAGCACTTGGTGCCGCTACGGCGTGGGTGATAGCGTCGGCTTCGGCGTCACGCTGGAACATCGCTACAAAGGCATCCGCACTCCGCACAAAATGAAGTTCGGCGTGTCCGGCTGTACGCGCGAATGCGCTGAAGCACAAGGCAAAGACGTGGGCATCATCGCCACCGAAAACGGTTGGAACCTGTATGTCTGCGGCAATGGTGGTATGAAGCCACGCCACGCCGACCTGCTGGCCGCCGATCTCGATCGCGATACGCTGGTACGCTACCTCGATCGCTTCATGATGTTCTACATCCGCACCGCCGATAAGCTGCAACGTACTTCGGTTTGGTTAGAAAGCCTGGAAGGCGGTATCGATTATCTGCGCAATGTGATTGTGGACGATAAATTGGGCATCAACGAGCAGTTAGAAGCCGACATTACCCGCCTACGTGATGCCGTGATCTGCGAATGGACCGAAACCGTTGAACACCCTGAGCTTCAGGTGCGCTTTGCCCACTTTATTAATAGCAGCCAGCGCGATCCCAACGTGCAAATGGTGGCTGAACGCGAACAACATCGTCCTGCACGCCCTGATGAACGCATCCCGGTTGTACAGTTAGACACAGAGGAGAACAACGCATGAGCCAGTGGATTACCGTTTGCCCCATCGCTGACATCCTGCCCGGCACTGGCGTATGCGCCCTGATTAACGAGCAACAGGTGGCGGTTTTCCGCCCGTATGCTGACGAACAGGTGTTTGCCATCAGTAACATTGATCCCTTTGCTCAGGCTAGCGTGCTGTCACGTGGCCTGATCGCCGAACATCAGGGAGAATTGTGGGTCGCCAGCCCGCTGAAAAAACAGCATTTCCGTCTGCACGATGGCCTCTGTATGGAAGACGAAAACCAATCGGTGGCACACTTCACCAGCCGTGTTATTGACGGCGTGGTTCAGGTCGCAGCATCCGGTACCTAGCCGTTGATGGGAAAAATCATCGCATTTTGAGGAAAAAATATGTTTACCGATACCATCAACAAATGCGCGGCGAATGCGGCGCGTATCGCCAAGCTGGCGAAAGAAAGCCCGTTGAGCTTCTGGATAAGTTCGGCGATGGCGGGGGCGTACGTTGGCCTCGGCATCATTTTGATTTTTACTCTCGGCAACCTGGTGGATCCATCCATTCGGCCTTTGGTGATGGGGGCTACCTTTGGCATCGCGTTGACGCTGGTGATTATTGCCGGTTCAGAGCTGTTCACCGGCCACACCCTATTCCTGACGCTCGGCGTAAAAGCTGGCACTATCTCGCAGAGCCAAATGTGGGCAGTGCTGCCGCAAACCTGGCTTGGCAACCTGCTCGGTTCGGTGCTGGTCGCCCTGATGTATTATTACGGCGGCGGCAGTTTATTGCCGGTGGATACCAGCCTGGTGCACAGCGCGGCACTGGCAAAAACCACCGCGCCCGCAGACGTACTGTTCTTTAAAGGCATTCTATGTAACTGGCTGGTGTGTCTGGCAATCTGGATGGCGCTACGCGTCGAGGGCGCGGCAAAATTCATCGCTATCTGGTGGTGTCTCTTGGCGTTCATTGCCTCAGGTTATGAACACTCCGTCGCTAACATGACGCTGTTTGCTCTTTCCTGGTTCGGCCTTCACAGCGAAGCCTATACGCTAGGCGGCATTGGTCACAATCTGCTGTGGGTGACGTTGGGCAATATGGTTTCTGGCGCCGTATTCATGGGGCTCGGTTACTGGTATGCCACGCCACGTGCGCAGCGCCCGCAGGCAGAGAAAGCCAGCGCCCGCCAAACGGCCTAAGACACGGGGGGCTTTTGCCCCCTTTTTTTGCTTCCCTGAGGATTGCCAATGGACTATTTACCCATTTTTTGTCAACTGCAACGCAAAGCCTGCCTGCTGGTGGGCGGCGGGGAAGTGGCTGAACGTAAAGCTCGTCTGTTGCTGGACGCCGGTGCCGAGCTAACGGTTAATGCCCGTGAATTTAATCCACAGTTCCGCCTGTGGGCTGAGCAAGGTCAGGTTACGCTGGCCGAAGGCGAATTCAGCGCGGCCTTACTGGCAGAGAAATGGCTGGTGATCGCCGCTACTGACCGCGTAGACGTCAACGCGCTGGTCTATCAATGCGCGAATCAGCAGCGGATATTTTGCAATGTGGTCGACGATCCCAAACGTGCCAGCTTTATTATGCCGTCAATTATCGATCGTTCGCCGATCATGGTCGCTGTCTCCTCCGGCGGCAAAGCGCCGGTCTTAGCGCGCCTGCTACGTGAAAAACTGGAAGCGATACTGCCTCAGCATCTTGGTCGCCTTGCTCAGTGGGGCGGCACGCTGCGCCAACGGGTGAAGCAGCATTTTCCACATCCCGCCACACGCCGTCGTTTTTGGGAAAAACTGTTCGCTCATGATCGCCTAGCACAATCACTGGCTAATCATGACGATCGCCTCGTCACGCAGCAGACAGAAGAGCTGTTCGATACGCCTTTAGCATCGCACGGGGAAGTCGTCTTGGTCGGAGCCGGGCCGGGCGACGCCGGTCTGCTGACGCTAAAAGGCTTGCAGCAAATACAACTGGCCGATGTGGTGGTGTATGACCGGTTGGTATCGGATGAGGTGATGGCGCTGGTTCGCCGCGACGCAGAGCGTATTTTTGTTGGTAAACGCGCCGGTCAGCATTGCGTACCCCAGGAGCAAATTAATCACATACTGCTTGAGCAAGCGCAGCACGGCAAACGCGTCGTGCGGCTGAAAGGCGGCGATCCGTTTATCTTTGGCCGAGGGGGTGAGGAGTTAGAAACCCTGGCCGAGGGGGGCATTCCGTTTTCAGTGGTGCCCGGCATTACTGCGGCTTCCGGTTGTTCAGCTTACAGCGGTATTCCCCTTACGCATCGCGATCATGCGCAAAGCGTACGGTTGGTCACCGGCCATGCGAAAGCCGATGGCGGTGTCGACTGGGCAACGCTGGCTGCCAGGCAGCAAACGCTGGTGTTTTACATGGGATTAGCACAGGCTGCAGAAATTCAGCGTCAACTACTGGCGCACGGTATGACGGCGAACACGCCAATCGCATTAGTAGAAAACGGCACATCCTGCCGCCAGCGCGTCATTGAAGGGGAATTGAGCCAACTGGCCTTGCTGGCGCAACAAGCCGCCAGCCCAAGCCTGATTATCGTCGGTAGCGTGGTCAGCTTACGTAGCAAACTGAATTGGTTCGCCAGCCGCACGACTGAGACGAACCAAGCAAAAAGCGCCTGACCGCACCGGGCGTGAGAACTGCCGCGCCGGCATCAACGCTCAGAGGCCGGGCATGCCCGGCCATAACCACGATTACGGTTGTGGAACAAAACCAACGGCTTCATAGACTTTAGCTAACGTTTCCTGCGCGCGCTCACGGGCTTTCGCTGCGCCATCACGCATTACCTGCTGCAGATACGCTTCATCGTTGCGGAAGCGATGGTAACGCGCTTGCAGCTCGCCCATCATGCCGGACACCGCTTCGGCCACGGCACCTTTCAGGTGCCCATACATCTGGCCTTCAAATTCGGCTTCCAGTTCGACAATCGACTTACCGGTTACGCCCGACAAAATATCCAACAGGTTCGATACCCCCGCTTTATTCGCGACGTCGTAACGAATGACCGGCGGTTCATCTGAGTCGGTCATCGCGCGCTTAATCTTCTTGGTCACCGCTTTCGGATCTTCCAGCAGGCCAATCACGTTATTGCGGTTGTCATCCGACTTGGACATCTTTTTAGTCGGCTCTTGCAGCGACATCACGCGCGCGCCGGATTTAGGGATAAACGGTTCCGGCACCTTAAAGATATCGCCATACAGTGCGTTAAAACGGGAGGCAACATCACGGCTCAACTCTAAGTGCTGTTTTTGATCTTCGCCTACCGGCACCTGATTGGTTTGATACAGCAAAATATCCGCCGCCATCAACACCGGATAGCTGAACAAACCGGCATTGATGTTTTCCGCATAGCGGCTGGATTTATCCTTGAACTGCGTCATGCGGCTCAGTTCGCCGAAATAGGTGTAGCAATTCAGCACCCAGCTCAGTTGCGTGTGTTCAGGTACGTGCGACTGAACAAAAATAGTACTTTTTTCCGGATCTATACCGCAGGCCAGATACAGCGCCAGCGTATCCAGCGTCGCCTTACGCAGTTTTTCTGCATCCTGACGCACGGTAATCGCATGCAGATCAACGATGCAGTAAATACAGTCATAATCGTCCTGCATATGCACCCACTGACGCAGCGCACCCATGTAGTTGCCAATGGTCAGTTCACCAGACGGCTGCGCGCCGCTAAATACGATGGGCTTACTCATGTTTAAATTTCCTGATTCTCTAAAGATGACAGCCCAAGAGCGGGCAACAAATCGGCGAAGCATGCCAACACCCGATCGGGATGGCTCAGGGCGATCGCTTCACCGTAGTTATAACCGTAAGTCAGACCAACGCTCGGGCAACCCGCTGCCTGCGCGGCCTGAATATCGTTGCGTGAATCGCCGACGAACAGCAACTGATGAGCGCGCAAACCAAGCTGGCCCAAGACTAAATACAACGGAGCCGGATGCGGTTTTTTTTCGATCACATCATCACCGCCAATGATCAGCGAAAAGTATTCGACAATCCCCAACGCCTGCAACAGCGGCGCGACAAACGGCGTCGGTTTATTGGTCACCAACGCCATCGGATAGCCCGCAGAGGCTAATTGTGCCAGCGTTGAGCGCACCTGCGGAAATAAGCAGCTGCCATGATTGACGCTTTCTGCATAGTGACGATCAAAACGTTCACGCAGTTGCCGGCAATATTCTGGCGTGCTATCGGCTTGCGCCCAGCGCAATGCGCGCTGTACCAAGACATCTGCACCGTTGCCAATCCAAGTACTAACGCGTTCAACGCCGGCTGGCGGCAGCCCCCTATCGGCCAGCGCCAGATCAATGGCGGCAGCCAACCCTGGTGCACTATCAACCAGCGTTCCGTCGAGATCAAACGCCAATCCACGGACACCGGCGAAATCAGCCATGTGTGACCTTCGCCAACTCAGTGCGCATTTCATCAATCACTGCACGGTAATCTGGCTTGCCGAAGATAGCCGAACCGGCCACAAACATATCGGCACCCGCCGCGGCGATTTCAGCGATGTTGTCCACTTTCACCCCGCCGTCGACTTCCAGGCGGATATCGCGGCCGCTATCGTCAATCAGTTTGCGCACCTGCCGCAGTTTGTCCAACGTGCCATGAATAAAGGATTGACCGCCAAAGCCCGGGTTGACCGACATCAGCAAGATCACATCGATTTTATCCATCACATAATCCAGATAGCTCAATGGCGTCGCGGGGTTAAATACCAACCCGGCCTTGCAGCCATGTTCTTTGATCAATTGGATGGTGCGGTCGACGTGTTCGGAGGCTTCAGGATGGAAAGAGATGTAGCTTGCGCCGGCTTTCGCAAAATCAGGGACAATACGATCGACCGGTTTCACCATCAAGTGCACGTCGATCGGCGCCGTGATGCCATAATTACGCAACGCCTGACATACCATTGGGCCGATCGTCAAATTCGGAACGTAATGGTTATCCATCACGTCGAAATGCACCACATCGGCACCCGCTGCCAGCACGTTGGCGGTGTCTTCACCTAATCGGGCAAAATCTGCCGACAGAATGGACGGGGCAATCAAAAACTTTTTCATCCGCTTCTCCAAACGTAGGGTTGTGATACCCACTCTATTTCAAGGGGCAGGAAGGCGGCAACACAGCCCCCAGCAACGGACAAATAGTACGGGGCTGAGGGAAAGCCAACCCACCTGCATCGTAGTGATAACGGGGATTATCGAAACCTTAGCGATACAGCGCCAAAAGCTCGTTGACCTTGCTACGGCCTAAAATATTACTGCTGATGGTGCGACGCGCCTTGACCACATACAGCGAGGCATGCTGATACCAATCGCGGGTCAGTTCCGTATCGTGATTGGAAATCAACACCGGCACCTGGCTTTCTACCGACAACTGATGCGCGATTTTCGCCAAACCTTGCTGATCGGCCAAGCTAAAGCTGTTGGTATGATAGGCGGTGAAATTTGCCGTTGCCGACAGCGGCGCATACGGCGGATCGCAATAGACCACCGCACCGTTGGACGCTTTTAGCATGGTATCGCGGTAATGCTCGCAAACAAACGTCGCATTGCGTGATTTTTCAGCAAACCAGTACAGCTCGTCCTCAGGGAAATAGGGCTTTTTGTAACGACCAAATGGCACATTAAACTCGCCACGCAGATTATAGCGACACAACCCGTTATAACAGTGACGGTTCAGGTAGAGAAACAGCAGCGCACGACGGTAAGCATCTTGGCTAGTATTAAACTCTTCCCGCAATAGGTAAAACCGTTCTGAGATATTGAATTCATCGGTGAATAAAGTGCGAGCATCGCGCACAAAGTCGTCTGTGCGCAGCTTAACGATGTTATACAGGTTGATAAGATCGCTGTTAATGTCGGCGAGAATATAGGCGTCGTACTCAGTGTTAAGAAATACTGAACCCGCACCCACGAAGGGCTCGATTAAGCAGTCACCCGCAGGAAGGTGACGACGGATCTCGTCCACCAGCGGGTATTTTCCACCAGCCCATTTTAAAAAAGCGCGGTTTTTCTTCATGCCGTCAATTAGCTACTTATACAATTCAGAGCGGCGGATTGTACTCTGTTTTAGACAGCACATCAGCGCACAAATTAAAATGATCCACCCGTCGTCTTTCATACTACCGCCTCATTGGCTGCATGCAGTCATTCAGCACCCTCATCACCAGAGACTCACTGACTCGTTAAGGGCGCAGCATGCTGCGCCCTTAACAGACCCACGTTCGCTTACTGGCACAGGGCTGTAGCGTGAAATCTATCGGGTTACTTTTTCAGGTCTTGCTGTACCTGACGTACAGACCGAACCCAGGGTTTTTTCGCCTGCACATTCGCAGGTAACGACGCTATCGCCCGTTTCGCGGCTGAAAGAGAAGTGTAATTACCACTCACCAGCACATACCAACGTTTGCCATCGCGCTTGGTTTCATAGACGAAATAATCCGCTAGCTTTTGCTGCTTGGCATAGGCAATCAGCGTATCTGAGCGAGATGCGCTGCTCAACTGCAAAGTATAGTGGCTAGCAGGCGCGGAGGTAATCAGGCGACTATTGCCACCGACCGCGGCAGGTTTATTAACCGGCGCTTGATGAGGCTTGGCGGCCGGTTTACTGGCGGTTTTGTGCGATTGAGTCGCCGTATTGCTGTGTACAGGCCGTGTGGTTTCGCTTTGAGTAGCCTGAGTGCCGCCGCTGACCGTCGCCGGCGCTGTGGGCAATGAGGAAACCGCACTGCTGCTCATACCTTGCGTGGCCGCGTCAACCTGACCTTGCTGGGCAGATAAAGCGTCATTCATGTTGCCAGGCAGCACGACGCGCTGCTGTTCACTACCCAGCTGGGGTTGCGGTTGCGCTTCGGTTGGCGTGCCAGAAATGGGGGGAACGCTGATATTTTGCGGCTGCGAAGTGCTGACGCCATTGGCATCATTAGCATCGGTAGTACCACCCGGAACACCGTTGTTCTCAGCGGTCAGCGACGAAGAACCCGACAGGTTAATATCACGCGCGCCACCCGGTTGGGCATTCTGCTGCGTCACTTCGTGCTTAGTAGGTGCATTCAGCGCCGAACCAATACCGATAATCAACAACAGCAACACCAAAATACCGATACCAATCATCATGTGCTGACGTGAGACAGCAAAGCGCGGCCCCGAAGGCGTTTTTCGCGAACGTGTAGGACGATCGCTGCTATCGGGTTTAAGATCGTCTTCCGGTTTAAATTCATCCATCTGAAACCCTCCAAGCGAGAGGTAAAGGCCTGTCTTCGTCACCGACGTGATGCAGACCCATTAACCTAAATCATGGCGAATGAGCATTCACCCACTCGCACGTTATCAAATATAGCGATTATTTTGACTATTTTGCCTGCGCGTCACTGAGGTAGGCAATCTGCGATCGACGCCAATACCCGATCGTGCGCCACGCCGCTACGGACTTCCGCTGCGCCAATTGCCGTCGGCAAAACTAAACGCAGCTCACCCGCCAATACTTTTTTATCACGCATCATATGCGGTAAATAGGCCTCTGGCGCCATTTCTTGTGGGCCATTGACCGGCAAGCCAGCACGTAGCAACAGATTATGGATGCGTTCGACCTCATCAGCAGAAAACTGCCCCAAACGATAGGCCGTCTTTGCCGCCATCATCATACCTGCGGCCACGGCCTCACCATGTAACCATACACCATAGCCCATTTCAGCTTCGATCGCATGGCCATAAGTATGGCCCAGATTGAGCAAAGCGCGCTGGCCGCTTTCGCGCTCATCGGCAGCGACGACCTCAGCTTTCAGTTCACAACAGCGGCGAATACAATAAGCCAACGCCCGCATATCCAGCGCGACCAAGGCATCAATGTTATTTTCCAGCCAAACGAAGAAATCAGCATCGAGAATAATCCCATATTTGATCACTTCGGCCAGGCCAGAGGAGAATTCACGCGCGGGCAATGTCGTCAGGCATTCGAGATCAATCACCACCGAAGCAGGTTGATAGAATGCGCCGATCATGTTTTTGCCGAGCGGATGATTGACGGCGGTTTTACCGCCAACAGAAGAGTCCACCTGCGAAAGCAGGGTGGTAGGCACCTGAATGAACCGCACACCGCGCTGATAACTCGCCGCAGCAAATCCAGTCAGGTCACCAATCACGCCGCCGCCGAGGGCGATCAGCGTGGTATCACGGCCGTGAGGCTTTTCCAGCAGTGCCGAAAAGACCTGGTCGAGCACGGTAAGGGATTTATACTGTTCGCCATCAGGCAAAATCACCTGATCCACCACCACACCACTTTGCTCCAGCACCTTCCGGACGCGATCCAGATACAGCGGTGCCAGCGTTTGGTTGGTGACCAGCATCACCTGTTCACCCGCCTTCAGCGGCATAAAAGAAGCCGGATCGTTAAACAATCCGGCGGCTATGGTAATCGGGTAGCTTCGCTCCCCGAGCGTTACGGTAATTTTCTCCATCTCGCGCTCAGCTCTCAATGTGGTTTATCCCCGCATTGCGGGGAGCACAATCAGTCTTTCCGCCTCTGCCTTCAGCCAAACACGGAAACCGTAATCAGTTACTTTCCAGCATGTTGATGATCTGGTTGGCAACTACTTTAGCGCTTTGATCGTCGGTGCGGATAGTCACATCTGCAATTTCTTCGTATAACGGATTACGTTCTTTCGCCAATGCTTCCAGCACTTCACGCGGAGGTGAATCAACTTGCAACAGCGGACGCTTTTTATCACGCTGAGTACGAGCTAATTGCTTCTCGATGGTGGTTTCCAAATAGACAACGACACCACGCGCCGACAGACGGTTACGCGTTTCACGCGATTTAACCGAACCGCCACCGGTAGCCAGCACAATCCCTTGCTTTTCCGTCAGTTCATTAATGATTTTTTCTTCACGATCGCGGAAACCTTCTTCGCCTTCCACGTCGAATACCCAGCCCACGTCAGCTCCGGTACGTCGCTCAATTTCTTGATCGGAGTCGAAAAACTCCATATTGAGTTGCTGAGCTAACTGACGGCCAATAGTGCTTTTGCCGGCACCCATAGGCCCAACCAGAAAGATATTGCGTTTCTCTGCCATGTTTTTCGGTATTACTAAGACTATTCGTTAATGTTAACCCGCCCCGCCAATCAAATTAGCGGCGGGACCTAAACTGAAACCTCATGAGCGAAAGTGTGAGATCAGACAAAAAATTATCTCAACACTCTTGGTAGTTTGGCAACCGAATAAATCACCCTACCCTTCATCTTTCAAGCCGCCATGTTGTTGGCTACTTCCACTTACCTCACCCACTTACTTCCGTAAGTCACTGAGATTCATTGAGTTGCTAACGCAATGCAACTTGAAATCTTAGGGGTATATCCACGCCGCAGGAGGGAAACCATACGTTTTTGACGGCGTCTTGGTGTTAACAAAAAAACCTCGGAGCTCAATTCGGTAACCCTTGTAAGCTAAATCGGCCGCAGCGTCAAACGCAGATGCCGATAAGGTGAGAAAAAAGTGCATCTGCTCATCAACTTCTGGCAGTTTTCGGCTGGCGCGTTTCGCCGACTTAGGCTTTAATCAGGGTCGGGGTGATAAATATCACTAATTCACGCTTTTTGTGCTGTTTGCTGCTGCGTTTGAACAGCGCGCCGAGCAACGGCACGTCGCCTAATCCCGGTACTTTGTCGGCCATATTGCTACTTTGGCGTTGGAATATTCCACCCAATACGATGGTTTCGCCATTTTTTACCGTAACCTGAGTTTTGATTTCTTGCTTATCGATCGCCAATGCTTCACCTTCCCCCTGCTTGATCGTTCGGCCGGGCATATTTTGGCTGATGTGCAGCGTCAGGGTAATGCGGCCATTCGGTAAAATTTTTGGCGTGACCTCCATGCCCAGCACCGCCTCTTTGAACTCGACGGATGTCGCTCCGCTGGCTCCACTGGAAACCTCATACGGAATTTCCGTGCCTTGTTTAATGCTGGCGGTCTGCTGATTAGCCGTCAGTAAGCGAGGGCTGGCGATAATCTCCACCGCGTTCTCCTGCTCCAACGCGGTCAATTCCAGATCGAGGATTCGCCCGCTAACGCGCGCCAAATGAAACCCCGCGCTTACCGTACTGCGCTCCACCGGTAACGCCACGCTGAAATTGTCGATACGTAAGCTTTTGGCTTCGCGATCGTCCGCCGCCAACCCCCAACGCACGCCAAGCTCGCGCAAGTCTTCATTGCTGATAGTGACAATGTGTGCCGCCAGTTGAACCTGCTCGATCGGCTTATCCATCTCTCGCACCCAGCTTTTCAACACCGTCAACGCCGGGGCAGCATCACGAATCATCAGCGTATTGGTATGGGTATCCACCATGACGCTGCCGCGTTCGCCTAATAACGTGCCACGCTGGGCCTGCAAACTCTGGGCAATTGCCTCTGCATCAGCGAACTGCAAAGGTAGGGTCAAATCCTGTAACGGTTGCTGCTGGGCCAGCAATCTTCGTTGCTGTTCATCTGGCTCTGGCGATACCATCATCACCGAGCCATCGAGCGTCATCGTGAGTTTTCCCATGCGTAAAATCACCGTTAACGCTTGCTGCCAAGGAACGTTGTTCAACCGCAACGTCAGGTTGCCACCCATGCCTTCTGCCGCGACTAAATTCAGTTGCTGATAATCCGCCAGCGCTTGCAGAATTACCGTCGCAGGCGCGTCATGAAACGACAACGAGATCGGTTTGCTTTCCTGAATCGCCGCCGCTGACATTGACATACACCACAGCAGCAGCCCCGTTAATGAGTATCCCTTCATTGTATCTCCTTACGATCGCCCAGCGTCAGCGTGTAAGTATTGACCGACGTTGGGCAAAGCATGTTGCTAGGGCTTGCCATGAACTCCACCGAGCGCGCGCTAATCCGACTCACCTGCCAATGACCGCCCGGTAGCATTTGTTGCGCTGCCAGTTTCAACCATTGGCCCTCAGGCGTCACCACCCAGCCATAGCGAAGCGCGTCCTGCCCCAACGTCCCTTTTAGCCGCCAGTGTATCGGTGGCGCGTGTTGAGCCGTACAGGGGGCAACCGAGGGGGGATGGAAAGGATCACCAGGCTGTGCCGCCCACAACGCGGGGGAACACAACAGCCATAACCCACTACTTCGCTTGATCATCACCGTCCTCCGCCTGAAGTACTAATTCAACGATCAGCCCGGCGACCTGGGTTTCCAGATTCAACTGCGTAATACGCAACCCTGGGGACAAATCCGCCAACAACCGCAACAAATCGCCATACTTCATCTGCATTTTCAGCTGTTGTTGCGGCGGTTGCCCTTGCTGCCTCAGGCGTAAAAGCCTACCGCCGGCCTGACGTAAGCTTTCGGCCAGCGCGGTATCGACAGGCTCCTCCGACCGCGGCACTAGCTGCGCTTCTAACTCATCCAATGCCGGCAATTGCCTGAGTTGCTGTTGCAGTTGATGAATATCATGCGTGTTCTGCTGCTGCTTTGCCTGAAGTTGGGTATTTTGTTGCCACTCATCACGCCCCCACAACACGCTGACGAATACGGCTATCCCTGCCAGCAACATCCACTGTGTCGCCAATAATTGCCATGTTGGACGATTTAGCCAGCCGATTAGCGCCGCCGGTAAAGGCTTATTCATCACGCCTCCACGGCACCAACAGCGTAAATACCAGCAGATCATCCTTGCGCTGCATCACTTC
The DNA here is from genome assembly GCF_050268245.1 of Serratia sp. NPDC078593. Classification (NCBI taxonomy): domain Bacteria; kingdom Pseudomonadati; phylum Pseudomonadota; class Gammaproteobacteria; order Enterobacterales; family Yersiniaceae; genus Serratia; species Serratia sp. NPDC078593. The sequence goes on along the minus strand of NZ_JBNNGK010000010.1, from coordinate 121,100 downwards.
ACTCAAGCGATAACCCGGTAATAAAGCCTGTGACGTTAACCTCTGCGTCAGTTGCACGACCGCCGGGTAATGCGGGCTGAGGCCACGTAGCGTCAACGTTTCTGCCTGTTCCTCTAAGGCAATCAGCCACAATGGCTCAGGCAGTACCGCGGCCAATTGCTGTAACAATCGTACATAACGCTGATTATGTTTTTGATTACGCTGGCGCTGCGTTTCCCTGGCGGCCATACGCGCTATGCGGGTCATCGCTGCCTGAATCTGTTGCTGTTGGCGTACCAATACGCCGTAGTGTTGTGCCTGGCGTTGCAACACCTCTTGCAATTGGTGGCGCTGATAACGTAACCCACTCAGCGCCAACGCCAGAATAGCCAGCGTTAACACCAGGTGTCCGCATAACACGCGCAACCAAAACGCAGCGCGCCGTCGTTGCGCCTGTTCACGCCAGGGCAAAAAATTCACCTGGTGCATCAGCAATCTTCCGCACGCAGTGCCAAACCACCGGCCAATACAAATGCCTTCGGTAACGCCGGTAACGGGGGGTGTAAATAACGAAACGCGCTAAAGGGTGACCATGCCAGCGCCCCCTCAGGTAAAATCTCCTCAAGCACGCTGCTATAATAAATTTCTTTGTCGCCCACTGACGGACAAGCTGCACGTACCGCGTTCAGCGCTTGAGCGGCGTGCGGGATTGTCTCGATACCCCACTGACCATAGGTAAACGGTTCAGTGCGTGGCGCTACCCACAGCCACTGGTCATCCAAGCGGTGTAGCAAGGCGGCCTCTGGTGCCAACCCTGCGCAGGCAGCCATCGAAAGCAACGCGCAAGGCGTGATATCAACTATCTGCGGGTGTAGGTCCGCCTGTTGTAAACAATGCAACCATTGCTGTAGCTCCTGCCGCCGCGCTGCCGTTAATAACAATGATGTTGCCTGCGGGGACGAAGTGCGGTAGTCAAGCACTAACGTTTGGCTGTCGAGTGGAAACTGCTTAGCTCCCTGAGCGGTGATGTAACCACTGCGTGCTGGCTCTTGTAGACGCGGATCGGGAGCGGGCATCCAGTGTTGTAAAACCCGCTGGGCAGGCAACGCAATACGTAAGGAGATATGTCTCGGTAAACGCGTACGCCACTGCCGGAGTAAAGGGATTAAGCTTTCAGATTGATCCAGATAGCCGTCCCGTAGCACTGGGCATGGCAACGTTTGTTGCCACCAGTGGCGGAGCTGCCACCCGCTGCGACGCCGTTGTGCGGCGATCGCACGTAGGCTGCGACTTTGTATATCGAGCCCTACCTGCCATGCTTGAAAGAACATATTTTGTACAGCCCCCATAAGGCAAGATGATAAAAGAACATATCCATGTTGGAGGCTTGCCTTTATACTACCGCGCGGTTGTTTATAAACTGCCCAAATGACATGAAAATGGGAAATCTCAGGTGAAGTTCGTAAAGTATTTTCTAATCCTTGCAGTGTGTTGCATCGTGCTGGGAGCAGCCTCGATTTTTGGCTTGTACAAATATGTCGAGCCGCAGCTGCCCGATGTGGCAACGCTGAAAGACGTCCGGCTGCAAATTCCTATGCAGGTTTACAGTGCCGATGGCGAACTGATCGCCCAATACGGCGAAAAACGCCGTATTCCGCTCCAGTTGGCCCAAATTCCTCCGGTCATGGTGCATGCGTTCATCGCCACCGAAGACAGCCGCTTCTATGAGCACCATGGCGTCGATCCGGTGGGGATTTTCCGCGCGGCCTCGGTTGCTGTGGTCTCTGGCCATGCTTCTCAAGGCGCAAGTACCATTACCCAACAGTTAGCGAGAAACTTCTTTTTAAGCCCGGAACGGACGCTGATGCGTAAGATCAAGGAGGCTTTCCTTGCGGTACGCATTGAACAGATGCTGACTAAGGATGAAATTCTTGAGCTGTATCTGAATAAAATTTATCTGGGTTATCGCGCCTATGGCGTGGGTGCCGCCGCCCAGGTCTATTTTGGTAAGGACGTCAGTCAATTAACGCTCAGTGAAATGGCGACGATCGCCGGTCTGCCTAAAGCGCCGTCGACGTTTAACCCGCTGTATTCGCACGATCGCGCCGTAGCGCGCCGTAACGTCGTGCTTTCACGCATGTTAGATGAGCATTACATCACTGAGGCGCAGTATCAGGAAGCACGCAGTGAAGCCTTGGTGGCCAATTACCATGCGCCAGAAATCAGCTTCTCGGCACCCTATCTCTCCGAGATGGTGCGCCAGGAAATGATTAAGCGCTACGGTGAAAACGCCTACACCGATGGCTATAAGGTGTACACCACCGTCACGAAACGATTGCAGTTGGCAGCGCAACAATCGTTACGCGACAACGTATTGGCGTATGACATGCGGCACGGCTACCGCGGCCCCGCTAACGTGCTATGGAAAGTTGGCGAGCCGGTGTGGGATCAAAAGCAAATCATTGATTCGCTGAAGAATCTACCAAACTATGGCCCGCTAGCACCGGCGGTGATAACCCAAGCGGATGCCGCGCAAGCGACAGCCATGCTGGCAGATGGCAGCAATATCACGCTGCCCATGGCCGGTATGCGCTGGGCACGCCCCTACAAATCCGATACGCATCAAGGCCCAACGCCGAAGCGTGTCACCGACGTAGTGCAAGTCGGCCAGCAAGTATGGGTGCGTAAAGTGGATGACGCCTGGTGGCTGTCACAGGTGCCCACCGTCAACTCGGCGCTGGTATCACTCAATCCACATGATGGTGCGGTAAAAGCGCTGGTCGGTGGCTTCGACTTTAACCAAAGTAAATTTAACCGTGCGACTCAGGCGCTGCGTCAGGTCGGCTCAAACATCAAGCCGTTCCTGTATACCGCGGCCATGGATAAGGGCCTGACGCTGGCGACGATTCTTAACGATCTGCCGGTAACCCGTTGGGATGCCGGCTCCGGTACCGAATGGCGGCCTAAGAACTCGCCTCCGACTTACGTCGGCCCGATTCGCCTGCGCCAAGGTTTAGGGCAATCTAAAAACGTGGTGATGGTACGGGCGATGCGGGCGATGGGCGTTGATTATGCCGCGGAGTATCTGCAACGCTTCGGCTTCCCTGCGCAAAACATCGTACATTCGGAGTCGCTGGCGCTGGGCTCTGCGTCATTTACGCCCATGCAGTTAGTTCGCGGTTATGCGGTGCTGGCCAACGGGGGATATTTGGTCGATCCGTACTTCATCACCCGTATCGAAGATGACGCAGGCAACACGCTGTTTGAAACCAAACCGAAAGTGGTGTGTAACAGCTGTAATCTGCCGGTCATTTACGGCGATACCCACCGCTCTGCGGTGCTGTCTGACGATAATGTCGAAAACGTTGCAGTATCACAAGAAGGCAACAATGCCGGTGTGCCCATGCCAAAACTGGAACAGGTGACACCTGCACAGATATTGCAAGACGGCGACCAGCAGTATGCGCCACACGTCATCAACACCCCGTTAGCCTTCCTGATCCATGATGCGCTAAACAGTAATATCTTTGGTGAACCGGGTTGGATGGGAACCGGCTGGCGCGCGGGGCGTGATCTAAAGCGTCGTGACATCGGCGGAAAAACCGGCACCACGAACAGCTCCAAAGACGCCTGGTTCTCTGGCTACGGTCCAGATACGGTGACCACCGTCTGGATTGGTTTTGATGATCACCGTCGGACGCTTGGCCGCTCAACCGCATCCGGCGCGATTCCGGGCCAAATTTCCGGTGGCGAAGGCGGAGCAAAAACGGCTCAACCCGCGTGGGATGAGTTTATGAAAACTGCCCTGGAGGGGATCCCTGAGCAAAAAGTCACCCCACCGCCGGGCATTATCAGCGTCACTATCGATAAAGCGACGGGCAAGCTGTCTAACGGTGGGGGCGGTAGCCGTTCTGAGTACTTTATTGAAGGTACGCAGCCAACCAGTTATCCAACTTACGATGCGGGTACGACGCTGACAGATGAAGGTGGCGAAAGCCACGAACTGTTCTAAACCCCCTCAGGGCCAGTTAAATCTGGCCATGAGATTGATTACAGCGTTGCCTTTAAACCCGAAATACTCGGGCTTAGCGCACCGAGGGCCGCTCCGGCGGCAAGCCGCTACGACCCCTTCGGCACGCTTTTCCTAATAACAAGCATTGTCAGCAGTCTAAGGGCCAGTTAAATCTGGCCCTTTTCGTTGATGGCGACGTAAGACACTGGCTGAACTCGTCGGGCGAACAGGAACACATTTGTTGCGAGATAATCGATTGATGATGCTGAAGGGCGCAGCATGCTACGCGCTTAGGCTGGCAGCGGGTTACGTTTCGTCAGTCCCTCAACGGGAACCGCGCAGGAATGCCTCGGCCAGGAACAGTGCACTCACGTTACGCGCTTCGCGAAAATCGGGTTCGCTCAGCAGCGCCATCATGTTGGCTATCGGCCAACGAACCTGCGGCAGCGGTTCCGGTTCGTCGCCTTCCAAACGTTGCGGATAGAGGTCATGCGCCAGCACAATATTCATTTTGCTGGAGAAATACGAGGGGGCCATCGTCAGCTTGCTGAGGAAATCAAACCGTTGCGCACCAAACCCCACCTCTTCCATCAGTTCGCGGTTGGCGGCTTCCAACACGGTTTCACCGGGATCGATCAGTCCTTTCGGGAATCCCAACTCGTAAGACTCCGTACCGACAGCATATTCACGGATTAACAGTAGATCGTCGCCAATGACCGGCACAATCATCACCGCTTCACGATCGGAAGGCCGCATACGCTCATACACCCGCCGCACCCCGTTACTGAACTCCAGATCGACCGATTCGACGTGAAATAAACGCGAACGCGCGACCGTGTCTACTTTCAGGATTTTAGGTTTTTGCAGGTGTTTATCCATGATTGCCTCAAATGGGTTATCGCTGTTTGCACCTGACCCACTGACGCAAACCCACAAATAACCGGGATAATGATGAGCACAGCAATGCCGCCTTCGGCGTGCGTAAACGCTGACCATATTCGATCTTGATCACATTGTGCGTTAATGAGAACCTTGGCCGCAACGCACACCCGATGTAATTTACTTTTTTTTAACATCCACCGCCAGCAGATGCCGATTTTCCATGCGAATTCAGTAAACAAAGCGTGATAAAATAGGATAATACCGATATTGGCGTGGAACTATGATTGCTAGGATCATAGAAGCTAGGCGTATATTTTTAACCGCGTTATTTGAACTTTACTGTTGCTTTGTATGCCTCGCGTGAGCGATTGCTTACAATAGGCGACTTTTTATCAGGTTGGTGAGGTTCACGGCGTAAGATGGGGATCGCATGAGCACATTAGTGTTGATATTAGCCTTAGTGCTTGCTTGCCTAATTGTCGCTAGCCTGTATTTTTGGTTCAAAGCTCGCCATCAGCCGGTGTTGGCTCGCTCACTGCCTTTCATCAAGCCGACTCACCGAAAGTTGACGCCGGAAGAACGTTCAGCAATCGAGCGCTATTTAGGGCAACAGTCTCGTCTGAGCAACAAATTATTGCCCGGCAATGCCGCTTTACCCACGGCCAAACTCTCACTGACGCCGCAAAGCGACAATGTCTTCGCGGTGACCCATGCGATCACCCGCTATGGCCTCGCCAGCGATGAACCCAACAAGTGGCGCTATTATCTTGACGCTCAAGAAGTCCACCTGCCCCCGTTTTGGGAACAATACATCAGCGCTGATAATCACGTTGAAATTATCAAGACTCAAACATTGCCATTGGTGATCTCACTTAATGGCCATTCACTGACGGACCCGATTCACGATCAACCGACGCCGCCGATCGTTAACGCAGCGCCGGCACAAAATGCCTCGATCCGAAAAGAAGAAAGTGAGCACGTCGAACTGCTCAATATTCGCAAAGAAACGCTGGAAGAACATGCCCTAAACCAGCCAAACGGTATCAAAGAAGCCTGTATGATTTCCGCAGCCCTACTGCTGCTGTTCTTTAGCCTGATCAGCCCTGTGATAGTCATCCCTTGGATGGTAGCTATCGCTGCACTGTTAATGGCCTGGGGTGGATGGAACCTGATACGTCGCCCTACCGAACGTGAACTCAAAGAGGTGCACTGCCTGCGGGGCACACTGAAACGTTGGGGGCTATTTGGCGAATCGAATCAGGGCCAAATGAGTAATATTTCGTTGGGGATTATCGATCTGATTTATCCCCCGCATTGGCAACAATTCATCACGCCGGACTTAGGCAGAACCACCGATGTGGATATTTATCTTAACCGGCAGGTGGTACGCCAAGGGCGTTATCTGTCCTTGCACGATGAGGTAAAGCACTTCCCGTTGCAGCGATGGGGGAAAAATGCGGTATTGATGGCCAGTTCGTTGCTGGTGCTACTGCTGCTGTTAACCTATGTTCCTCTCAGTCTGCCGCTGAAACTCAGCGTCGCCTGGCTGCAAGGTGCGCAGAAAACCGAAGTCAATTCGGTACAGGCGCTGGAAGCCATTCCTTTACACATTGGCGACACGTTAAAGATTCAAGGTAATGGCATGTGTTATGTCCCGCCGACGCCGATCGTGACCCCCTCGACCGGTTTCATGCCATTCGATTGTTCGGGTATTTATTGGAATACCGCCACCCCACTGCCACAGCCTGAGTCCGATATTATCGATAAATCCTCAGCGTTGCTGGCAACGGTTAACAGTCAGTTACATCCCAGCGGCACCGACCAGAAAATCAATCCGCAGTTAGCCAGCGCGATTGAAAAATCTGGCATGATTTTGCTGGATGACTTCGCCGATATTGTATTGAAAACGCAGGATCTGTGCGCCAAGGAAGAGGAATGCGTTCGATTAAAAAATGCCTTGGTCAATCTGGGTAACGCCAAGAATTGGGCCAGCCTGGTCAAGCGCGCTCGCTCTGGGGCGCTAAACGGCGTCAACGTGTTGTTGCGGCCGGTGAGTGCTGAATCGCTGGAAAACTTGACCAAATCGGCCACCTCATCATTCGTGGCCCAAGAAATACGCCAGGCCGCCGCCGCGCTAAACAGTCCGCCACCGGGCGGTTTCCTGATTTCCAGCGATGAAGGCAAGCAACTGGTTAATCATCCGCAGCCGTCGGTACCATTGAACGAATATGATACGCTTGAACAGTGGAACGAGTTACAACGTCTGGCCAGCATCTTGTTGCATACGCCATTCCGGGCGCAGGGGGTGATTACTAATATCAGCGTCGATGCTAACGGCACCCAGCATATCGCCCTGCATAGTGAACCCGATATCATTACCCTTTGGCGTTTCTTGGGCACCAGTTTATTACTGCTTGGCGTGATATTCGGCATCGGCTATAACGCTTGGCGGGTAATGCAACGCCATCGCATGAACCGTCGCCGCATCGCTGACATCCAGCGTTATTACGAAAGCTGTTTCAATCCGCAATTGATGCCCATGTCGTTGCGCCCAATGGTATAACGTAGCGCGGTGTGCTGAGCACGGCACGCTCTCACCGCCACTCTCCAATTATGCTACCCTGAACCAGATAACCTTCCCGCTGTGTAACCGCAGCGGGTCGATGCTGGCTTGCCTTTGGAGAGTTCATGGTTCCTCAATTCAATTGGTGCGATATCGATACTGTCTTGTTAGATATGGACGGCACCTTGCTCGATCTCGAGTTCGACAGTCATTTCTGGCTCAACCTGGTACCACAGGCGTTGAGTGCGCAACGCGCAATTCCTTTTGAGCAGGCTCGCCAACTGATTGATGAAGAATATCGCGCGGTGCAGCACACCATGAACTGGTACTGCTTCGATTACTGGAGCGAGCGGCTGGATTTGGATATTTACGCCATGACCAGCGCAGTCGGTTATCGTGCGCGTCTGCGTGATGATACAACCCCCTTTTTACAGGCGTTACGTCAGGCAGGCCGCCAGACTATTTTGCTGACCAACGCGCATCCACACAGCCTGGCGGTAAAAATTGAGCATACGGGGTTGGATCAGCACCTTGATTTATTACTTTCCACCCACACATTTGGGTATCCCAAAGAAGATCAGCGTCTGTGGCAGGCCGTTCAGCAACAGACCGGATTCAATCCGCAACGTACACTGTTCGTTGATGACGGAGAACCCATTCTGGATGCCGCGAGCCAGTTTGGCATTCGCTACTGCCTGGGTGTACAAAACCCAGACTCCAGTACGGCGGAGAAAACCTTTCAGCGCCATCCGTCAATGCGCGATTATCGCCAATTGATACCGGCGTTAGAACGGAGGCTTTGATGAAAACAAAAGAAAACCCCGATGATGCCGTGCGGTTAGATAAATGGCTGTGGGCAGCGCGTTTTTATAAAACCCGCGCACTGGCGCGTGAGATGGTGGACGGCGGCAAAGTCCACTACAACGGCCAACGTAGCAAACCGAGTAAGATCGTCGAACGGAACGCTGAGATCAAACTGCGTCAGGGTAATGAAGAACGAACGGTGATCGTGCTGGCCACCACCAGCCAACGGCGCGGGGCGAGCGAGGCGCAGCTGATGTATCAAGAAACGGAAACCAGCATCGCTAACCGCGAAAAAATGGCGCAGGCGCGCAAAATGAATGCCCTGACCATGCCGCACCCGGATCGACGTCCGGACAAGAAAGAGCGGCGTGACCTGATTAAATTTAAATTTGGCGAGTCGGAATAATCCCTCGCCTCAATGAGAGAAAATTATGTCTAACCATGACCAATTACACCGTTACCTGTTTGAAAACTACGCGGTGCGCGGTGAGCTGGTTACTATCAGCGAAACCTATCAGCACATCCTGAGCAACCATGACTACCCTGCCCCCGTGCAAAAGCTGCTGGGTGAAATGTTGGTGGCGACCAGCCTGTTGACCGCGACGCTGAAATTCGACGGCGACATTACTGTGCAATTACAAGGCGATGGCCCGCTAAAACTGGCGGTAATCAACGGCAATAACCAGCAGGAAATGCGCGGCGTAGCCCGTCTGCAAGGCGAGATCGCCAGCGACAGCACACTGCATCAGATGATTGGCAACGGCGTGATGGTCATCACCATCAGCCCGGCTGAAGGTGAGCGTTATCAGGGCGTCGTGGCGCTGGAAGGTGACACCTTGGCCGCCTGCCTTGAAAACTATTTCCATCAATCTGAGCAGTTGCCTACGCGTCTGTTCATTCGCACCGGCGAAGCCGAAGGCAAACCGGCGGCCGGTGGTATGTTGCTGCAGGTTCTCCCCGCGCAGGACGACAAGAATGCGGATGACTTCGACCATTTGGTGCAGTTAACTCACACCATCAAAAGCGAAGAGCTGTTCAATCTGCCTGCTAACGAGGTGCTCTATCGCCTGTATCACCAGGAAGAGGTCACGCTGTATGAGCCGCAACCGGTGATATTCCGCTGTACCTGTTCGCGTCAACGCTGTGCTGATGCGTTACTGACGCTGCCGGCGGAAGAAGTCGCCGAGATGCTGGAACAGGATGGCAACATCGATATGCATTGTGACTACTGCGGCAATCACTATGTGTTTGAACCACTGGACGTCGCCGCGCTCTACACCGGTAACACCGAAGAAAGCGATCGGTTGCACTGAGTTGTACCCCAAACTGGCGGGCACACCCGATGCCCGCCAGCCCACGCCGTTTGCACGCTTGCTTTTTTCCGTGGCCTACCTCCCAGTTCGTAACAAAAAATAGTGTAAGACGTTAAATATTTGATAGCTATCGCGGTTAACAGCCTACGAATCCCTACAATTGGCGCCCAGAAATTCTGTGACCAAGGAGTAGTGACATGTGTGCTAAAGGTATAACCCACCAAGATCTTGCCGCTTATGGAATTCATGACATCGGCGAAATCGTTCACAATCCCAGTTATGAATTGCTATTCAAGGAAGAAACTGACCCGTCTTTAGAGGGGTTTGAGCGCGGGGTTGTGACCAATCTGGGTGCGGTAGCCGTCGACACCGGGATTTTTACCGGGCGTTCCCCAAAAGATAAATACATTGTCCGTGACGACATCACCCGCGATAGCGTGTGGTGGGCCGATCAGGGCAAAGGCAAAAACGATAACAAACCCCTGAGCCAGGAAGTCTGGGCCGATCTGAAAACCCTCGTCACCGAACAACTCTCGGGGAAACGCCTGTTTGTGGTGGATACGTTCTGCGGTGCAAACGCCGATTCCCGCCTGAAGGTTCGTTTTATCACCGAAGTCGCTTGGCAGGCACACTTTGTAAAAAACATGTTCATCCGCCCAAGCGATGAAGAGCTGACAGATTTTGAGCCCGACTTCGTGGTGATGAACGGCGCAAAATGCACCAATCCGCACTGGCAGCAGCAAGGGCTGAATTCGGAAAATTTCGTGGCATTCAATCTGACCGAACGCATGCAGTTGATCGGCGGAACCTGGTACGGCGGTGAAATGAAGAAAGGGATGTTCTCTATGATGAACTACCTGCTGCCGCTGAAAGGCATTGCCTCGATGCACTGTTCGGCTAACGTGGGTGAAAAAGGCGACGTCGCCGTGTTCTTCGGCCTGTCTGGCACCGGCAAAACCACACTGTCTACCGATCCAAAACGCCAACTGATTGGTGATGATGAACACGGCTGGGACGATGATGGCGTGTTCAACTTCGAAGGCGGCTGCTACGCCAAAACGATCAAACTTTCTGCCGAGGCTGAGCCAGACATTTACCACGCCATCAAACGCGATGCGCTGTTGGAAAACGTCACCGTGTTAGCCGATGGCTCAGTGGATTTCAATGACGGCTCGAAAACCGAGAACACTCGCGTTTCCTATCCGATCTACCACATCCATAACATCGTTAAACCAGTTTCTAAAGCCGGGCATGCCACCAAAGTGATCTTCCTGACGGCGGATGCGTTTGGTGTGCTGCCGCCGGTGTCACGCCTCACTGCAGACCAAACGCAGTATCACTTTCTGTCCGGCTTTACCGCGAAACTGGCGGGAACTGAACGGGGCGTCACAGAGCCAACACCAACCTTCTCTGCCTGCTTCGGCGCAGCTTTCCTGTCATTGCACCCAACGCAATACGCCGAAGTGCTGGTGAAGCGTATGCAAGCGGCAGGCGCGCAGGCTTATCTGGTCAACACCGGCTGGAACGGTAGCGGTAAGCGAATTTCAATTAAAGATACGCGCGGCATTATTGACGCCATACTCAATGGCGAAATCGATAACGCCGAAACGATCACTCTGCCGATCTTCGATCTAGCGATGCCCACCGCGCTACCGGGCGTTAACCCGGCGATTCTCGATCCGCGTGCAACCTACCAAAATGAAGCACAATGGCGCGAAAAAGCGCAAGATCTGGCTCAACGCTTTATCACCAACTTCGATAAATATACCGATACTCCGGCAGGCGCTGCGCTGCTCAGTGCCGGCCCCAAGCTGTAATACTCATTGATTAGTTGTTCAGTTAAGGCGTGGATCCCACGCCTTAACTGTTATACCGACAGGAAAACGGCATGACATGAGGTGTTATCAGGCTTTCTCTTTCAACACGGCATTGCCGTTAGCGGTTTCACGCTTTTCAATCGGCATCGGAATGTAAGCACGAATGCGTAACCCACCCCGCTCACTGCGACCGAATTCTAACTCGCCAGCATGCCCATCAATAATACGCTGTACAATCGCCAACCCCAAGCCAGTGCCGCTGGTACTACGCGCACTGTCGCCACGCACGAACGGTTGCAGTAAATGCTTGAGATCTTCGGGTTTGATACCCGGACCATCATCCTCTACTTGGAACCAACCGCGCTGAAGCTCACGCCCGCTGCTCACGTTAATCCAACCATTGCCATAGCGCGCTGCGTTGACCACCATGTTGACGGCCGCACGCTTTATCGACAACGGATGCACATTCATCATCAATTCACCGGGTAATAACGCCGAGTGGATGACCCGTTCATAGCCACTTTCAGTCGCGACAACCTCACTCAAAATGGCGTTCAGATCGCACAGTTCGGTCTGTATTTCCTGCCCGGTGCGCAGATAATCAATAAATTGCTCGATGATAACGTTACATTCTTCGATATCTTTATTAATCGATTCCGACAGATATCCGTCTTCGGCACTCATCATTTCCGTCGCCAGACGAATGCGCGTCAATGGCGTGCGCAAATCATGGCTGACGCCAGCCATCAGTAAGGTACGATCATCCGCCAGTTGCTTAACGCCGGAGGCCATTTGGTTGAACGCCCGCGTGACCGAACGCACCTCAGATGCACCATACTCACGCAGCGGCGGCGGAATAATGCCCTTTCCTACCTGCAACGCCGCATGTTCCAGCTCTACTAACGGCCGGTTTTGAATGCGAATAAACAGCCAGGCTCCGCCGATCGCCAATAGCATAATCGCCAAGGTATAACGAAACAGCGGCGAGAAATCCCCTTGGTGAATCTCAGTCAATGGTACTCGCACCCAGATATCGGGGGACAGCCAGGTTTTTAACCAAACGACCGGGGAGTCTTTGTTAACCTCCACCCGAACCTCGGTCGGCCCACCTAACTGTTGCGCCATCTGTTGACTGAGAAATTCGTAATGTTGTGCCCAACGCAGTCCACTCTCTTCTGCTGCAGCATTGGTGTACAACGAAATCCCCAATTCACGGTAGATTTCCCGGCGAAATGCCGGTGGCACCTCCAGCAACGTACCATCTTCCAACTGCAGCCGATCGGTCATGAGCATACGCACTTCGTACGCTAACACCTTATTGAACTGTTGAAGACTGGGCAAAATGGCGAAGTTCAGCACCACCAGATAGGTCGTCACCAAACTGACAAACAGCAAGGTGACGATCAACAACAACGTTCGGGCAAACGAGCTACGCGGTGAAAAGCGTAATCGCCTCATGCCTTACTGCCGTCCGGTACGAACACGTAGCCAAGACCCCAAACGGTCTGGATATAGCGAGGATGTGCAGGATCTTCTTCAACCATGCGGCGCAAGCGGGAAATTTGCACGTCAATAGAACGTTCCATCGCGCTGTATTCACGCCCACGCGCCAAGTTCATCAGCTTATCACGCGATAGCGGCTCACGCGGGTGACTGACCAGCGCTTTTAACACCGCGAACTCTCCGCTGGTCAGTGGCATAGGCTCGTCTTCGCGGAACATTTCCCGCGTGCCCAGGTTCAGCTTAAATTTGCCGAATGCAATCACCGCCTCTTCTTGCGAAGGTGCTCCCGGCAGTTCGTTAGCCTGGCGGCGCAGTACCGCGCGGATACGCGCCAGTAATTCACGCGGGTTAAACGGCTTGGGAATGTAATCATCGGCACCGATTTCCAACCCGACAATGCGGTCAACTTCTTCCCCCTTCGCCGTGACCATAATGATCGGCATCGGGTTACTTTGGCTGCGCAAACGACGGCAGATAGACAGGCCATCTTCACCGGGTAACATCAAGTCCAACACCATCAGATGAAAAGACTCACGGGTCAGTAAGCGATCCATTTGCTCAGCGTTAGCCACGCTACGCACCTGAAAGCCCTGTTCGGTTAAATAACGCTCTAGCAGCGCACGCAAACGCATATCATCGTCGACGACCAGAATCTTATGATTCTCTTGCATTGTATTACTCCCAAAGGCTGTATTGCCTGACACGAATATTGTTAAAAAACCTTGTCATTTCGGACAGCGATTATTGGTATATATTCTAGACGAAATTGTTACAAAGCTTATTGTTCTGCCCATTTATCAACAATTTTCGTTATCAGAGCGATGAGTGGCACCCTGAACGCCTACCCCCTTCGCACGCTTTAGCGCAGCATAACACATTGCGATAAAATGCCAGCCTCACCCAACTTTATGCGAAAATCAGCGCGCACACTCCCATGACCGATCCATTAAGGTGGATAACGATGAGAACTCAACTGATAACCCGTGAAGGTTATAACAAACTCAAACAAGAGTTGGATTATCTGTGGCGCGAAGAACGCCCGGAAGTCACCAAAAAGGTGACCTGGGCCGTCAGCCTTGGCGATCGCAGTGAAAACGCCGATTACCAATACAATAAAAAACGGCTACGCGAGATCGACCGCCGGGTGCGGTATCTCACCAAGTGTTTGGAACAGCTAAAGATCGTTGATTACTCACCACAGCAAGAAGGCAAAGTATTTTTCGGTGCCTGGGTCGAGGTGGAAAATGACGAGGGCATGATCAAGCGCTTCCGCATCGTCGGCTACGATGAGATTTTTGGGCGCAAAGATTACATTTCCATCGACTCGCCGATGGCGCGCGCTTTGCTAAAGAAAGAGGTCGGCGATACCGCCAGCGTGAATACGCCAGTGGGTGAAGCCCAGTGGTATGTTAACCAGATTGAATACGTGCAATAAAAACCCGGTTATTCACTCGGTTTAGCCGGGCGCGAGGCAATAATGGTTCGCCTCGCTCCTGCGTGCTTCATCCAATAACGCATAAAGTACGTGGGTGACGGAGCCAAATTTGTTCGGGCTCACACTCAGCGCATACGGGGTTTGTGAATTCCGGATAGGTGACGGCTTTTGCCTTGATCCGGCGGCGTTGCAGTTTCAGCGTAATCTGAACGGCCACCATGGCCTTGCAAGCCGGCGCTTTCGACGCCGGGCACCCACGGCAGCACGCCCGCTAGACTGGCATTTTCCGCGTGCAATACGTATAACTGTCCACCTGCTTATTCATCGCTCTTAATAGATACCAGACTTATGAATGATCCACTGAGCCGCATTATTGCAACAGAACTGCAAGCCCGGCCGGAGCAAGTTGACTCCGCCATCCGTCTGCTGGATGAAGGGAACACCGTGCCATTTATTGCACGCTACCGTAAGGAAGTGACCGGCAGCCTGGACGATACCCAACTGCGTCTGTTGGAAACACGTCTGGGTTATTTGCGTGAACTAGAAGATCGTCGTCAAACGATCCTCAAGTCGATCGAAGAACAAGGCAAACTCACCGAACAACTCGCGAGCGCGATCAACGGCACGCTGAGTAAAACCGAGCTCGAAGACCTTTATCTGCCATACAAACCCAAACGCCGCACCCGTGGCCAGATTGCCATTGAAGCCGGTTTGGAACCGTTGGCCGATAGCCTGTGGCAAGATCCGCAGCAGCAACCGGAACAGCTGGCGGAACGGTACGTTAATGCAGACAAAGGCGTAGCAGACGTGAAAGCCGCGCTGGATGGCGCACGTTATATTTTGATGGAGCGCTTCGCGGAAGACGCGGCGCTGCTGGCAAAAGTGCGTGATTACCTGTGGAAAAACGCCCATCTGGTCGCCAAAGTGGTCGAAGGTAAAGAGCAGGAAGGCGCGAAATTCCGCGACTACTTCGATCACCATGAGCCGCTTTCTCACGTCCCTTCACACCGTGCACTGGCAATGTTCCGCGGCCGCAACGAAGGCATTTTGCAACTGGCATTAAATGCCGATCCACACTGTGAAGAAGCGCCGCGCGAAAGCCAGGCCGAACAAATCATTATCAATCACCTGAATCTGCGGCTGAATAACGCACCGGCAGATGCCTGGCGTAAAGCGGTAGTGAACTGGACCTGGCGCATCAAGGTGCTCCTGCACCTGGAAACCGAACTGATGGGCACGGTGCGTGAACGCGCTGAAGATGAAGCCATCAATGTGTTTGCACGCAACCTGCACGATCTGCTGATGGCCGCGCCAGCGGGGATGCGCGCCACCATGGGGCTCGATCCGGGGCTGCGTACTGGGGTAAAAGTGGCCGTGGTTGACGCCACCGGCAAACTGGTGGCGACCGATACCGTCTACCCGCACACCGGCCAAGCGGCCAAAGCCGCCGCCATCGTCGCCGCCTTGTGCATCAAACATCACGTAGAACTGGTGGCGATCGGTAACGGTACCGCCTCCCGTGAGACCGAACGCTTCTTCCTCGAACTGCAAAAACAGTTCCCGGAAGTCAATGCGCAAAAAGTGATCGTCAGCGAAGCGGGAGCATCGGTCTACTCAGCCTCAGAGTTGGCGGCGCAGGAGTTCCCGAACCTTGACGTGTCACTGCGTGGGGCGGTGTCCATCGCCCGTCGTTTGCAAGATCCGCTGGCCGAGCTGGTGAAGATCGATCCGAAATCGATCGGCGTTGGTCAGTATCAGCACGACGTCAGCCAGAGCCAATTGGCGAAAAAACTGGATTCGGTGGTTGAGGACTGCGTGAACGCCGTCGGTGTCGATCTGAATACCGCCTCTGTGCCGTTACTGACTCGTGTCGCCGGTCTGACGCGCATCATGGCGCAAAATATCGTCAACTGGCGTGATGAAAACGGCCGCTTCGCCAATCGCGCGCAGTTGCTGAAAGTCAGCCGCTTGGGGCCAAAAGCCTTTGAACAGTGCGCGGGCTTCCTGCGTATCAACCACGGTGATAATCCACTGGACGCTTCAACCGTTCACCCAGAAACCTACCCGGTCGTCGAGCGCATTCTGGCGGCGACCCAGCAAGCATTGCAAGAGTTGATGGGCAATCCGAGCGCCGTGCGTAACCTCAGGGCCAGCGATTTCACTGATGAACAGTTCGGTATGCCGACGGTAACGGACATCCTCAAAGAGTTAGAAAAACCGGGGCGCGATCCGCGGCCTGAGTTTAAAACCGCCACCTTTGCCGATGGCGTGGAAACGCTCAACGATCTACAGCCGGGCATGATCCTGGAAGGTTCGGTCACCAACGTCACCAATTTTGGCGCGTTTGTCGATATCGGTGTCCATCAGGATGGTTTAGTGCATATCTCTTCGTTGGCGGATAAATTCGTTGAAGATCCGCACACCGTGGTGAAAGCAGGCGATATCGTTAAGGTCAAAGTGATGGAAGTGGATTTGCAGCGGAAACGTATCGCACTGACCATGCGGCTCGACGAACAACCGGGTGAAGGCTCACCACGCCGCGGTGGCGCGAATACCCCAGTACGTGATAACGCCACACGCCCTGCAACAAACAAACCGAAACCACGTGCGAGTTCGCCTGCAGGCAACAGCGCGATGGGTGATGCTCTGGCAGCAGCATTCGGTAAGAAACGCTAACTCCTCTTCAGGGCGGAGCACATCTCCGCCCTATTTTTTGATTTCACGCAATAAGTTGGCATTTTTTAATCCCCTCATTGGTTTAAAATAAATAATCTATTTTGAAACGTAAAAACATGCAAAAAATTTATTAATTAACACTCTCGTTAACATTCAACGCTCAACGTTATTTTTTAGGTAGTAACACAAACGGTTATCACGCAGGTTCTCAATTATGAATGTTAAAAAAACCACTCAGCTGACATGATTTAGAAAAATGATGACACAAATAACCGAATCTATTTTTCAAATAAACAAACTCGATACAAAAAACCAACGCTTTTAACCAAGAATCCCCATTTGCAGCCCATCACCGTTAGTGCTAAAAATATCGGCGCCAAGTATTTACATCAACAATTGTTCACACAATGTCAAATAGTGGCCTGTACCCCTTTTTTTTGTATTGAATACGATAATCATTCTCACTATTATTATTTTACGTGTTCATCGCGTTATAGATTGATCAATTCGGCCTGCGGATACCGTCACAAACGTGCCTTTTTCCCGGTTACCGCCGTTCAGACAGTGACGCTCAATGCGTCCAGCGTAATTTAAGAAGGTAATATGCATCTTCTGCCTAAACAGTCTTATAAGATTACGGGTTTTTCCAACGAGATAAGCCCCGCCTACCGCCAGAAATTGCTGTCACTCGGTATGCTGCCGGGATCATCATTTGAAGTGATACGTATTGCGCCGCTGGGCGACCCGATCGAAATCAAGACCCACCGCGTCAGCCTGGTGCTACGCAAAAAAGATATCGCCCTGATTGTGCTGGAAGGCCAGCAGTAACCTCACGCCGCCCACAATAGGTCATTGCCGCGTCTTTAACGTGGTTTGTATGCAATTCATTGAACTCGCGTTGGATTATGAAAAAATTAACTATTGGCTTGATAGGTAATCCGAATTCAGGGAAAACAACACTGTTTAACCAGCTTACCGGTTCCCGGCAACGGGTCGGTAATTGGGCCGGCGTGACGGTTGAACGTAAAGAGGGGCATTTTACCACTCCGCAAACCCACATTACGCTGGTAGATCTGCCCGGTACCTATTCGTTAACCACCATCTCAGAACAAACCTCACTGGATGAGCAAATCGCCTGCCACGCAATCCTCAGCGGCGATGCTGATCTGCTGATCAACGTGGTCGATGCGTCAAATCTCGAGCGTAATCTCTATCTGACGCTGCAACTGCTGGAGCTGGGTATTCCATGCATCGTGGCCCTGAACATGCTGGATATCGCCCGCAGCCAGCACATTCACATTGATGTAGCCGCACTGGCAGAGAGGCTCGGTTGTCCGGTGGTGCCGATGGTTTCCACCAAGGCTGACGGCATCGGCCTGCTGAAGCAGGTGATTGATGATCACCACTATAATGATTTGAAAGCCTTAGTTGCCTATCCGCCGTTACTGCTAAAAGAAGTTGATACGTTGAGCGCCGCGATGCCCGAAAACTTACCAACCGAACAACGCCGCTGGCTGGCGCTACAAATGCTCGAAGGGGATATCTATAGTCACCAATTGGCAGGTAACGCCATCACGCTGCTGCCAGCGGCTAAAGCTGCATTGGAGCAGCAACAGCAGGAAGATCCCGCGCTAGTGATTGCTGACGCGCGTTATCAGTCAATCGCCGCGATCTGCAATGAAGTCAGTAATTCGCAGCAGGCACTGCCGAATCCGCTGACCGAAATACTGGATAAAGTTATCCTCAACCGCTGGTTAGGCGTTCCGATTTTCCTGCTGGTGATGTATGTCATGTTCGTGTTGGCGATTAACATCGGCGGCGCGTTACAGCCCATTTTTGACCTCGGCTCTGCGGCAATCTTCATCCAAGGCATTCAGTGGGTCGGCTATACTTTGCATTTCCCCGACTGGCTGACGGTATTTCTGGCGCAAGGCGTTGGCGGCGGGATCAATACAGTGCTGCCGCTGGTGCCACAAATCGGCATGATGTATCTGTTCCTATCGTTTCTTGAAGACTCCGGCTACATGGCGCGAGCCGCATTCGTCATGGATCGCCTGATGCAAGCGCTTGGCCTGCCCGGCAAATCTTTTGTACCGCTGATCGTCGGCTTCGGCTGTAACGTGCCATCGATTATGGGCACCCGTACTTTAGACGCCCAACGCGAACGGTTACTCACCATCATGATGGCACCCTTCATGTCATGCGGGGCGCGGCTGGCGATCTTTGCGGTCTTTGCGGCGGCGTTCTTCGGCCAAGACGGAGCAAGCGTGGTGTTTTCACTGTATATGCTCGGCATCGTGGTTGCCATCCTGACGGGTCTGGTACTGAAATACACCATTATGCGCGGTGAAGCATCACCGTTCGTGATGGAGCTACCGGTTTACCATGTGCCGCACTTAAAAAGTCTGCTGCTGCAAACATGGCAGCGCCTGAAAGGCTTCGTGCTGCGAGCCGGTAAAGTCATTATTATCGCCAGTATTTTTATTGGCGGATTGAACAGTTTTTCCTTTAGCGGCAAACCGGTGGATAATATCAATGATTCAGCACTGGCCTCGGTGAGTAAAGTACTGACGCCGCTGTTGCAGCCGATGGGCGTCCACAGCGACAACTGGCAGGCGACCGTTGGCCTGGTCACCGGCGCGATGGCGAAAGAAGTGGTGGTCGGTACGCTTAACACGCTGTATACCGCCGAACAGATCAACAACGAAACGTTCGATGCTGCGCATTTCAATCTGCTGGATGAACTCAGTGGTGCAGTACAGGAAACCTGGCAGGGGCTAAAAGACACCTTCAGCTTCAGCGTGCTGTCGAACCCCATCGAGGCCAGCAAAGGCGATGGCGAAATGGGTGCCAGTTCAATGGGCACCATGAGCAGTAAATTTGGCTCACCGATTTCCGCCTACAGCTATCTGATCTTTGTGCTGCTCTATGTGCCGTGCGTATCGGTGATGGGTGCTATCGCCCGTGAATCTAGCCGGGGATGGATGACCTTCTCGATTTTGTGGGGGCTGAACATCGCCTACTCACTGGCAACGCTGTTCTATCAGGCCGTCACCTTTAACCAACACCCGCAATACAGCCTGATGTGCATTCTGGCGGTGCTGTGCTTCAACCTGCTGGTCTTGTTCGGCCTGCGTAAAGCCCGCAGCCGCGTGACGGTTCGTTTGCGTAGCGCAACGCCAGCCAACTGCTGTCACGGTACACAAGGTGACTGTCACTGATGGCCAGTCTGTTGCAAGTTCGCGATGCGTTAGCCTTAAACGGTGATTTACAGGCGGAGCAACTCAGCCGCCTGCTCGCAACGCCGCTGCCGCTGATGCAGGCCATGTTGGAACGTTTACACGCAATGGGCAAAGTAGAACGGATTGAGCAGGATCACAGCGCCTGTTTGAGCGGCGGTTGTAAAAGTTGCCCGGACAGTCAGGGATGCAACACGTTGATTTATCGATTGAAACCGTGAAATAAACTGGGGCGCTGATTATCGCCCCATTTTTTCGACATTACATTTTGTCTTTATACACTTCGGCTATCGCACTGAATTTACCGTGTTCACGCCCGGCAATGATCACGTAATACTGCCCCCCTTTCTCATCAGCCAGTTTGGACAATTCCGCTTTGGCATCCATCGGCGAGGTGGTTTCTGCAGTGGTGCTCACCGAACCTATTTTTTCGTATTTTCCCGGATCTTTCGCCAAATCTTCTTTGGTCAATTCCGTCGCCGCCAAAGTGCCAAAAGAAACCGAACCTACGACTAACGCGGTAATGATCATCTTCAATGATTTCATGACTCAACCTCTCAATGGATAATGTCGTTGTTATGAAAGCCGTCAGAGTAAACGTACAGTAATTACCGGCTGCCATGGCGCCCTCACGCTTCGCTGCTTTCCTTGACGAAACGCATACCCAGAGATAAAACACCAACGTGAAAAAAGACCGTCATTTTCGTTTGCAGCCACTACATTTACTCATTAAGTATCGAACAGCTTTGTTTTTTATCCACCTATTCGCACGCTTTTTAGCGCTCTTTCGTGCGTAGTTTAGCTTTGGTCAGTTTTTGTCTGAGTAATAAATTGATTAATAATTTTCGCGAATTCATCTGGATGAGATATAAACGGCGCATGAGCTGCCTTAGCGATAATCACCGATTCACTCGCCGGTAACAACCTATCCACCAGCCCGGCGACCGCGCGCGGAACCAGACCGTCAAGATAACCATAAATACGCAACATCGGCACAGTCAACGCACTCAACGACTGGCGTAAATCGGCGGTGCGGAGTATCTCCAACCCCCCATTGAGCACCGCGACGCTTGGCATGGGTTGTTCGAGTACCACCGCTTTCAACGTTCTGGCATCCTGCCGCGCACTGGCCGTCCCCAACGTCTGCAACGACAGAAAACGCTCCACCGTACGTTGAAAATCCTGACTAAGCTGATGCTGGAAACCGCTCAACACAGCCGGGCGAATCCCCGGCCACGCTTCCTGCTCAGTAAAACAAGGTGATGATGCCACGCTAATCAGCCCATGAACCCGCTGCGGCTGCGTTAATGCAATTTGGCTGGCAACCAACCCACCGAGCGACCATCCCAGCCACCAAGCCTGTTCCGGCGCGTGTGCCAATACCATGTCGGCCATTTGCTCTAGCGTCAGCGCACCGTACCCTTGGCTGCGGCCATAGCCTGGTAGGTCAACCACGTGCACGCGGAAATGCGGTGTAAGTCCAGCCAGCGTGCAACCCCACACCTCGGCGTTTAATCCCCAGCCGTGCAACAGCACAAGATCGCGATCGCCTTCACCCATTGTTTGCCAGTAGAGCGCAGTCATCAGTTATTGTCCTTGTTTACTTATCACGGAGGATGACTATGCTAGCAATCCACAGCCGTTGTTGGCTATGCCGACAACCATTACGTGTTGCCCAACAGGGAATTTGCAGTTATTGCCTGCGCCAACTGCCGCGCCTCCCGCCTTGCTGCCCTTGTTGTGGTTTACCGAGCGGCGATAATCGCTGGGCCTGCGGTCGTTGTGTGCAAAAACCCCCGCCGTGGCAAGCGCTGATCTTCGCCGGCGATTACATCAGCCCATACCGCCAATTAATTACCCGCTTCAAATATCAACAGGTGCCCGAGCTCGCACCGGCGCTGGCCAGATTATTACTGCTACGCTGGTTACAGGCGCATCGGGAGCAACATCTGAACAAACCAGACGTGATTTTAGCGGTACCCTTACAGAATCAACGTTGCTGGCGCCGTGGCTATAATCAAAGTGACCTGCTGGCGCGACCGCTGGCGCATTGGCTGCGCTGTGACTACCGGCCTGCGGCGCTGCGTCGGGTGCGGGCTACGGCCCCGCAACGGCAACTGACCGCACGTCAACGTCGGCGCAATCTGCGGGCGGCATTTCGCTGCGATGAGAATGTCGCCGGTAAGCATATCGCCTTGCTGGACGATGTGGTCACCACCGGCAGCACAGTGAGAGAAATCGCCACGCTGTTACAAGCGCAAGGCATTGCCTCACTCCAGATATGGTGCATTTGCCGCACATTGTAGTGCTAAAGCAATGGGCGTATTATAACCTACTATAGAAGTCAACTACTGAGCTAATGCTATGATTCGTATAACAGATACTGCACAGGAACATTTTGCCAAACTGCTGGCAAACCAAGAGGAAGGCACCCAAATCCGCGTATTCGTGATCAATCCGGGTACACCGACTGCCGAATGCGGTGTCTCTTATTGCCCGCCAGACGCCGTCGAAGCAACAGACACCGAACTGAAGTTCGATAAACTGTCAGCCTACGTTGATGAGCTGAGCGCACCGTATCTGGAAGAGGCCGAAATCGACTTCGTCACCGACCAGATGGGTTCCCAACTGACGCTGAAGGCACCCAATGCCAAAATGCGCAAAGTCGATGAAAACGCCCCACTGATGGAGCGCGTGGAATATGTGCTGCAATCCCAGATCAACCCACAGCTGGCTAGCCACGGCGGCCGCGTCACGTTGATGGAGATCACCGCAGATGGCCTGGCTATTTTGCAGTTTGGCGGCGGCTGTAACGGTTGTTCCATGGTTGATGTCACGCTGAAAGAAGGCATCGAAAAAGAACTGCTGCAGAAATTCCCAGAGCTGAAAGGCGTACGCGATCTGACTGAACACCAACGCGGCGAGCATTCCTACTATTGATGCTCTAACAGGCACCCTCTGCCAGGCCAGAGGGTGCTTGATGACTCAGCCTACCGATACTTTCCTACGTCGCTTATCCAAATCTTTCAATAAACAATTAACCTGCCGATCGGCAAACATCACCTCCAGCGAATGACTCAATTTACGCCGCCAGTTCGGATATTCCGTGTTCGTCCCGGGCACGTTCACCGGCTCAGCCATGTCTATCCAATCTTCCGGCTGTAAGCCCAGCAGCGCACTGGCACTGTCTGCCACGTAACGCTGTAAGCCGCGATTAAGCATCGGCCCCATGTTAAGCAACGCCGCTTTTTTGCCCACCTTTTGCGGAACGCAATCGTAGTGATGCAAACCGTCCAGCAATCCCTGTTTAGCGCGTTCTCGCTCCGCGTACAGTTCCGCCAGAATGTCAGCGTCAGGGTACAACCCCAGCGACGCCCCCAAACGTAAGTCGCCACTCTGCCAATAGCCGCGCAGCGTTGGCAAATCATGGGTGGTAACGGTCGCCATCGCCTGCACCGGATAGGTCTGAGGCGCGCGGAAGTGGTTTTCGCCATCGTGCTCGAAATACAACACGTTGTAAGAATACACACCGCTGTCGCGCAGCTTACCGACGATCTCTATCGGCACAGTACCCAAATCTTCACCAATCACCATGCAGTGATGCCGCTGGCTTTCCAGCGCTAACACCGCCAGCAAATCATCCACCGGGTACATCACATAGGCACCCTGATCGGCCGTTTCCCCCTGTGGTATCCACCACAGACGCAGCAACGCCATCACGTGGTCAATACGCAACGCGCCGCAGTGGGTCATGTTGGCACGCAGCAAGTCGATGAAGGGTTGATAACCCCTCGCCGTCATCACATGGGGGTCTATCGGTGGTAATCCCCAGTTTTGCCCCAGCGGCCCCAAAATATCCGGTGGCGCGCCGACCGAGGCTTGCAGGCAATACAGATCGCGCACACACCAGGTTTCCGCCCCGCCTTCGGCGACACCCACCGCCAGATCGCGGTATAAACCAATCGGCATCTGCTGTTGCTGGCTTTGTGCAAAGCAGTCGGCAAGCTGGCTGGCTGCCAACCATTGCAGCCACAGATAAAAACGCACGTCATCCTGATGCTGTTGGCAGAACGCTGCCACGGCATCACTCTGCGCCTGCTGATACGCCTCCGGCCACGATTGCCAGCCCAGCAAACGGTTATCTTGCTCACAGAGATGTGCATGCAGCGCATCAAACGTCGCCTGCTGGTTCAGGCTGTCGCCCCCGTGGTTAACGAAGGATTCAAACGCCTGCTTTTGCGCATCGTTTACCTTACGTGTCTGAAATTGGGCAAAAGCCAACTTCAGCGCCGTCAGTTTCAAGCGGGTGACGGTGGCGTAATCCACCCAATCGCTGTGACGCGCGCTCGCCAGTTGCTGTTGGATCGCCGGTTTAAGCCACCATTGCTGTGCCGCGTGGCTGCGCTGGAAATCCTCAACGGCATTCACATCGATGTAGATGATGTTTAACCAGCGGCGCGATGACGGGCTATACGGGCTAGCACTGTCCGGGGTTGCCGGATACAGCGCATGAATCGGGTTAAGGCCGACAAATGCCCCACCGCGTTCGCCCACTTCGGCCACCATCTGCCGCAAATCACCAAAATCACCGATGCCCCAGTTTCGATCTGAGCGCAGTGTGTAAAGTTGGACACATGTGCCCCACAGCTTCTGACCGGTCAATAACACATCGGGTTCATAACAACGTTGTGGCGCGACAATCAGCCGACAAGGCCAGGTTTGTTCATCTTGGCGCAGGGTCAGTTGGTGATAACCCAGCGGCAAGGCTCCGCCCGGTAGCGTAAAGGTTTTTCGCCCGCTGGCGCGCCCTTGCAACTGGCTGCCATCTTCGCGTACCAATTCCCAGTGATAATCGCCGCTGCCACCCAGCGGCAACACAATGGGGTTGCCGTGACAAAACACTTTCACCGTGGGCAGCGGTGCCTCCGCCCCTGGCGTCAGCGGGCGGTTCATGGCATCCAGCAATTTACGCTTGGTATCCTGCCCGATAGCCTGCTGTTTGCCGTGAGCGTTGATGTAATCGGCGGCAATCCCCGCCTGTGCCGCAGCCTGATCGATACATTTACGCACCATTCAGTCTCCTTAACGCTTGGCTTGCCAGATACGCTGCTGGTAATCACGGATCGAGCGATCCGAGCTGAACATGCCAACGCGTGCGGTATTGAGAATGGTGCGACGCGTCCATTCATCACGGTCACGGTAAAGTGCATCAACCTGTCGCTGCGCCTGGCAATAAGAGGCAAAATCAGCCAGCACCAAATACGGATCGCCGCCGACCTGCAAACTGTGCAGCATCATGTCAAACGCCTGTTTGTCACCGTGGCTGAACAGACCGCTCGCCAGCTCATCGAGGATGGTCTTCAGATGCGGGTCTTTGTGGCTATAACTGAGCGGATCATAGCCTTGCGCCAGCAGCGCCTTCACTTGTTCGACGGTATTGCCAAAGATAAAGATGTTGTCTTCACCAACCTGCTCGGCAATTTCCACGTTAGCGCCATCCAACGTACCCACGGTCAGCGCGCCGTTCAGCGCCAGCTTCATGTTGCCGGTGCCGGAAGCCTCTTTGCCGGCAGTAGAAATCTGTTCGGAGATATCCGCCGCTGGAATCATAAGCTCCGCGACCGAGACACGATAGTCAGGAATAAACACCACTTTCAGCCGATCGTTTACCAGCGGATCGTTATTGATCTTCTCCGCAGCTTGGTTGATCGCATAAATAATATTTTTCGCCAGATAGTAGCCCGGAGCCGCCTTGGCACCGAACAGGAACACCCGCGGCACGATGTCCAAATTCGGGTTATCCCGCAATTGGCGATACAGCGACAGAATGTGTAACAGATTAAGATGCTGGCGTTTGTATTCATGCAGACGCTTAATTTGCACATCAAAAATCGCGTCCGGGTTAAGCGTTAAACCCATTACGTCATGCACGTAGTTCGCCAATACCACTTTATTGTCGCGCTTAATTTGCTGGTATTTCTGCCGGAATGCCGCATCGTCAGCGTATTTTTCCAGGCCTTTCAACGCGTCCAGATCATTCGCCCACTCCACCTTCAAGGTGTCGTCAATCAGACTCGACAACGCCGGGTTGCACTGTTTCAACCAACGGCGCGGGGTGATGCCATTGGTCACGTTATGGAATTTATGCGGCCACAGTTGATAGTATTCAGGGAAGAGATCCTTCACCACTAAATCAGAATGCAGTTGCGCCACACCGTTCACCGCAAAACCGCTGACCACGCACAGGTTAGCCATCCGCACCTGCTCATCATGATGCACCGCCAGCTTGGCCCACACCGCTTTATCGCCCGGCCACTGCTTATCCACCAATTTTTTGAATTGGGCATTGATCTGCTTAATGATTGAGAAGTGGCGTGGCAGCAGGCTGCTCACCAGCTGTTCATCCCAACATTCGAGGGCTTCCGGCATCAAGGTATGGTTGGTATAGGCAAAGGTGTTGCTGGTAATGGCCCAAGCGGCATCCCATTCCATCTGGTGCTCATCCAGCAAAATGCGCAGCATTTCTGGGATGGCGATAGTCGGGTGAGTGTCATTCAGCTGGATGACTTCATACTGAGGTAAGTCTTCGATTTTACGCCCGGCCTGATGGTGCTTACGCAAAATATCCGCCACCGAACAGGCACATTGGAAATATTGCTGCATCAGACGCAGACGTTTACCGGCCTGATGATTATCGTTCGGATACAACACCTTGGTCAGTTTCGCCGCCTCAACGCCCTGCTCTTCCGCCTGCAAGAATTTACCGTCGTTAAAATCCTCAAGATTAAACGGATGTTGATGCGTGGCTTGCCACAGGCGCAACGGTTGCGTAACACCATTACGGTAGCCCAGCACCGGCAGATCCCAAGCTTCGCCGCGCAAGGTCATTTCTGGCAGCCACACTTCACGGCCATCAGCCTGCGTCTCTAGTGTGCCGCCGATCCCTACGTCCACCGCCAACGCGGCATTGTGTTGGAACCACGGATAATGCTCGCGCAGCCAGTTGTCCGGCGCCTCTTGTTGTTGACCGTCCTTGAAAGATTGACGGAACAGGCCATATTGATAGTTCAACCCATAACCGGTGGCCGGTTGTTCTACCGTCGCCATCGAATCGAGGAAGCAGGCGGCCAAACGCCCCAACCCGCCATTGCCTAACGCCGGATCGATTTCCTGCTCCAGCAGATCGGCCAATTGCACGCCCTGCTCCGCCAGCGCGCCTTCCAGCGTGTCATACCACCCTAAATTAATCAGGTTGTTTGCCGTCAGGCGGCCAATCAGGAACTCCATCGAGATATAGTTCACATGGCGCAACGCAGTCATCTGCTTCGCCGGTGCTGGCTGCGCCGCCAACTGCTCCGCCAGCGCGCGGCTGACCGCTTGCCACCACTGCTGCTGGGTCATCTGTTGGGCGGAACGTAAGCCGAATTGCTGCCACTGACGGGTCAATGCCGCCAGGAAAACGTCCTTTTTAAGCGTAGGCTGTGACATAGGGATTCTCTGCTCTATAAGTGTGCCAATTTTTCGCTATCCTGACCTGCGAAATGCCACTGAGCATCATCCCGCCTGAGGATTAGCTGGGGAGGAGGATTGGGGCGTAGTCGGAAGTGTGATCTCAGGCATTTTTTATCCCCCTCGCCACGGCTTTAGCACACCGTAATAACCGGATAAATAGCGCCGTAAGCGGCACTTTACGAGGCATAGACACACGTTTTACCACGCGCCAGCCCCGTTGCTCACCATGCCCAAACGGGGCAAACGCGTCCAAGCGTAAAAAAGTGTGATCAACTGCAACTTACCGCCAAACGAAAACGGAAGCTTGTTGCATTACGGTTAGCGTTGTCAGAAGTTAAACAAGGCGATTAATTACGAGCACTAAAATAATTAATGCTATCCCCGTTCCTGGCAGGTAAAAAATCTGTTCGCCTGCGGGCTGGTTTTGGCGGCGGGAACCGCGCTTTAACTCTGGAATACTATGCTGATCCCATCAAAACTGAGCCGCCCGGTACGGCTGCACAATACCGTGGTACGCGACCGTCTGCTGGCTAAGCTCAGTGGCGCGGCCAACTATCGCCTGACATTGGTTAATTGCCCGGCGGGATACGGAAAAACCACGCTGGTTGCCCAATGGGCAGCCGGTAAATCAGTGCTCGGCTGGTATTCTCTTGATGAAAGTGACAACCAGCCAGAACGCTTTGCCAGCTATCTGATCGCCGCACTGCAACAGGCAACCGGCGGACACTGCGTCAAAAGCGAAGCGCTAAGCCAAAAACATCAATACGCCAGCCTGTCTGCGTTATTCGGCCAACTGTTTATCGAATTGGCCGAATGGCACCAACCGCTGTACTTGGTCATTGACGATTATCACCTGATTACCAACGACGTGATTCATGAAGCCATGCGCTTCTTCCTGCGTCATCAACCCGAAAACCTGACGCTGATTCTGATGTCACGCACGCTGCCGCCGCTAGGCATCGCAAATCTACGGGTACGCGATCAACTGCTGGAATTGGGCACTCAGCAACTGGCCTTTACTCATCTGGAAGCTAAGCAGTTCTTTGACTGTCGCTTGGCCGCACCGCTGGCTCAACAAGACAGCCGCCGTTTGTGCGATGAGGTTGAAGGCTGGGCCACCGCTTTACAGCTCATTGCCCTTTCCGCTCGTCAGTCGAGTGTTTCTGCACAGTTATCCGCCAAACGGCTGGCCGGGCTAAATGCCAGCCACCTATCCGATTATCTGGTCGATGAGGTGCTCGATCGTGTTGACGCAGATGCACGCGCCTTCCTGTTACGCTGCTCGGTATTGCGCTCAATGAACGATGCGCTAATTGTGCGCCTGACCGGCGAAGATAACGGCCAGCAGCGGCTTGAGGAGTTGGAGCGTCAGGGCTTATTTATCCATCGCATGGACGATACCGGCGAATGGTTCTGCTTCCACCCGCTATTTGCCAGCTTTTTACGGCAACGCTGCCAGTGGGAGCTGGCGCTGGAGTTACCCGGGCTACACCGCGCCGCTGCCGAAGGCTGGTTGGCGCTAGGCTATCCGGCTGAAGCCATTCACCATGCGCTGGCGGCCAGCGATGTCAGTATGCTACGGGACATTTTGCTCCAACACGCCTGGGCGCTGTTTCACCATAGCGAACTGGCGCTATTGGAAGAGTGCCTGAACGCCCTGCCTTACGAACGGTTGGTGCAAAACCCGAAACTGGCGTTGCTGCAAGCCTGGCTGGCACAAAGCCAGCATCGTTACATAGAAGTGAATACCCAGCTTGAACGGGCGGAACAGGCGATGCGTGAGCAACAGATCACCATCGACCCAACACTGCATGCCGAATTCGACGCGCTGCGCGCTCAGGTGGCAATCAATGCCGGCAAACCAGAAGAGGCTGAGCGGTTGGCGGCCGAAGCGTTGAAGTTCCTGCCGCTATCGAGTTATTACAGCCGCATTGTCGCCACCTCAGTCACCGGTGAGGTTCATCACTGTAAGGGTGAACTGGCGCGTGCGCTACCGATGATACAGCAAACCGAACAGATGGCGCGTCGCCATCAGGCTTACCATTACGCGCTATGGGCGCTGTTACAGCAGAGCGAAATCCTGATCGCGCAAGGCTATTTGCAGGCGGCCTTTGAGACACAAGATAAAGCCTTCGAACTGGTGCGTGAACAACATTTGGAACAGTTGCCGATGCACGAGTTCCTGTTACGCATCCGGGCACAGATTTTGTGGTCATGGTCGCGGCTGGATGAAGCCGAAGAGGCCGCACGCCAAGGCCTGACCATCTTGGCAAACTATCAGCCACAACAGCAGTTGCAATGCATCGCCATGTTGGCGAAATGCTCGCTGGCGCGGGGCGATCTGGATAATGCGCACGCCCATCTTCAGCGCTGTGAAACGCTGTTACAGGGGACGCAATATCATCGCGACTGGCTGACCAACGCCGATAAGCCGCGCGTGATCCTGTGGCAAATGACCGGCGACACCGCTGCTGCGGCCAATTGGCTGCGTCACGCGGAAAAACCCGGCATGGCGGATAACCACTTTTTACAAGGCCAATGGCGCAACATCGCCCGCGTACACATTATGCTGGGCCAATATGAAGAAGCCGAAGTGGTGCTGGACGAACTCAATGACAACGCTCGTCGCCTGCGCTTGGTGAGCGATCTGAACCGCAACCTCCTGCTCAGCAACCAACTCTACTGGCAGATGGAGCGTAAAAGTGATGCACAACGCGTCTTGATGGAGGCGTTATCGCTGGCCAATCGCACCGGTTTTATCAGCCACTTCGTGATTGAAGGCGAGGCGATGGCACAACAGTTGCGCCAGTTGATTCAACTGAATACGCTGCCGGAACTGGAACAGCACCGCGCGCAACGTATTCTGCGCGATATTAACCAACATCATCGGCACAAATTCGCCCATTTTGACGAGAACTTCGTCGATAAGTTGCTCACGCACCCGCAAGTCCCGGAACTGATCCGCACCAGCCCACTCACCCAACGGGAATGGCAAGTCCTGGGGCTGATTTATTCTGGTTACAGCAACGATCAGATAGCCAGTGAATTAGCGGTCGCAGCCACCACGATCAAAACGCATATCCGCAATTTGTACCAAAAACTGGGGGTTGCCCATCGTCAGGAGGCCGTGCAGCAAGCACAGCAATTGCTCAAAATGATGGGTTACGGCGCATAACAGGGAACAAAGGCTCCGAATACCCATTGTCGATAGGCCAGTAGCAGAAACCCCAGTCTTGCTCTGGTCTTAATTGCCGCAGAATTGGTTACAATAAACGCCTCTCCCCATGACAAGGCAATAAGCAGTATGGAACAGTTTGAAGCGATCAATGTTGAGCAGGCATACACACGTTGGAAAGACGGCAGCGCCGCGCTGGTTGACATCCGCGACCCACAGAGTTTTGCCGCTGCTCATACGCCAGGCGCATATCACCTCACCAACGACACCCTACAGGCCTTCATGCAACAAAATGATTTTGAACGGCCGGTGATGGTGATGTGTTATCACGGCAACAGCAGCCGTGGCGCAGCGCAGTACCTGTTGAATCAGGGTTTTGATGCCGTCTACAGCATCGATGGCGGTTTCGACGCTTGGGCGCGCCACTACCCACAGGACGTCGCCACCTCCGCCTAACCGCCCGGGCGCAGCCGCGCCCGTCGTTTTTATCGCCCATTCACTCATTTTTCATCGATCGCTTGCCTTGGTTCAAGATTTCGACGGTATAATCAGCCGTCGAATGTCATCGGTCGCGTAAACCGTGGCAGAAATCATCTACTTATGACGGAATATCCCAATTTATGGTTCGAGTGATCGCCGTATCCAATCCCCGTCTGGCGCAGGCTTTTGTCGATTACATGGCGACGCAGGGCATTACGCTTGAGGTACAACACACCCAAGACGCAGCGGAAATCTGGCTGGCCGACGACAGTCATCTGGAGCAGGTTCAGCATGAGTTACAGCAGTTCATGCTCGATCCGCTTAACCGCCGCTATCAGGCGGCCAGTTGGCAAACCGGTCACACCGGAACCGAGATGCCTTATGAACAGGTTTCCTATCTGCACATCATCCGCAGCAAGGCCGGCCCATTAACGTTATCGGTCATGGCGCTGTGCATTCTGATCTACATTCTGATGCAGGTGCTGGGCGACAACACCGTGATGTACTGGCTTTCCTGGCCGCAAAATAGCGATCAATACGCCCAACTGTGGCGTTGGATCAGCCATGCCTTCCTGCATTTTTCACTGCTGCACATTACGTTTAACCTGCTGTGGTGGTGGTATTTGGGTGGCCCGATGGAAAAACGCCTCGGCGCCGGTAAACTGTTCGTGCTGGCGGTGGTTTCCGCCTTTTTCAGCGGCTGGGCACAATCACTGTTCAGCGGCGCATTCTTCGGTGGCTTGTCCGGCGTGGTATACGCCTTGATGGGCTACTGTTGGTTAAGCGGCGAACGGGCACCGGAACGCGGCCTGATGCTGCCGCGCGGCCTGATGGCCTTTTCCGTCCTGTGGTTGGTGGCTGGCTACTTCGATGTGTTAGGAATGTCGATCGCCAACGCGGCACACGTAGCCGGTTTAGTGTTAGGGTTGTTGATGGCATTTTGGGATACGCGGCACCGCACAAATAACCAACCGTAACAGCCAGGTAGACATCATATAGGGGATTATCGTGAAGCAAACACAGCGTCATGACGCAATTATCGAACTGGTGCGACTACAGGGATATGTCAGCACGGAAGAACTGGTCGAACATTTTGACGTCAGCCCGCAAACGATTCGCCGCGATCTGAATGACCTGGCCGATCAGAATAAAATTCAGCGCCATCACGGCGGCGCGGCGCTGCCTTCCAGCTCAGTCAACGCCGCCTATCACGATCGTAAGGTGATGTGGTCAGAAGAGAAGGCGCGTATTGCTCAACGCGTCGCCAGCCAGATCCCAGACGGCGCAACGCTGTTTATTGATATCGGCACCACGCCTGAAGCGGTCGCCCACGCGCTGATGAACCATAAAAATCTGCGTGTGGTGACCAATAACCTCAACGTGGCGACCTTGCTGACCGCCAAAGAGGATTTTCGCGTGATTTTAGCCGGTGGTGAAGTTCGCACCCGCGATGGCGGCATCATGGGCGAAGCGACGCTGGATTTCATTTCTCAATTCCGCCTGGATTACGGCATTCTCGGCATCAGCGGCATTGATATGGATGGTTCGCTGCTCGAATTCGACTATCACGAAGTGCGTACCAAACGCGCAATTATCGAAAACTCACGCTGCGTGATGTTGGTGACGGACCACTCTAAATTTGGCCGTAATGCGATGGTGAACCTGGGCAAGATGAATTTGATTGATTACCTGTTCACCGACCAACTGCCGCCGCCAAGCGTGATGAAAATCATCGAACAATACGACGTCCAACTCGAGCTGTGCTGATTCCCCAACCCTAACTCAGCCCCTCTCCGCTCAGGAGAGGGCATCAACAATACCCTTTCTATTTGTATAACTACTATCAATAAACTGTTATCTCTATCACGCCAGAATGTTTTTGTTTGGTTAAGCCTTGGCTTGTTTGTTGGTTTTTGATTACAATCATGAGCGAAAACGAACATGAAAGAGCTATTTCGAACATCTGGAGGAAGATGACGTGGAAACCAAAGACTTGATCGTTATCGGTGGCGGCATCAACGGTGCCGGCATCGCGGCAGATGCTGCCGGGCGCGGGTTGTCCGTACTGCTACTGGAAGCGCAAGACTTGGCCTGTGCTACGTCTTCCGCCAGTTCCAAACTGATCCACGGTGGCTTGCGCTACCTGGAGCACTATGAATTCCGCTTGGTGAGCGAAGCGCTGGCCGAACGCGAAGTATTGCTAAAACTGGCACCGCATATTGCTTTCCCTATGCGTTTCCGTCTGCCACATCAGCCGCATCTGCGCCCGGCCTGGATGATTCGTACTGGCCTGTTCCTGTACGATCACTTGGGTAAACGCACCAGCCTGCCGGGCAGTAAAGGTTTGCGCTTTGGACCAGAATCAGTGCTGAAGCCGGAGCTAAAGCGCGGTTTCGAATATTCTGACTGCTGGGTCGACGATGCGCGTCTGGTGGTATTGAACGCGCAGGAAGTGGTAAAACGCGGCGGTGAAGTGCGTACCCGCACCAAAGTAACCCGTGCATGGCGTGAAAATGGCCTGTGGATGGTGGAAGCGACCGATGTCGACAGCGGTAAAACCTTCACCTGGCGCGCCAAAGGGTTGGTGAACGCCACCGGCCCGTGGGTGAAAAACTTCTTCGACGATGGCCTGAAGCTGAAATCACCGTATGGTATCCGCCTGATCAAAGGCAGCCATATTGTGGTGCCAAAAGCGCATAATCAGCCGCAATCGTACATTTTACAAAATGAAGACCACCGTATCGTGTTTGTCATTCCTTGGCTGGATGACTTCTCGATCATTGGCACCACCGATGTGGAATATCACGGCGATCCGAAAGACGTGAAGATTGACGATAATGAAATCGACTATCTGCTGAAAGTGTATAACGACCACTTCAAGAAGCAGTTAGGCCGCGATGACATCGTTTGGACATACTCCGGCGTGCGTCCGCTGTGTGACGATGAGTCAGATTCGCCGCAGGCGGTCACGCGTGATTACACCTTGGATGTGCATGACGAACAAGGCCAGGCACCGCTGCTGTCGGTATTCGGCGGTAAGTTGACGACCTATCGTAAACTGGCCGAACATGCGATGGAGAAACTGGCGTATTACTATCCGGGGGTAGGCCCAGCCTGGACCAAAAACGGTTCATTGCCGGGGGGTGACATCGGTGGCGATCGCGACAGCTACGCCGCTAAACTGCGCCGCGAACGTAACTGGTTGCCAGAATCACTGGCGCGCCGCTACGCACGCACCTACGGCAGCCACAGCGAACTGATTCTGGGTGATGCAAACAGCCTAGCAGAGTTGGGTGAAGATTTCGGCCACGGTTTGTATGAAGCCGAACTGCGCTATCTGGTCGAAAAAGAGTGGGTCGTCGAGCTGGCCGATGCTATCTGGCGACGTACCAAACTCGGCATGTGGCTGGACGATGCACAGCAAGCACGCGTAACCGCCTGGCTGGAGAAGCATGCGAAACCGAAAACGCTGTCGATAGCATCATAACGTTTTCATTTCCGCATCCTTTCAGGGCCGGATATACCGGCCCTTTTCAGATCATCACAACGTTATTGATTGCCTCGGGAAAACGCGCTGCCCCGGCTTAATTATTCCGTGAACGTTCAGTCGCAACCTCAAGACCAGCACATCGGTTTTTTCAGTCTTACAATGTCACCGGCTTGATGCGCCCTGACCGTACCTGCTTGAATTTCGTTCCATTGATTCATCCGATATGCCAAGACACGACTACACAGAAAAGACCCTGTGAGCCGTTACGATGGCAGGGTAACAAACGCGATCGTTATGGGGTACATACCAAAGTAGAGTGATTCCTGATTATGTAATCGACTACCCACTTCAGTTTATACAGTGAACAGTTCAACAAACGTTACCGCTTTCACTCGGTTCTCCATGTCGTAGGTGATCCGCATACTTGTGATTATCCCTGCGGCTCCGTCCAGCGCACGGAAAAATACCCGTCATTGATACCTTCAGCACGTTGCACATCATGCACAAACCACGCATAAAGCGCTTCCGGAGCGTTGTACCACATCATCGGCAGAGGTCTGCCATCAAAGCCTGCCGTTCCACATTCGATAAAGTGGTTCGCCCGGGCACAGGCCGGGGCGTGAATATTCTCCACAAACATCCGTGGCGGATTATACAGCTTCCGGGTCAGCAGAAGATTTGCGGCATTCGCGACATCCGACAGCCAGCCCCAGTGTTTTTTCAGGATACGGATCTCATCAGCCACCTCACCCGCCGCCTGTCTGGCCTGTGAGGTAAAGCCCACCAGCCCCGTCGACGCACCGGGCGAGGTCAGAATGCCAGACTGAATACTCTCCAACCGCCGTAGCTCACTCTTGTACTCATAGTGCTGTTTACCTAGCCATTCAAAATAGCTGTCAAGATGCCGGTTCATCGCCCCATAGCTGAGCGATTTATAAGGAACCGTTTTCTGATAGCGGTTCACCCATTGTCCGGCAGACTGGTTTTCCACCCCGTTACTCAGGTCGAAATAAGACCATACCAGCCGGTCAGTCTTATACAACGTGCTGAAATCAGGGAAGGGAACGCTTGCCATCATGGCTTCAACGTACATCTTGCGCAGCGACACCCGGCACAGCTCCGCGCTCGGTTTCTGTACATCCGGCCTCAGCCCGCCCCCGATATCCTCACTGCACCCCGGCATCAGCATCTCCTGATGCTCAAAACCGTCCCGCCCGGTGCGGTACACGCACCGCCAGCGCCGCCGCTCATGGGCTGCCACCAGATGCAGCGATTTCTTGACCGCCTCCGGCAGCGGCGACATATGCTCAAGGTATTTACGCCCGAACAGTGAACCGACCGTTCCCGCCGTTTTCGCGACCGGACCGGGCAGCCAACTAACCGCCGAGGCCGCATAGTCCAGACCGTCATCGCTGCTCCCCGGCGTATCCCGCGAGCAGTCAAACAGCCCGGCAAACACGATATCGACCGGGACGCCGCGAAAGGTGGGTTTATCCCCCGTGTTCCTGTCGCATACCTCACCTAGCAGCACATCAATAAACTGCCGGGCCAGCGTGCCCCCCATGTCAAAACCGAATACCGACACCGAAATCAACCGCACGGGCACATCTCCGCCTTTTACTGCCTCCTCAAATGACCGCTCAAAACGTGTTTTTACGCTGTTAAGGCGCGTATCAGCGCCGGTCACAAAGTTGTAGGCCATAAACTCCGAGTCACGCAGCCACGGCGTCGCCTCAATGCTCACCCGCTTCAGGGCGTTCACTGCCGAGTCCTTCAGCATCCCCAGTCGCCCCTTCGGGGTCAGCAGCGTGTCCTTCATCTCCGTCAGGACATCCTTGCCGCTGGCGCCGCCCAGCGTCGACTGAAAGGCCTCTTTCGCCATATCTGCGGGCTTGTCCTTCAGATCATCCAGCAGCGAGCCCAGGGATTTATCCATCATTTCCTGAATCCGTTCATCCTCCGTTTCATCAAACGGCGTGCCCAGCCCGGATATGTAGTGCGCCTGATATGATTCTGTAGATGTGTTTTTTTCAGGCACTGGATATGCCCGGTACAGCCGGGCTACATTGCTCAGCCGATTCGCCGGGGCGTCCTGCTCGATATTGCGCCCCACGCCGTCAAAGAAAAACCCGATATGCAGTATCCGGGAACAGTTTCCCAGCCGGTAGTCACAGGCCTGCTGCGCCCGGTTTGCTGCCGCGATAATCGCTTCCAAATCCATTTCCATGGTCACTTATCCTCTGTGTGTACTGGTGGCGGAGTATACTTCGGGCTGCGCGGATCATAGGGGGAGAACGCGTTATCGCTCCACCCCAGCAGCACCCGGTCTCCCGGTAAAAAATGAACGTGCAGGTCGTTTTCGCCCCGCTTGCGCTCCGGCAGCGGCATCACCACCCGCCGCCGCTCCGGCCGCATTCCCGCCTCATACTGTGGCCCGGTGACGCTGAGCGTCCAGATCACCTCGGCGGTCTTTCCCTTGATGCTGCCACAGCAGGTGGTTTTTCCATTCTCACCCGAATACTTATTATTCGGGTCAAAAGCCCCTGCATTGCCCCCCGCCACGCCGTTCACACTGAACCCCAGAATAGGCCTATCAATTCGAGTATGAATAATCAGCGTCACACCGCCCGCTGGTGGTACCCAGAACATCACCCACACGACCCAGCCAAACAGAAACACCACCGGCAGCGACAGCACGCCCCAGACCCACACTTTTCGCCGGGCATAAAATAGGTTGATCCCCTGATCTATCTGCTCTAACTTTTTAAACAATCCCATCACTCTTCCCTGTTATCCGTTAATCTCAATCGCAAGCCTGCTGCGCGGCCGCGATAATCGCATCCAAATCCATTTCCATAGTTATTCTCCTTTAAGAAGCGCGGACGGGGTATAGTTCGGGCTGCGCGGATCATAGGGGGAGAACGCGTTATCGCTCCACCCCAGCAGCACCCGGTCTCCCGGTAAAAAGTAAACGTGCAGGTCGTTTTCACCCAGCTTGCGCTCCGGCAGCGGCATCATGATCCGTCGCTGTTCCAGCCGCATTCCTGCGTCGTACTGCGGCCCGGTGACATCCAGCGTCCAGATCACCTCAGCGGTCTTCCCCCTGATACTGCCGCAGCAGGTTGTCGCACCACCACTTTCATTTGTATATTTATTATTCGGATTATGAGCGCTAGCATTTCCCCCAGCGACGCCGTTCACGCTGAACCCCAAAATAGGCCGTTCTATTTTGCTGTGAATAATCAGCGTCACGCCGCCCGCCGGTGGTGCCCAGAACATCACCCACACGACCCAGCCAAACAGAAACACCACCGGCAGCGACAGCACGCCCCAGATCCACGCTTTTCGCCGGG
This sequence comes from Serratia sp. NPDC078593, assembly GCF_050268245.1. Classification (NCBI taxonomy): domain Bacteria; kingdom Pseudomonadati; phylum Pseudomonadota; class Gammaproteobacteria; order Enterobacterales; family Yersiniaceae; genus Serratia; species Serratia sp. NPDC078593. The sequence continues at coordinate 82,867 of NZ_JBNNGK010000010.1, read as the reverse complement.
CATAAAATAGGTTGATCCCCTGATCTATCTGCTCTAACTTTTTAAACAATCCCATCACTCTTCCCTGTTATCTGTTAATCTCAATCGCAAGCCTACTGCGCGGCCGCGATAATCGCTTCCAAATCCATTTCCATAGTTATTCTCCTTTAAGAAGCTCTGAGGGGGTATACTTCGGGCTGCGCGGATCATAGGGGGAGAACGCGTTATCGCTCCACCCCAGCAGCACCCGGTCTCCCGGTAAAAAATGAACGTGCAGGTCGTTTTCACCCCGCTTGCGCTCCGGCAGCGGCATCACCACCCGCCGCTGCTCCGGCCGCATTCCCGCCTCATACTGTGGCCCGGTGACGCTGAGCGTCCAGATCACCTCGGCGGTCTTTCCGCTGATACTGCCGCAGCAGGTTGTATTACTACCAATACCAGAAGATGGATTGTTGGGGTTATACACCCCCGTATTTGGCCCGGCCATACCATTCACACTGAACCCCAGAATGGGCCGGTCAATTTTGCTATGAGCGACAAGAGTCACCCCACCCGCCGGTGGTGCCCAGAACATCACCCACACGACCCAGCCAAACAGAAACACCACCGGCAGCGACAGCACGCCCCTGACCCACACTTTTCGCCGGGCATAAAACCGGATGATTAGCGCATCTGTCCGCTCCAGCCGTTCAAAAAAATCCATTATCCATCCCTGTGATTCGTTAACGTACCTTATCCCGTACCATCTTGTGCACCCGCGTAGGCGCTTCCCACGACTGCTCCGCCTGCATTCGGTCGAAATTCAGCGGTATAGTGTCAATGTATTCCACCGAGTAGCCTCTCGCGCTTTGCAAGCGTCCTTTGTTTTACCATTTGTGATCCCTCAGTTAGCTAATTCTGTTTCCAGTACGTTTTCTATTTCGAAATCGTTAATAAGGAGTTCTCGACGAAATACCCTATTCCCAGAGCCTTGAGGCGTGATGATTATTGTGGTTGGGGATCTGAATGGTATTTAGCATACTGATTATTCTTAATTTAAACGCGATACGAATCACCAACATAAAACATGAGCGGTGATTATCCACATAAATGTTATGACTTTGTCGCCTTGATCTTTGCCTTCTTGTACTCCGCCCCGTACTCCTTGGGGAAATCTGAGCCAAACCACATCAGGGTAAGGAGCTTGTCAAATCCGTGAGCGTCCATCTAGGCAAGGTAAGCGTGATACAGATAGAGGCGCGGGGCACACAGGGAAATATTCAGGTTCCCCATCAATATGCCTAACCGCCTTTCGTTCCTCCTCAGCGTTTTTTCGTATTGCGGCCTCCCGTTCCTGCCTCTCTGCGGCCACGTCGTACCCCAAGACAACACCTATCGCAAATACAGTCATTACCATCTGAGCGTCCCTGAAAGAACTCCTTCGCCCTCACCCATGCCCTAATCTGCATGTCTGTCAATTTCGCCACAAAGCCTCCCAATATGCTGTATCCAACCCTCAAATGTACGATCTTGGATACAACATAACGGTGCGCTTTAGTGATGCTTCTTTGAGGCTTCTCGCAACCTGATAAAAACAAAAAAGCCCGCAATCATGCGAGCTTTAAGGGTTTTTACACTTTAGTGATGCCTCTTGCGCCGTAAGTAAATATCCTACAGCAGAATACGCAACATGCGGCGCAGCGGTTCTGCCGCGCCCCATAACAGTTGGTCACCCACCGTAAAGGCCGACATGTATTCTGGCCCCATATTGAGCTTACGCAAGCGGCCGACCGGGGTATTCAGTGTACCGGTGACGGCGGCTGGCGTCAGTTCACGCATGGATAATTCGCGATCGTTCGGAATCACCCGCACCCAATCATTGTGCGTGGCCAGCATGTGTTCAATTTCTGGTAGCGAGACGTCTTTTTTCAGCTTTAAGGTGAACGCCTGGCTGTGGCAGCGCAGTGCACCCACGCGCACGCACAGACCATCAACCGGGATCACGCTTGACGTTGCCAGAATTTTGTTGGTTTCCGCCTGGCCTTTCCACTCTTCGCGGCTCTGGCCGTTATCGAGCTGTTTGTCGATCCACGGAATCAGGCTGCCCGCTAACGGCACGCCAAAGTTATCGGTTGGCAATTTGCCTGAGCGTGTGGCTTCCGTCACTTTGCGCTCAATATCCAGAATGGCGGAGGCCGGATCTTGCAGTTCTTTCGCCACATCGGCATGCAGCATGCCCATCTGGGTCAGTAATTCACGCATATGGCGTGCACCACCGCCAGAGGCCGCCTGATAGGTGGCCACGGAAGCCCACTCCACCAGATCGTTGGCAAACAGGCCGCCTAACGACATCAGCATCAGGCTGACGGTACAGTTACCGCCGACAAAGGTTTTGATGCCGTTGTCCAGCCCCTGCTTGATGACGGCACTGTTAACGGGATCCAGAATGATGACCGCATCATCTTGCATACGCAGCGAGGATGCCGCATCAATCCAGTACCCCTGCCAGCCACTGGCCCGCAGTTTAGGATAAACGTCGTTGGTATAATCACCGCCCTGGCAGGTAATGATGATATCAAGCGCACTCAACGCATCAATATCATAGGCATCTTGCAGCGTACCCTGTTGCTGACCGCCGATAGCGGGCGCGGCAGAACCGTGCTGCGATGTCGAGAAGAATACCGGGCGGATGGCGTCAAAATCGCGCTCTTCTGCCATGCGTTGCATGAGCACCGAGCCGACCATACCGCGCCAACCGACTAAACCAACGTTTTTCATATTAACTGTCCCTGCCTTGGAAGATGACGACAAATTCGTAAATGATGAGCACTCTGCCCACCTTACAAAATGTCGGCGCAGGCGCAAAGTGAATTTAATCGATGGCTGAGTGTTTTTTAGCAGCCCTGCTTATATCTCGGCCAAACGCCAAGTGACAAAGGCATGATGAGATCACGCAGCCCAAGTCGGGAAAGTTTGCGGGCGTGTTATCTATCGGTGAGGGGGAAATGACAATGTGGGTGGGTGCAAGCACACAGCAAAGGGGTAACACTCTGAAAAGCGCAACTGCGCCTTTCAGAGTGATGGGTGACTTACATCAATGCGAAGGCAATCATACCGATCACGGCACCGGTCGTGCCGAGGATGGTTTCCATGACTGACCAGGTTTTTAAGGTTTGTGCTTCTGTCGCACCGGTAAACTTACCAAACAGCCAGAAGCCGGAATCATTCACGTGGCTCAACACGATAGAGCCGCCCGCGATACAAATCGACAACGCTGCCATTTGCGCACCGGAATAACCCAGCTCGCCAATCACTGGCATCACCAAGCCAACCGTGGTCAGGCAGGCAACGGTAGCCGACCCCTGAATCACCCGGACTGCTGCCGATAGCACGAAACACGCGACAGCAATCGGCAAACCAGCACCAATCAATGAGTTACCCAGGGCCGGGCCTACGCCAGAATCCACTAATACCTGTTTGAATACGCCCCCGGCACCGGTCACCAGCAGGATGATGCCAGCCGGTTGAATGGCAGCGGAACACACCTCCATCACCTTCTCTTTGCTCATACCACGGCGAATAGCCAGACCATAAATCGCGACCAGGCAAGCAATCAAAATGGCGGTAAAAGGGTGACCGATGAATTGTAGCCATTGATACAGCGAGCTACCTTCAAGTGTGAAACGCGCGCCAATCGTTTTCATCCCCACCAATACCAGCGGGAACAACACCAATGCCAGACTGAAACCAAACGAAGGCAGTTTGCTCTTATCAATGCTTGGCTCTTCGATATCTTTCGGCAATTCCAGCGTGACATGCTTGCTGATGAAGGAACCGTACAGCGGGCCAGCCAACAGCATGCCAGGGATCGCGGCCACCAGACCGATCAGTATCATCCAACCGAAATCTGCGTTCATTTGTGAAGCCAACAACATCGGCGTTGGCCCCGGAACCAAGAAGGCTGCCGCGGCCGCAACCCCTGCGAACAGCGGAATAACTTGCTTAACCAAGTTGCCGCCGGTACGGCGCGCAACGGCAAAGGCGACACCAATCAGCAACACGATCGCCACATCGAAAAACAGCGGTAGCGCACACACCAATCCGGCGATACCTAACGCATAATGCGCACGCTTCTCACCAAAACCTTTCAATAACTTGACGGCTATCTGATCCAGCGCACCGGTTTCATGCAGGATCTTGCCGAACATGGCTCCCAGCGCGACCACAATCGCCAGAAAACCCAGCGTGCCACCCATGCCTTTCTGCATGGTTTCAGTGATTTGCTCCAGCGACATGCCTGAGAATAAACCGGCCCCCATCGACACCAACATCAAAGCAATAAAAGCGTGCATACGCGCCTTCATTACCAGGAACAGCAATAACAACACCGAGCCAACGGCGGTTAACACCAGCGTTAAAGTATCCATAATTATTCCTGAGCGGTTATTGTGGTTATAAGTTTAATGGTGTCAGCGACCACATCATCTAGCGGTTGGTTGATATCAATCGCGTGGACATCAGCTTCTTCCACGCCCGGCTCTTCCAACGCTTCAAACTGAGAAACCAACATTTGTGGCTTAAAGAAATGCCCTTTACGTTGTTTCAGGCGTTCTTCGATAACGTCCTTTGAACCTTGCAAATAGATGAAATGCAGATTGCCGTTACCGTCACGTAAGCGGTCGCGATAGCGCTTCTTCAGTGCGGAACAGACCAGCAGTGCAACCTCATTCGTGCGCTGCATGGCAAAGATCGCATCGTTTAATGCCGCTAACCACGGTGCGCGATCGTCGTCATTCAGTGCGTGGCCGCCTGCCATTTTATTAATATTTGTGCGGGGGTGGAGATAGTCTCCGTCAAGCATCGCGGCGTTGATTTCATGGGCCACAGCATTGGCTACCGCCGATTTGCCGCTCCCAGAGACACCCATCAAAATAAAAACGTGGTGTTGTGAATTACTCATAATTTATTGCCCTGTTGGCGTCACCAGCATAAATGTTACTGGTAACAAGTTATCGGTAACATTGTCTTTGTAGACGAACTATTAAGCAACAAACAGAGAAAAAGGCATTAAATAAGTGTGAAGGCCATCAAAAAACGCTATGGCCCTTCTTAGAGGAGAATGCCCGGGGGCGATATTTTCGGGCTTAGATCACGTTATAGACTGCCGCCAAGCAAGAGCGAAAAGCCGGTATCAATCATTCGCGGGCTGACGTTTTCCCCGCGTAATTTAGCCAACAGACTTTCAGCTGCCACCTGCCCCATACGGTCGCGCAACGTCAGCACGCTGGCGAGCTTTGGCACCATCACCTGGCCAATATCGTGGCCGTGAAAACCGGCAATACCCATATCTTGCGGAATCGATAATCCTTGGCGCTGGCATTCAAACATCGCCCCTATCGCTAAGTCATCATTGGTACAAAAGATACTGTCTACCTGCGGGTATTTGGCCTGTGCTAAACGCAACAGCTCCCCCCCCGCCGAATACGATGAGGCGCGGTCGGTCATGATGCAGCGAGGCGGCAAACCTGCCTCCTGCATCGCTTGTTCGTAACCTCGCTGTTTGATCAGCGTACGCTCATCCAAACGTGCACCGAGATAAACGACATGTTGATGCCCGTGGGCGATAATTTGCTGCGTCATTTGACGAGCAGCTTCAAAGTTATCGAATCCCACGGCCAAGTCCAAACAGGGTGTCACGCAGTCCATCAGTTCCACCACCGGGATCCCCGCAACCTCGATCATCTTCAGGGTGCGTGGCGTGTGGTTACGCTCAGAAAGGATCAAACCGTCAATATTGAAAGACAGCAAAAATGTTAGCCGCTCTTCTTCACGCTCCGGCAAATAGCCGTAGTGCGCCAACATCGTTTGATAATTATGGGCATCGGTCACGCTTTCAATGCCGCGTAATACCTCGGCAAACACCTGGTTAGTCAGGGAGGGCAGCAACACACCGATGGCGCGACTGGTCGCGTTGGAAAGGATATCCGGTGCTCGGTTAGGGATATACCCCAACTCATCCAGCGCGACAGCTATTTTTTGCTGCAAAGCGGCGGAAACCTGATCCGGATTACGCAAATAGCGGCTCACCGTCATCTTGGTGACGCCTACTTTATCTGCTACATCTTGAAGTACCGGCCGTTTTTTCTTCATTATCAATGAACTGACTAACCGTGAATGGGGGGGCATTTTAGCAAATAAAAAGGCGGGCTGATATTGCTGGTTGCGTGGCTGCAAACAGTAAAAGGGCCCAACGCACGTTGAGCCCTCAATGCGACCACTGTCTTTATCAAACCGGAGGCAGATCGAACAGCAAGATTTCACTGTCTTCGTCGGCACGAATTGACAGCGCAACTTCATCCCACACGGCGAACGCATCACTGGTGCTGGCTGGGTGGCCGTTGATGGTCACGCTACCGCGTACTACCTGTATCCAAACACGGCGTCCAGCCTCGATCGGGCACTCTGCCTTTTCGTCTTTTGCCAATGCCCAACGCGACAGCGTCATGTCTTGGAATACTTTCAACGAACCTTCCCGAGCATCGGGCGACAGCACTAATTGGCGCCCCTGCGGGGCCGCAAACATGCGCTGCTCATAACGCGGTGGCAAACCATTCTTATCGGGGATAATCCAGATTTGATACAGGTGCAACGGCCGATCGTGATTGGCGTTATATTCGGAGTGACGTACCCCAGTACCCGCACTCATGATCTGGAATTCACCGGCCTGAATCTGCTCTTTATTTCCCATACTGTCCTGATGCTCTACGGTACCACTCAGCACGTAGGTCAGTATTTCCATGTCTTTATGTGGATGGGTGCCAAAACCCTGCCCCGCATCGATCACATCTTCATTGATCACCCGCAGTGCGGAGAACCCCATAAAATCGGGATCGTAATAATTAGCGAATGAGAAGGTGTGCCAGCTATCTAACCAGCCATGATTCGCATGACCCCGGTCTGTTGCTTTGCGTACATAAATCATATTCAACTCTCCTCAATGTTTTTTACAGTCTAGTCCTAGGGAAAAAATAAGAAAGCGTAAAAAACTCACCCCTCTGTTCAAAAAATTCGATGAAATTAACAGAGGATCCGCAGAAGAATTGTTGAGCGTAAAGGTGGATGAGATTGAGGCAAAAAAAAAGCCAGCACCCGAGCTGGCTAAGTAACACTGGAAGCAATGTGAGCAATGTCGTGCCTTCAAGTAAGAGTGGCAGAGCTGCTACCCTCCCGAGAACGCATGGCAATAATAATCATTATCATTCGCATCTGTAAAGCGTTTTTTTGACCAATTTGAAATATTATTGACTCGTTACGCTAAACCGATAATTTTAGAGGTTATTTAAATGTTAAAGGTAGAGGGTATGGAGGGAATAAGCATTCGCCACGTCGAAGCGACTGATGCTACGGCACTACAACAATTATACGCGCATCCGGATGTCTATCGCGATACGTTACACCTTCCGCTACAGTCCCAATCGATGTGGCAACAACGTTTGCTGGAATCAAAACCGGGCGTCACCGAGCTAGTCGCCTGTATTGGTGATAACGTCGTCGGCCAGCTCGCCTTGGAACTCAATCAACGCGTGCGTCGTCGCCACGTCGCTACTTTTGGCCTTGGTGTCGATCCGTCTCATCACGGTAAGGGCGTCGGCAGCGCGCTCATGCAGGCTATGATTAATATTTGTGATAATTGGGCAGCTATCCAACGCATTGAACTGACGGTTTTCACTGACAATCAGCACGCGATCGCCTTATATCGCAAATTCGGCTTTGTAATTGAAGGAACCAGCCGACATTTTGCGGTACGCGATGGCAAGTTGGTCGATGCCTACCATATGGCGCGTTTTCACCACGATTAAGAAAAGTTTTGCTAAATATGCAAAGAGTGAGAATTTGGCGGCTGTTCACACACGCGAGCAGCATGTTCATTTTGTCTAGTGCGGTATCATACAGCGCCCTGCACGGATGCGCTGTTTTGTCAGTTGCATGAGGGCATTTTCATATGCCCTCAGTTTATCTCTTGGCCATCGGTGACCGCAGCTTAGATACCTGCTGTGTCTCTGATATAACGACGGGCTTTCACTGCATACTCAAACGGGTTAGCAATAGCCGGGTCCTGCTCGGCCTCTACTACCATCCAGCCTTTATAGCCTCGCTCATCTAGCAGCTTAAACACCGGCCGGAAATCAATGACACCATCGCCAGGCACAGTGAAGCTCCCTTTCTTCACGCCATCAAGAAAACTCAACCGCTTCGCTTTGACTTCCGCCACCACCTCGTCACGCACATCTTTCAAATGAACATGATTAATACGCGACAGGTATTTTTCCAAAATAGCGAGCATTGCCTGTTGGCTGCCTTCGGAATAATAGGCATGTCCAGTATCAAACAGCAGATAGACATCATCGTTTACCATGCTCATGTACCGATCGATTTCTTGAGCCGTCTGAATACCTGTACCCATATGGTGATGCAGACAAACCTGCATGCCTTTCTCTGCGGCAATTTTCGCCAATTGATTATAGCCCTCAGCGACGCGCTGCCACTCTTCATCGCTAAAGTGCGGTTTCTCTTCCAGTACCGCTTTGCTCGTGCCCTGAATACTCTTGCTCTGTTCTGAGCAACCAATAACCTTAGCCCCCATATCATGCAGAAAATTCATGTGGTTAATAAACTCATCGATGGTTTTTTCTTTCTGACCATCGGCAAAGAAAGTGCTGAACCAAGCGTTACAGATCTGGATACCGCGAATATCCAGCATCGGTTTGAGCACGTTGGGATCTCGGGGATACTTACTGCCGACCTCACTGCCGGTAAATCCGGCCAGAGCCATTTCGCTGACGCATTGTTGAAAGGTGTTTTCCTGACCTAACTCCGGCATATCATCATTAGTCCAGCCAATAGGGGCAATAGCCAGCTTCACGTAATCTTTGTTCATATTGAGCCTCGGTTTTATTTTCGATTCTGCGGCAGAGTTCCTCTGCCGATGTCGCCGATAACATTGTTTAAGGTAACAGCAGCTCTTTTTCGATGCGTTCCCGGGTGGCAATCGCCTGGGTTTGCATTTATTCTGGATAACCGAATAAGGACGTACAAATAATGGATTCGCCCCTAACGTTAAAATTGCGCTTAGCAAACGCCAACTCGCGCAATGTCTGGAACAGTGCATCAAAATCCGCTTCAACTTCACCAATACCAACGTGTTGGTGTACCGCCGCCATCGCCCCCCGGCAGATTGACGATGTAACAATGCTGGGTATGTGGTTCATGGTGTCGGCGATCAACACATGAGACAGGTCTTCCCCGGCGTATTTCAGCATGCGCGTGACATCCCCCTGACCTTTGTCGTAATAAAAAGAGTGCGGTACGCTGTACAAGTACTTACCGTGATCGCTACGTAATAATTTCACCATGTCGGCGGCTTCATTACTTAATTCGCAAAAGTCCTACGGGTGGGATTGTATTTCTACACGTATCCTCTCCCGTTCGATTATTGGCAGCAATTCCTCCATCGACTTGTACCACTGCTCTTCACAAACCTCCGGTTCGTTAGGATTACCCGCCAATTTGGTATTGATCACCCGAACGCCCATTTCTACCCCGGTCGCTTTCAACACGTTCTTATACTCTGCCATGATGTCGTGGCCTGCTTTCGGATGCTTATAGAAAGGGTTGTTCTGCGGATGCGGGGACGGCTCAACATATTGATAACCGCAGTCAGCCGCCTGCTGCACCATTCGGGTAAGGCCTAAATCCTTTGTGACATCAACGTCAAAAGCGATCTTCATGGTTGCCCTCATTCATCGAGTGCGGGAATGAAATTTAGCAATGATAAAACGACGGACGCGATGGTAGCGTTACCGGTACAATCTCACCGCTAAGCTGCGCGGCAACGCAAGCATCGGCGGTGACAGCGGCAGCATAGCCGTCCCAAGCAGACGGCCCCTGCAGTTGGCCGGCCAACACATCATTGATAAAGCCCTGCAGCTCCACGTCATAGGCATCAATGAAACGCGTTTTCCAGTCCATTAGGATCTCGTTTGTCAATTTGGCACTGCTGCGCATCTGTACGGACGAAGGCTCCGGCAATTTAGCAATCCCGGTTTCACCCACTACTTCGCACTGAATGTCATAACCATATTGGCAGTTCACAAAGATCTCGACGTCAATGCGTGTCCCCTTGGCGGTTTCAAACAAAACAATCTGCGGATCTTTCAGGTGAGCAAACGCTTTAGCGGTTTTACGTGGGAATATCACCTGCACTGAAACGTAGTCGTCGTCCAGTAACCAACGCAACACATCTATTTCATGGATCAAGGTATCTGTTATCGCCATATCGGTGGTGTAGGCCTCACCGACCGTTGGATTACGGTGGGCGCAATGTAGCATCAGCGGCTCACCGATCTGACCGCTGGTCAGTACCTGCTTTAATGCACGATAGCCCTGATCGTAAGGGCGCATAAAACCGACCTGCACCAGTCGTTTACCGTGCTTCGCTTCTGCTTCAACGATGTTTTTGCACCCCTGCGCCGTCACCGCCAAGGGTTTTTCACAAAATACCGGCTTGCCCGCGTCAATCGCCGACAACACGAACTCTTCATGGCTCGGCCCCCATGACGTCACTAAAACTGCCTGTACGTCAGTGGCATTAATCAGATCGTGACCATTTTCATAGACTTGTGCAGCTAACTGCAGTTCTTTAACAATGCCCGCCGCACTGTCGCGATGAATATCGCTAACGGCAACCACGCGCGCGCCTTGTAACACGTTGCTACAACGACGAATGTGATCGCGGCCAATCGCGCCGGTACCAATAACCCCAATGTTTAATGTCATTTCCGTTATCCTCAAATATACCCTATATACTTCGAGCAACGTCTTGGGTCTTGGCCTGCTCGCTACCGCTGTGAACAAGGTTTACTTCTGCCTTGGCAGATTTATCTGCGCTTATCATCTTGTTCCTCGGAATCCGATCGGTAACCACATTGATGAACTCGAATTATGTTGGGTATTCGTTGTAGGGTAGAGACAGAATTCGTGATGTTTAGTAATCACGGGCCTTGTCGATGTTTTCCTGTAGCTTGTGAGCCACCGCGACAATCTTTTCACTTTTGGCTACCTGCGCGCCGCCCACACGCCACCAGCTGAGATACTTGTGCACCATAGTTTTTGGCAACACTTTAATATCCAGCAAAGTTGAAACCGTTTGCTGACGAGCATCCGCTAATGCGTCGATTAACTGCTGTTCGGTGGTGATACTGTAGGTCTTGCAGCCGTAAGCGGCCGCGAGCATGGCAAAATTTACCGGCACTAAGCTGCCCTGCAGTTTGCCTTCCTGACGAAAGCGGAACTCGGTGGTGTAGCTGTCCATACCGTGTTCCATTTGTAGATTATTAATACACCCATTGGTCATGTTATCGAACAGCACGACGTTGATTTTGCAGCCTTCCTGAACTGAGGTGACCAGTTCTGAATGCAGCATCATAAATGCGCCGTCGCCCACCATGGCGTAGACCTCACGCTTCGGCTCAGCTAACTTGACGCCCAGTGCGGCATTCACTTCGTACCCCATGCAGGAGTAGCCGTACTCCACGTGATAACCGTGTTCGTCGTGGTTCTGCCAAACGCGTTGTAAGTCACCGGGCAGGCTTCCCGCGGCGGCGACAATCACGCTATCATTCGGTAAGTTCTGGTTTAACAAACCCAATACGCGGCTTTGTGTCAAGGATGAACCGGTCTGCTCAATGTATTCACCAAAGACCCGTTCACGATCCAAATGATCATCGATTTCCGGGATAAAATCCGCGCCGGTATAGGCAACGGAATAGACCCGTGCCGTTTCTTCTTTTTGAGCAGCCTGCACCGCTGTTATGGCGTCGCCCCAATCAGCGAGGTAACCTGACTCCGCCATCAGCGACGCCAACGCGTTCAGTGCGTCACGAGCATCCGCCAGTAGCTGTAAACCATCCAATTTACCCGCATCAAACGCACTGACGTTAATGTTGAGAAACGCCACTTGTGGGTTTTGGAACAACCACTTGGAAGACGTGGTGAAGTCGGTATAGCGCGTGCCGACACCAATGACCAGATCGGCCTGTTTCGCCAACGTATTGGCGGCCAAACAGCCGGTTTCACCGATACCGCCTACGTTGAACACATGGTTGGACTTAATCGCCCCTTTGCCCGCTTGCGTTTCTGCAAAGGGGATCTGGAAACGTTCGGCAAACTGTTGTAGCGCCCGGCCTGCTTGCGAATATTTCACCCCACCACCACATATCAGCAGTGGTTTACGTTTACCCGACAACAACGCCAACGCATCCGCCAACATACCCTGCGTCGCAGGGCGGCGCTCAAGACGGTGGATTCGCTTCTGGAAGAAGTAATCAGGATAGTCGTATGCCTCACCTTGTACATCCTGTGGCAAGCACAGCGTCACCGCCCCCGTTTCCGCCGGATCGGTTAACACGCGCATGGCATTAATACAGGCGCTCATCAGTTGCTCAGGGCGTACGATACGATCCCAATATTTACTCACCGGACGAAATGCGTCATTGGTGCTGATGCTGAGGTCGTAAGATTGTTCAATTTGCTGTAATACGGGATCTGGCTGGCGTGAGGCGTAAACATCCCCAGGTAATAATAATAAGGGAATACGATTGGCCGTCGCGGTTGCTGCCGCCGTGAGCATATTCGCAGCCCCAGGGCCGACGGAGGAGGTACATGCATAAATTTGCTGACGCAGTTTTTGTTTGGCGAAACCAGTAGCAGCATGCGCCATGCCTTGCTCATTACGACCCTGGTGGACCATCAGTTCGCCGCAGTCTTGCTCCAACGCCTGACCTAAACCGAGCACGTTGCCATGGCCGAAAATAGCAAAAATGCCTTTCACAAACTTGGTTTCGACGCCGTCCACCAGCAAATACTGGTTGTCGAGGAATTTGACAAGCGCCTGCGCCATCGTCAATTTAGTCTTACTCATTTTCTTCCCCCTTTATAGCGGTCAGTCTCCTGCGCCAATCACTCTGCCGACCACCTAAAACGTGAAACGAGTATAAACAAATAAATTTTCCATAAAATAACATTTCAGAAAAAACATTTCATTTTGCGATAAAGATCGCATTCTCGAGAAAATCCACACTTCCCCCACTCAGACAACATCACTGATCACCCGCTATCATCAAGACCAATAGGCGTCATCATCATAGGTTGCAGCCGCATAAACAGCGGGAAACTGTTGCACGATTATGGGCATGCCGCTAACGGGGTGTTAATTTCATTTAACCTTGAAATTGAAATTTTTATTCCTCATAATTCAAAACAGGTCAATAACAAACCACCGTTTATCGGGTTGCAATTGAGCTTTGCTTACAAAGAGGGATACGGGTATGACTTCACAACAAAAACAGCTTGATGTCATCTGCCTCGGGCGCATCGCTGTCGATTTCTATGCTCAACAAATCGGCGCACGCCTCGAAGATGCCAGCTCATTCGCAAAATATCTTGGCGGTTCGTCCGGAAACGTCGCCTACGGCACCGCAATTCAGGGACTAAAATCCGGCATGTTGGCGCGGGTGGGCGATGAGCATATGGGGCGCTTCCTGCGTGAAGAATTACAGCGCGTTGGTACAGACACTCGTTGCCTGATTACCGATAAGCAGCGGCTGACCGGCTTAGTGATTTTGGGTATCAAGGATCAAGAAACTTTTCCGCTTATTTTCTACCGTGATAACTGTGCTGATATGGCGCTTACCCCCGATGACATTGATGAAACCTATATCGCCTCATCACGCGCACTTGCCATTACCGGTACACATTTATCACACCCAAACACCCGCGCCGCTGTACTTAAGGCCTTGGAATACGCGCACAAACACCAATTGCGTACCGCGCTAGATATCGATTACCGCCCGGTTCTGTGGGGGTTAACCTCGCTGGGTGATGGTGAAACACGTTTTGTCGAGTCAACCAAAGTCACCCGCGAACTGCAGGAGGTGTTACATCATTTTGATTTGATAGTCGGTACAGAGGAAGAATTCCACATTGCAGGCGGCAGCACGGATACCCTGACGGCATTAGCCAATGTGCGTAAAGTCAGCAAGGCAACGTTGGTGTGTAAGCGGGGGGCACAGGGTTGTTCAGTATTTGAAGACCGCATCCCTGCCGATTGGCAACAGGTCAAGTTACACTCAGGCGTACGCGTTGAGGTACTCAATGTGTTAGGCGCGGGTGATGCATTTATGTCCGGGCTATTACGTGGCTATCTGAATGATGAGGGATGGGATCAAGCCTGTCGCTATGCTAATGCCTGTGGTGCCTTAGTCGTTTCCCGTCATGGCTGTGCGCCCGCGATGCCGACCAAGCTTGAATTGGACAATTACCTGGCTCGTGAACATAACGTGAAACGCCCAGATCAAGACGCGCAGCTTAATCACCTGCACCGCGTCACTACCCGTAAAAAACAGTGGTCAGAGTTGTGCGTGTTCGCCTTCGATCACCGTAAACAGTTAGCAGATATGGCTCACGAAGCAGGCGCGAGTGAACAACGCATCCCTCAGTTGAAATCTTTACTGCTCACGGCAGCCAAACAGGCGGCTGAGGAGGCTGGCCTGCACGGCAACAGCGGCATTCTGGCTGATACCACTTATGGACAGGCTGCATTGAATGACATTACCGGCCAAGGCTGGTGGATTGGCCGCCCGATTGAGCAACCGGGTTCGCGCCCATTGCGATTAGAGCATGGCAATATTGGGTCGCAGCTAGTCGATTGGCCACTAGAGCACGTAGTGAAATGCCTGGTCTTTTATCATCCCCATGATGCGGTTGAGCTACAACGTGAACAAGATGAGTTGATTCGCGATATCTATCACGGTTGTTGTAAGTCTGGCCATGAATTGCTGCTAGAAGTGATCCTGCCCGAAGAGAATACCGATAAAAACGAGCAGTATTACCTCGACATTATCACTCATTTTTATCAAATTGGGGTTAAGCCAGACTGGTGGAAGTTGCCACCACTCAGCGCAGCAAACTGGCAGAAGGTCGGCGCGCTGATTGATTCTCACGATCCATTCTGCCGTGGCGTCGTTATCTTGGGGTTAGATTCATCAGAAGAAAGATTAAAAGCCGGCTTTGCCGCCGCAGCCGATGCTCATTGGGTTAAAGGTTTCGCTGTCGGCCGTACCATTTTTGGTCAACCTTCTCGTCGCTGGTTACAAGGTGAACTAGACGATTCTGCCTTAATAGCACAGGTTAAACAGAAATATCTCACGTTGATTGATTACTGGCGGTTATATCGCCCACGGCCAGACGACGCTAATGGTCACAACTGATAGGTAATAACAGCCCCCTTAACGTGATTTTCGCGGCGTTAAGGGGGCTTTTTACCTATTTTCTGTGAACTAACGCAATGAGTGATGAAGCAAATCGCTTTTTGAGGAAATGAAATTTCCGCTCCATCTGTTAGAATGACAAGTCAACAATTCAGGCGTCAGGATCGCTGCGCCTTTAGCCAATACTGCGAGCCGAATGGATGAATAACCCAACTCAACTTTCGCTGTTACAAGACGAAATTCGTCACCGCTATGAGACGCTCAGCAAACGTTTAAAGCAGGTAGCCCGTTATATTTTAGATAACAGTAACAGCATTGCCTTCGACACCGTTGCTTCCATTGCCGCACAGGCTAGCGTGCCGCCCTCAACCCTGATTCGTTTCGCCAATGCTTTTGGTTTTAGTGGGTTCAACGAAATGAAACAAGTCTTCCGTCAGCATCTGATGGAAGAAACCGTCAACTACACCGAGCGCGCGCGCCTTTTTCGCCAAACCGCCACCGACGGTAACGTCGCACCCGAAAAACCGGCCGAGATTTTGAATGTGTTCACCATGGTGAACGCACAAGCATTGCAGCAACTGGCTGTTCAGATTAGCTCTGAACAGCTAGATAAAGCGGTAGAACTCTTGAATAACGCCGATAACATTTATGTGATTGGGTTGCGCCGTTCGTTTAGCGTCGCGTCCTACCTAACCTATGCCCTTCGTCATTTGGAACGCCGCGCCTTTCTAATCGATGGCTTAGGCGGTATGTTCACCGAACAACTAAGCATGGTGAAACCAAAAGATGTGGTTATTGCCATTAGCTATTCACCTTATGCCAAAGAAGCATTGGAACTGGTTGAACTAGGAGCTAAGCAAGGCGCGCAACAAATTGCGATCACAGACAGCCAGGTCAGCCCCTTGGCCGCATTCAGTGATGTGTGTTTTGTGGTGCGAGAGGCGCAAGTGGATGGATTCCGCTCGCAGGTCGCTTCAATGTGTCTGGCTCAAACCTTGGCTGTATCAATGGCATTGAATAACGCCAAAGAAGCATAAATATCGTGGGCGAAAAACACCTTCGCCCTTAATAAAAAATGGCACATCATCACGCTTTAGGGTAATCGTCGCTATTGATCCAGGCGTGATCGCCTTCCCATGTAAACTTCCACAAGCGCACCGGCCCAGCCATTACATTGAGGTAATAGTTATCATATCCGGCTAACGTAGCTACCGGATGATATCCACGCGGCACTTTGACCACATCACGGTTATAAACGGGCATACACTCATCAAGTGAGCGATCGTCGGTATACACCCGCTGCATACAAAAGCCCTGTTCCGGCTGGATCCGATGATAATAGGTTTCTTCCAGATAGGTTTCATCAGGTGAATCTTCCTGATCGTGCTTATGGCTAGGATAGGAACTGGTATTACCCTCGTCGGTATAGACTTCAACCACCAGCAGACTATCGGCAGGTTCATTATCCGGTAGAATATTATGCACCAACCGCTGGTTGCGGCCTTTACCCCGGCGTTCCACACCAATATCTGCTGGTGTAATCAACCGTGGAGGCATTTGCCCATGGCTTGGCGCGCTGCATACAGCCAGTTCGAGTGCGCTTTCGGCACGGACATGCACACGGTCATGATGTGGTACATAAACGGCATAGGGCGGTATACGCTCAAATGGGCTCATGCGTTTACCGATATGCGGATATTCCGCGCGCTGCGTTGCCACCGAGGCAATGCCAGCCACCAACACCAAACACAGTTCTTTATCGTCGCTTTCCAACGTCAACGATTGCCCAGTTTCAAGCCGATAAACATCAAAACCGACAAAGTGCCAATCGGCATTTTCAGGCGTGACATGCTGAATGCGCCCCTGTGCATTAGGCTGCTGGCACTTGCTTAATAATGAAGACATGCATTCCTCCCGTGCTCACCGCCCCCATTCACGTTGCTTCGTTCCCCGACGATACGGTTTTTATGCTGCCGAGGATTCCACTTAGTTACCGTCTTGCCGCAACTTGAGGTGATTGGGAGCAGTGATATTTAGTAGCCGCCCCCTGAGAAGGTACGGCCGCAAGTGACTGTGTGATGCGTTTAACCCAGCGTTGGCATGCTGTATTCCGAAACCGTCTGCTGCCCAGAAGGCCAACGTGCGGTAACGGTCTTCATCCGCGTATAGAAACGCACACCGTCACTGCCATGTACATTGAGCGCGCCGAATACCGAACGCTTCCAACCGCCAAAACTGTGAAATGCCATTGGCACAGGTACCGGTACGTTAACACCGACCATACCTGCCTCAACCTCATGCACGAACTGGCGCGCGTAATGGCCATTGCGGGTAAAGATAGCACTACCGTTACCAAATTCATGGCTGTTTACCGTGTCGATTGCGCTCTGATAATCCGCAACGCGAACGATACCGAGCACCGGGCCAAAGATTTCTTCACGATAAATACGCATGTTCGGCTTCACATGATCGAACAGGGTACCGCCAACATAATAACCTTGCGGATGCCCAGCAACCTGATAGTGGCGCCCGTCAGCCAGCAGGGTGGCACCTTCTTCAACACCGAGATCGATATAACCTAATACTTTCTTCTGGTGGGCCGAGGACACTAGCGGCCCCATTTCATTTTCTTCACCACCGTGTTGTCTCCCGGGCCCGATGCGAAGCTGAGCGATCAGTGGCTTAAGTTTGGCAATCAGTTTATCAGCAGTTTCATCACCAACCACTACAGCTATCGGTAATGCCATGCAGCGTTCGCCTGCTGAACCAAAAGCACCGCCCATCAAGGCGTTAACCGTCGCATCCAGATCGGCATCCGGCATAATAATCGCCTGATTTTTGGCGGCACCGAACGCCTGAACCCGCTTGCCATGAGCACTGGCCGTGGTGTAAATATGTTCCGCGACGGTGGAAGATCCGACGAAACTTACCGCTTGGATTCGCGGGTCGGTACACAACTGCGCAGCAGTTTCATTCGCGCAATGTACTACGTTGAATACCCCGTCCGGCAGGCCAGCTTCTTTCAACAATTCAGCCAAGCGCACCGATGCTGAAGGCACCAATGCCGGCGGCTTCAATACAAATGTGTTACCGCAAGCGATAGCGATGGGGAACATCCACATCGGCACCATAGCGGGAAAATTAAAGGGGGTAATCCCTGCCACCACGCCCAACGGCTGCATCAAAGAAAAACTGTCAACACCGGTTCCGACGTCGGCAGAATATTCCCCCTTAATCAACTGCGGTATACCGCAAGCAAATTCCACAACCTCCATCCCACGCGTCAGTTCACCTAATGCGTCAGAGTAGACCTTACCGTGTTCACTCACGATCAGTGCGGCCAGCTCTTCGCGGTGCTTTTCCAATAACGCTTTGAAGTTAAACATGATACGGGCTCGACGTAGCGGCGTAGTACCAGCCCAACTAGCGAATGCCTGGTGGGCAACGTCAATAGCCTGCTTCACTTCAGCAGCGGTGCTTTGCGTGACCTGACGTTCAACCTGCCCCGTTGCCGGGTTATGCACATCAACGGTCTGGTTACTGCTGCTCAGACAAACCTGCCCACCAATAAAGTTACCCACAGTCTTCATCTCTCACCCTCTTTTTCAACTGCCGTTGTCACCAGGAAATACAGGCTAAATTCTGTTCAGATGAAGCAAACTCTATTCCATTGAAAAAAAAGTTTCAAATAAATTGTTTTAGAAATTTTATTTTTAGTGTTGATGGTCGCACTTCTATCGAATAATCCGCGCATATTATCGCTTTGTGGTCATCGCCGTTGAAATCTGTCAATGGCAGAAAATACACCGATTAACCCTGTGTTTTATGCAGATTAGTTATCGATATCAAAAGAGTAATGCTCCATGCCATATCGCAAGATAGAGATGTCACTCTTTTAGTTTTCGTGGAATTTTTTGAACTGGATCTAAAAATCAATATTTCATTATTCACTAAATATGAAATAAATGTTTTTCTTCGTGGCAGGATTACCCAAGTAAACACCGTCTTGATGACAGACACGGTTCACCCTTCTGCCCCTTTCCCCTACGCCTCAGACTCGGGCAGAACATGCATAATAATCGGAGCAACTTATGTCACATCAGCGAAAACATAATACAGGGTACGTACTGCGGATTTGCGGCATCGCTGCGCTTGGCGGTATTTTGTTTGGCTATGATACCGCCGTTATTTCTGGCGCCATCGAAGCCTTGAAAAGCTATTTTGATCTCAGCCCGGCACAAACCGGCTGGGCCGTATCTAACGTCGTTCTTGGCTGTGTACTGGGTGCTTTTGGTGCCGGGCCACTGGCCGGACGTTACGGGCGCAAAAAAGCACTGATCTTGGCGGCGCTACTGTTTACCATTTCGGCCGTCGGGGCCGCGCTGGCGAACACGTTTACCAGTTTTGTCATATACCGCATGATCGGTGGGCTGGCCGTCGGTATCGCCGCGACCGTTTCACCTATGTATATGTCTGAAGTTTCACCGAAAGATATGCGCGGCCGCGCGCTCAGCATGCAACAGTTCGCAATCGTATTCGGGCAGATACTGATCTTTTACGTTAACTTTAAAATTGCCAGTTATGCTTCGGAAGCTTGGTTAGTGAACATGGGTTGGCGCTGGATGATTGGCTCAGAAGTGATTCCCTGCGTATTGTTTTGCCTGTTAGTTTTTATTATTCCTGAATCGCCACGCTGGAGCGTGATGGTTGGCCGCGAAGATCAAGCTCTGGCAATGTTGACGCGTATTTCTAATGAAGGCCACGCTCGCAACGTTTTACAAGAGATCAAAGACTCGCTGCAAGAAGATTTAAAAAATGCCAAACGAAAGCTTAGCTACCAAGATAAACGGGTTCGTTTCATCCTTTTTGTCGGCTGTATGATAGCAATGCTACAGCAGGTAACCGGCGTCAACGTGATGATGTATTACGCGCCAGTCGTACTGAAAACCGTCACCAGTAGTTCACAAGAAGCCCTGTTCCAAACAATCTGGATTGGCGTGCTGCAATTGGTGGGCTCTGTAATCGGAGCCATGCTAATGGATCGTATAGGCCGTCTGCCGCTGATGCGTTATGGCACCTTGGGCACCATTGCCGGTTTGCTTATCACCTCATACGCACTCTACACGGAAACAACCGGTTACTTAGCCCTGTTCGGAATGCTGTTCTTCATGCTGTTTTATGCGCTTTCTTGGGGGGTTGGCTGCTGGGTGCTAATTTCCGAGATCTTCCCAAATCGTATGCGTTCAGAAGGAATGAGTATCGCCGTCGGCTGTATGTGGGTCGCCAACTTTGCCGTTTCGCAAACCTTTCCAATGATTAATGATAATCCGTATCTATTCTCTACTTTCCATGGTGCCTTCCCAATGTGGGTATTCGCTGCCTGCTGCGTATTCAGCTATTGGTTTATCTGGCGCTTCATCCCGGAAACCAAAGGCGTTTCACTGGAAAAAATGGAACAGGTGGTAATGGCGAAACGCTATCGCCAACTATCCGAGAACGAAACGGTGCCCTTGTCTAACGAAAAACCGTAGTCGTGATTAACCCATATTACTATTACCGCTTAGGAGTCATGTTTCGTGAACATTGCACTAGAGCGTTTCTGCATCAACCGCAAGATTGCACCTAACCATGATTTAGAAAGTTTTTTTCGCGCGGTAAGAAAATGTGGGCTTAACAAAGTTAAACTACGTAACGATATGCCCAATGGCAAAGTGACCGATAATTTAAGTCATGCGCAGTTAAACACATTGGCTGTGGAATATCGCATTGAGATCCTCACCATCAATGCGCAAATTCAGGTCGATAACAATCGCCCTGAGCTTGATGACGAAGTCGCCTGATAACCCGAGATACCCGGGCCTAGCGTCGCGAGGGGCGCTCCGGTGGCTTACGCCACGACGACCCCACAGCCACGCTTTCCCTAATAACGGGCTTTGTCAGCAGTATGAAAAATGGCCTCTTTCGAGGCCATTTTTTGCTTATTGCAAGCTGTTCACCGCCAGTTGATGGCGTTGATTATAGAACTTTCGGTAAGCCAGGTAACAGGCAATAATGGTCGATAAACTGGCGGTCGACAACAGCATAAACGTCACCATAATCTGATACTTAATTGCTTTCACCGGATCGATGCCCGCAAAGATCAAACCCGACATCATACCCGGTAGGCTAACTAACCCTACCGTTTTGGCAGAGTCTACGGTGGGAATCAGTGACGCACGGATGCTATCGCGGATTAAAGCCGCGGAAGCAAACTTCGGCGTAGCGCCCAAGCTCAGCATTTCTTGAATTTTCTGCTGTTCATCCTTAAAACGCTGGCCAAGGTTGTTATAACACAAGCCCACCGCCACCATGGCGTTACCGGCAATCATGCCAGAGATCGGTATCACCTGCATCGGTGTAAATTCAATCGAACCGGTCAATACCAACACGACCAGCGTTAACACGGCACCAGTGGTGATGGCGATAAATGAGATAATAAAAGCATGATCAATATATTTACTGCGTTTTTTCGCGTTATAGGCCGCGTTGAAGCAAATAAACAACACCATGATTACCGTCAAGATGGCGTTATTGAGTGCGAAAATATACTTCAATACATAGCCAACAATGATTAACTGCACGACAGCCCGGCAGATGCTCCAAATAATATCTTTTTCCAACGCCAGTTTTTCTTTATGGCTAATGAGGATCGCCACCAGCACCAATATCATCGACAATCCCAGTGATTCATTGGTGATGTTATGCTCGCTCATGTCATTTCTCCTGCGGTAATGCGTTATGCGCCTGAAGCTCAATGATGTCGTCAGCATGCGCGATCTCATCTTTATCGTGCGTTACCCACAGCACCGCCACGTTTTGCTGCGCGACTAACTGATGGATCATTTCGTTCACGATGCGCTTATTATCCTCATCCAAAGCACTGGTAATTTCATCTAACAGCAGCACCTTCGGTATAAACTGTATATTACGAATCAATGACACACGCTGCTTCTCGCCGCCAGACAGCTCATTAATATTTTTCAGCAACAGGTTTTCCGGCAACATTAACCGTGCCAGATCCTGCTTCATTCTGTGTTCATCCGGTTTCTGGCGACGAATTTGATAAGGCAGAGCTAAATTATCATAGACCGTATTGCCGAATAGTGACGGCGTTTGGAAGCAATAGGAAACCTGTTTACGATATTCTTCTGGCTGAATTTTGTTGATATTGTTACCGTCAAACGTTATATCGCCACGTGTAGGGCTGATTAACGAAGAAACAATTTTCAGCAACGTACTTTTCCCGCAGCCCGAAGGGCCCGTGATTAATTTGAACTCACCGGCATTGAGGCTAAACGAAACAGCATCCAGAATAACCGAATCATCTATTTGATAATGAATATCATCCAATATAAGTATGTTGGTGCTGTCCTTCATTCTGGCTCCAGAGATGACTTGTATTCGGCTTAGCAGTATATGGCCTGATAAAACCTGCTGGCAATCGGCTAATCACAGGCACAAAAAAACCCCAGCCGTTAAGCTAGGGTCTGATTGTCGCCGGTTACTTTCCCGGCCGTCATAATTGTGGCGTAAGCGTTCATCGAACACTCCAACGTTACGCGGCCTAAGCACGACCATGGCACAACAGAAAAGAATACTATGAATAAAAATGGCAATAATATGCTTTGCTGTGGGTCATCAAAACGGATGGGTACGAAAGATGAAGCGAGGTAAAAAAGGAATGATAATCCCGACATAATACCGGGATTAATAAAGCGGGGTGGTTGGTATCTTGGCTGCTCAGGCTTACGCCATCTTCGCTATTGCAAGGACCTCACTACCCAACTTTAAATCTTACAGAACAACCACGTTGCCTGCAGATGGGCCTTTCTGGCCATTTTCGATGGTGAATTCGACGTTTTGGCCTTCATCCAATGTTTTGAAATCATTGCTCTGGATTGCAGAGAAATGTACGAATACATCTTTGCTGCCATCAGCAGGAGAAATGAAACCAAAACCTTTACCCGCGTCAAACCATTTTACTAAACCAGTCATTTTATTAGACATAGATACTTCCTTCTTTATTTATTGGCCGCCATAAGGCGATAGAGGCTTGTTTTTGGTGTTATCTTATGGGGGCACTAAATAAGAGAATTCACGGGAAAAGAAGTATCTGGGAGGATATCGCTAATACTGAGAACTAATTTACTAAAACTGCTTTCATAAGGTCTGTACCACAAACCGATGACGCTATTTACACATAACCAAGAGTTATTAGCAACCCTTTTTTATGATTAAATTAAATAAACGATAATTATTAGTGGGTTGCCCCTCATCCAAAATCAGATCGCTATCGATACCCCTTCTTTATTCTCTAACGCAAGCTCAATTACAACATCGCAAACGCGTAGTATGCAACACCGCCAAAGTGGCATGGCTCGCCATGCCACGCCTAAACCATCAAAATAGAGTGTTGATATTTTCATGGTGTTATCGCCTTTTTCTATGCGCTTGATTATTTCTCCGTGGTAGTCAGCGCCTGCGCACAAGCCCAGGCAGAACTCCAGGCCCATTGGAAGTTATAGCCACCTAACCACCCCGTTACGTCCACCACTTCACCAATGAAATAAAGACCGGGCACTTTGCTGGCCTCCATCGTTTTAGAGGAGAGCTCGCGGGTATCAACGCCGCCGAGTGTCACTTCTGCCGTGCGGTATCCTTCTGTACCGTTCGGCTGCACGCGCCAGCTTTGTAAGTTTTCCACCAGTGCTACCTGCTGCTGCGGTGTCAATTGCTTCAGCGTGGCCTCTGGTAATTGCCCCAATGTTTGCAAGCATTCGACCAATCGCTTCGGTAAATGTAGCACCAGAGTATTCTTCAGGCTCTGATTAGGATGCGCCTGCCGCTGTTGATCGAGGAAACCCGCCAGATCGAGATCAGGAAGTAAGTTAATGCTCACAAACTCACCGGGTTGCCAGTAGCTTGAAATTTGCAGTACCGCTGGCCCAGATAAGCCGCGGTGAGTAAACAGAATCGCTTCACGGAATAACGTGCCGTCATCAGCAGTTATCGTCGCAGGTACGGATACGCCGGAAAGCAACTGGGAATGCTCGAGAAGAGGTTTATGCAAAGTGAATGGCACTAATGCCGCCCGAGTTGGCAAGACATGCAAACCAAATTGTTCTGCCAGCTTGTAGCCGAAAGGCGAAGCGCCTAACCCCGGCATCGACAATCCACCGCTCGCCACGACAAGTGAGTTAGTGCTTACTTTCTCGCCATTCAGCGCGATTTCGAAACCGTGCTCGCACTTTTCTACGCTCAACACCTCACTGCGCAAGCGGAGGGTGACTTGGCCAAGCTCGCACTCTTTAACCAACATCTCGACTATCTGTTGTGCCGAATCGTCGCAGAATAGCTGACCGAGCGTTTTCTCATGATAGGCAATACCATAACGGTTAACCAAATCGATAAAATCCCACTGGGTGTAACGCGCCAGCGCCGATTTGCAAAAATGAGGATTGTTCGATAAGTAAGCCGCGGGTTCAGTATAGAGATTGGTGAAATTACAGCGGCCACCGCCAGACATCAGGATCTTGCGCCCCGGTTTTTTGCCGTTGTCTATCAGCAGCACCCGGCAGCCGAATTGCCCTGCCTGTGCCGCGCAAAACATTCCTGCCGCGCCCGCGCCAATCACTACGACATCAAACTGTTCCACCTGAGCCTCTCTGGAGTAAAACCACAATCACCACAAAAGCGCGCCATCTTACGCGATTTCGCTGCCACTCTCTGCAAAATTTGCGATGGGCGATTGTAAAGGTATGTGGCTAACGGCACCACAGTAAGAAAATGTTATTATCGGTAAAATCATGTAACACGTTGATATTACTTTGATTTGTAATGCCATACTGACGAACTGTCACATTGAAATCAAAAAAACGTCATATTTTCCTTTTCCCCGACACCGGTTGTCACCGATAATGCGCGGCGTTCATGTCCACAACCCTGGCGTAACGCTTATGCTGCATTTGTTCGCTGGCCTGGATTTTCATACCGGCCTAATGTTAATACTCGCATTGTTGTTCGTGTTGATTTATGAAGCCATTAACGGCTTCCATGATACGGCCAATGCGGTTGCTACTGTAATCTATACTCGTGCTATGCGCTCGCAACTTGCGGTCGTTATGGCGGGTATCTTTAACTTCCTTGGCGTAATACTCGGCGGTTTGAGTGTTGCCTACGCCATTGTCCACCTATTGCCAACCGACCTGTTGCTGAACGTCAGTTCCGCTCATGGGTTAGCCATGGTCTTTTCCATGCTGCTGGCAGCTATCATCTGGAACCTCGGCACTTGGTATTTCGGCCTACCCGCCTCCAGCTCCCATACCTTGATTGGCGCTATTATTGGTGTGGGTCTGACTAATGCTTTGGTAACCCACAACTCAGTGGTAGATGCACTCAATGTTCCGAAAATGATCACGATTTTCCTCTCATTGATTTTCTCTCCACTGGTCGGGATGATGGTCGCCGGATTGATGGTATTTGTGCTGCGCCGTTACTGGAGTGGTACTAAAAAACGTCAACGTATCCATATGACGCCAGCCGAACGCGAAAAGGTCGATGGCAAACGTAAGCCACCGTTCTGGACACGTATCGCGTTGATTCTGTCCGCCGTCGGCGTTAGCTTCTCACACGGCGCTAACGATGGTCAGAAAGGTATTGGTCTGATCATGCTGGTATTGATCGGCGTCGCACCCGCTGGCTTTGTGCTCAATATGAATGCAACCGGTTATGACATCACCCGTACGCGTGATGCCGTTAATCACCTGCAACAATATTATCAGCAACACGGCGACGCCTTGTCGCACGTGGTCGTCATGACACCACTGGTGCCAACGCCTGAAGAGTCTACGGCGCAAACTGAGCCGCAAGAGTTCCATTGCGACAGTGCCCGTGCGATGCCAGCCATTCAATACGCTTCAGGGCTGTTGAACAATCTGCAAAGCTATGACCAACTGACAGTAGACCAACGCAGCCATCTGCGTCGCCTGCTGATGTGCGTGACAGATACCGCAGATAAAGTGGCCAAACTGCCGGAAACCTCCGCACAAGACAAACGCTTCCTGAGCAACCTGCGTCAAGATATGCTACAAACCGTTGAGTACGCACCGGTCTGGATTATCGTTGCCGTGGCCTTGGCGCTGTCTCTTGGCACTATGGTCGGCTGGAAACGCGTTGCAACCACTATCGGCGAGAAAATCGGTAAGAAAGGCATGACCTACGCCCAAGGCGTATCTGCCCAGATGACCGCCGCACTGTCGATTGGCGTTGCCAGCTATACCGGTATGCCCGTCTCCACTACCCACGTTCTCTCTTCGGCCGTTGCCGGGACGATGATCGTCGATGGTGGTGGTGTGCAGAGCAAAACGGTGAAGAATATTATGATGGCTTGGGTGTTAACCCTGCCGGTATCAATTGTTCTCTCCGGTTTACTGTACTGGATAGCGCTGAAGCTGATCTAACGCGGTGCGCACCTAGGGTAAACGTTGCTAAATGCGTAGGGGCAGCCTGTTATGCCCCTACATAGCGGGTTAAGACTGGGTCAGCAAGCTAAGGAATGCATGGCTTAATGCCGTTCAGTAAAACTGAGCGGCATTTTTTATGCGCGCCATCAGTACCAAATTGCCATCGCAATCAGGCTGATAACCACCAACCCACACAGGGCAGAAGTCAGCATAAAATGGCCACGCACCCGTTCACAACGGCGAATAAATTCAGGATCATGATGGTCAGCGTAGCGTTGAGCATAGATATAACGCACCAATCGGATCTGCTTGCTTGGTTGACCGTGAGAAGTGAAGAACCCGCCACCATCAACATATTGATACAGCAAAGGATCGCAACCGCGTAATACCACCAGCAGCGCACGCAGAGAAGAGTAATACCGCACCATGTTTACCACACATACCACACACAAAGCCCAAAACAGCGCGACGGTACTGATCATGATTCCTCCTCAAGGCGTTGTGATCCACGGCAATCCGCCAGGGCCAACTGCCCTACTTCGTCTCTAATAATCAGCCGGAGCCTGCAGTTACGGTTCCCTTGCTCGCACCCTACTGGTTACGCAAACCCATACATACCGATATTAGAAAGCAGTACGCCGAGTTAACGCTGTCCGGCTCTAAGGAAAAAGGTGAGGCCTCATCTTTATTGTAGAATAATGAAACGTAAACGGATCGCAGCAATCAAGAAAATTTACCGCCATGGGCAAAATAGTCCTTCCTCCGCCTTGCCCAATCATGCCGTCTGTCAACTATACTCTAGATAAGAAGGCTTATATTTCAATCGCTCAATCTGATGATAACCGCATTAGCAATAGGATTTCTTACGCTATCGGTGTAAAACTGACAGGGTAAACAGGGCAAAACAGGTTGATGCGTTGCGGTGTGATCGGCTCAACATATCATTGTGATAACGGAATGATAATATGCGGGTAAATAAAGAATGCCTGCTAACCCTTTAATCGGCATTATATGGAAGGAGTATTTACATGGCTTACAAACATATTTTAATTGCGGTTGACCTCTCCCCGGAAAGCAAAATTCTGGTGGAAAAAGCCGTATCGATGGCGCGGCCGTACAATGCCAAAGTTTCCTTAATTCACGTTGATGTCAATTACTCCGACCTGTATACCGGCCTGATCGACGTTAACCTAGGCGATATGCAAAAACGTATCTCCGAAGAAACCCACAATGCCCTGACTGAACTTTCACAAAATGCCGGCTATCCGATTACCGAAACCCTGAGCGGCAGCGGTGATTTAGCTCAGGTATTGGTTGATGCGATTAAGAAATACGATATGGATCTGGTGTTATGTGGGCATCACCAGGATTTCTGGAGCAAATTAATGTCTTCCGCCCGTCAGCTGATTAACACCGTACACATCGATATGCTGATTGTACCGTTGCGCGACGAAGAAGACCAAGAAACCGATAAGTAAGCGCTCCCTAACCTTGAAACCCTATGCCCGCAACAGCGGGCATTTTTTTTTACTCTTCCGTAGATAATCGCTTGATAACTCAGTGTGCCTCGATGTTATAGTCAAGACAGACACAACATCTTCCCCCGCCATTTCAAAGCCCTATAGCCGAATAGTTGAAACTGCATCAAGGCGTCAAAGGTGCGTATTCCGAACGGCTGAGTGACGTCCGTATCGTGTGTAGGTACAGATACTGTTTCAGGTATAACGGGTATAGCGATAAAGGGGGCAATATTATGCCAAAGGGAGTTACCCATGGAACAGGCCGTATCACTCGAATCATTCCTTATTACCTTGCAGCAGCACAATCCCTATCAAGCGGAATATCTGCAGGCAGTCCGCGAGGTATTTACCTCACTGTGGCCATTTATCGAGCGTAATCCGCGCTATCGTGAATATGCTCTGCTCGAACGCTTAGTGGAGCCAGAGCGCGTGATTCAATTTCGCGTCAGTTGGGTTGATGACGCCGGTCGCGTACAGGTTAACCGAGCCTGGCGCGTGCAATTCAACTCTGCAATTGGGCCGTATAAAGGCGGGATGCGTTTTCACCCGTCGGTTAATCTGTCGATTCTTAAATTCCTTGGCTTCGAACAGACGTTCAAGAACGCCTTGACCACGCTGCCAATGGGCGGAGGAAAAGGCGGATCAGATTTCGATCCCAAAGGTAAAAGTCAGGGCGAAATCATGCGTTTTTGTCAGGCGCTGATGACAGAACTCTACCGTCATTTAGGGCCCGATACCGACGTTCCGGCGGGTGATATCGGCGTCGGTGGCCGCGAGGTCGGTTTCATGACCGGCATGATGAAAAAGCTGTCTAACAATACCGCCTGCGTATTTACCGGCAAAGGGTTAGCATTTGGCGGCAGTTTGATCCGCCCTGAGGCGACCGGCTATGGCCTAGTGTACTTCACCGACGCCATGCTGCAGCAGCATGGCTTAGGGTTTGAAGGGATGCGTGTAGCGGTTTCTGGCTCAGGCAACGTGGCGCAATATACCATCGAAAAGGCACTAGAGCTGGATGCCCTGGTCATTACCGCCTCCGATTCCGGCGGCACCGTGGTCGATGAAGCCGGTTTCACCACCGAGAAGCTGGCACATCTGGCCGAAATTAAGAATCAGCGTTACGGCCGTATCGAAGACTACGCCCGCGAGCGCGGCCTGACCTTCTTAAAAGGCCAAAAACCGTGGCAAGTCCCGGTCGATATCGCACTGCCCTGCGCCACGCAAAACGAGTTAGATCTGGCTGCTGCCAGCACGCTGATTCATAACGGGGTAAAAGCCGTCGCGGAAGGTGCCAACATGCCGACGACCATTCACGCCACCGATGCTTTCCTAGAGGCTGGCGTGCTGTTCGCACCGGGCAAGGCGGCGAATGCGGGCGGCGTTGCAACCTCTGGTTTGGAGATGGCGCAAAACGCCGCGCGTATCAGTTGGCGGGCAGAGAAAGTTGATGTTCGTTTACAACATATCATGGCGGATATCCATCACGCCTGCGTAGAATACGGCGGCGACGGTAAGCAGACCCACTACGTTCACGGTGCCAATATTGCCGGTTTCGTAAAAGTTGCGGAGGCAATGCTGGCACAAGGGGTGCTGTAATCCCCGTTTAAGTGATCATCCTCACACATTGCATAACTCCCTCAATGCCGGTGCTCACACCGGCATTTTTGCACCGTTTTCAATACGCATAATTGTTTTGTGTTTGTTTAAACAAATGAGTTTTATTGTTAATTATTGGTTGTTTTTTGCTAGTAATATTACCACCTCTTATTTTTTTAACTTTTAATTAACACAAAAGTCGCCATAATTTTACCAAAATGTGTGGCGATCACATTTTGCTCTCTTGCAGTACCCTTCTTCTTCCATTCCTTTGTAATCTGCATCGGTGGAAAAAACGCCACCCCTACAGATAAGAAAGGTACAGCTATGAAATTTAACCTCGCATTATTCAATGCATGTGTGGTTTCTGCGTGCATGTTCGCAACAACACCGGGCTTCGCTGCTGAAAAATATGAAATCGCTGTCGTGGCAAAGATCACTGGCATTCCGTGGTTCAACCGTATGGAAGTGGGTGTCAACGATGCGGCGAAGGCATTGGACGTCAATGCCTACCAGACAGGGCCTTCAACGCCCGATCCCGCGGCACAGGTCAAAGTAATTGAAGATCTGATCGCGAAGAAAGTTAACGCAATCATTGTGGTGCCGAACGATGCCAAAGTACTTGAACCGGTGCTAAAAAAAGCCCGTGATCAAGGCATTGTGGTACTGACCCATGAATCACCAGACCAGCAGATTGGTCAATGGGATATCGAAACCATCGACAGTGATAAATATGCGCAGGCCAACGTCGATGAACTGGCTAAAAACATGGACGGTAAAGGCGGCTACGCAATTTACGTTGGCTCACTGACCGTGCCGTTGCATAACGCCTGGGCCGACTCAGCGATTAAATACCAAAAAGAAAAATACCCGGAGATGTTCGAAGTCACTCAACGCCTGCCGGTAGCCGAAAGCATTGATAAATCCTATTCCACCACGCTGGATCTGATGAAAACCTATCCGCAAATGAAAGGCATCATCGGTTTCGGTTCGCTGGGGCCTATTGGCGCCGGTCAGGCCGTCGCGAAGAAACGCGCTAAAGATAAAATCGCCGTGGTGGGTATTGCCATGCCTGCGCAGGCAGCCCCTTATCTGATGCGGGGCGACATCAAAAAAGCGCTGTTGTGGGATCCAAAAGACGCCGGTTTTGCACTCGTCACCGTGGCCGATCGGTTACTGCAAGGAAAAGCAGTCACCCAAGATTTGTCGATCGACGGGCTGGGAAAAGCCGAGGTCGATATGGATAACAAAGTGATTCGGTTTAATAAAATTCTGGAAGTGACCAAGGATAACGCTAAATCACTCGGTTTTTAGTTCGTCCTATACCCAAGATAATTCGAGTTGTTTGTAGGCGGCAACTGAATGAGTCCCTGGGAGCATAGCCAACTCTGCGACCAGGGTGAAGGAAGGCAGCCCACACCCAAGCAACGTGAAGTATGAAGAGTATATTCGCCACACCGGGAATCCATAACATAGAAAGGCGCAGCACAGTGACTACGCCACAGTTTATTTATACCTTGAATCATTCGCATGGCATTCGGCAGGTAAGCCCAAGGATGGGCGCTGCCACGCACGAGGTCACACGCGAGATGACGGGTATAAACCGCTGAATAATAGGTTAACGCTATGACATCCTCGACCGCATTTATCACGCTGGAAAATATCAGTAAAAAATTCCCCGGCGTTTTGGCATTGGACCACATCAACCTGACGCTCAATAAAGGCGAAGTACATTGTCTGGCTGGGCAAAACGGCTGTGGCAAAAGCACCCTGATTAAAATTATCTCTGGTGTTTATCAGCCAGAAAAAGGGGCCAATATTTCGTTGGAAGGAAAGTTATTTCATGCACTGACGCCGCAGCTTTCCGGTTATTACGGCATTCAAGTGATCTATCAAGATTTGTCGTTATTTCCAAACCTGACGGTCGCGGAAAATATCGCTATTCACCGCTATTTACCCGGCGGTAATTTCTGGGTTAAACGTAAAACGATGCGCCAGATCGCGCTGGACGCCATGACGCGTGTTGGTGTGCGCATCGATCCCGATAAAAAAGTCGAGAAACTGTCGATTGCCGACCGCCAACTGGTGGCGATTTGCCGTGCCATCGCTGCCGAAGCACGGCTGGTGATCATGGATGAACCGACGGCATCGCTCACCCGCCAAGAAGTTGATGGCCTGCTGCGGGTGGTCAATGAATTAAAAGCGGCGGGGATCTGCGTGGTGTTTGTTAGCCATCGGCTGGACGAAGTGATGGAAGTTGCCGATCGCATCAGCGTGATACGTGATGGCAAACTGGTTGGGACCTATCCAGCCATTGAGTTAGACAGCCACGAGCTGGCTTTCCTCATGACCGGCCAACGCTTTCATTACAGCCACTTGCCCGCACGCCCCGTCGTTGACAGTACCCCCCTGTTGGAAGTCTGCAATCTTAGCCGAGGTGATAAATACCGCCATATCAATCTGGCGCTGCGCGGCGGCGAGATCGTCTCCATTGTCGGGCTGTTAGGCGCAGGTCGTAGCGAATTATGCCTAAGTTTGTTCGGTATGACCTCCCCAGACAGCGGTGAAATACGCATTGAAGGGCGGCCGGTTACGCTGCACAACAACCGCGAGGCAATACGCCACGGTATTGGTTACGTCTCGGAAGACCGTCTGACGCAGGGATTGATTATGGAACAATCGATCTACGACAACACCATCGTCACGGTTTTCGACCAATTACGTACCCCGCTCGGCCTGTTAAATCATCAAAAAGCCCAGCAGTTAGTGAACTCACTCATTCACAATCTGAACATTAAAGTCTCCGATAGCGCCTTACCGGTGAAAACACTGTCCGGCGGCAACGCCCAACGCATTGCTATCGCTAAGTGGGTCGCAACTCACCCCAAAGTCCTGATCCTCGACTCCCCTACCGTCGGCGTTGATATTGCCAACAAAGAGGGGATCTACCAGATCGCCAAAGATCTGGCCGAACAGGGCATGGCAGTGTTGATGATCTGCGATGAGATCCCTGAAGCCTATTACAACAGCCATCGGGTGCTGGTGATGAGCAAAGGCGAGCTGGTCGCCGAATTCATGCCACATCAGTGCACCGAACAACAGATAGCCGAGGTGGTGAATGGATAAGTCGTTGCTCGCCCGTCTGGCCGGACGGCATGAATTTTATCTTGGCCTACTGGTGCTGATTTTAGCCTTGGGGCTCAGCATCAGCACCGATGAATTTCTGACCATCGGCAACCTGACCGACGTTGCCACCAGCTACGCGATTCTCGGTATTCTGGCCTGCGGCCTGTTTGTGGTGTTGATCGCTGGCGGTATTGATATTTCGTTCCCGGCGATCACCGCCATTGCCCAATACGTCATGGCCAGTTGGATTATTCAGCACGGCGGCAGCTTCCCACTGGCTTTCGCCCTGGCGATCGCCGTCGGTTTGCTACTCGGATTGGTAAACGGTTTTCTGGTTTATTGGCTGAAAGTGCCGGCAATTATCATCACCATTGCAACGCTGAATGTGTTTTACGGTTTGCTGGTTTACGCCACCAACGGCACCTGGCTGTACGGTTTTCCGGATTGGTTCATGGACGGCATCAATTGGTTCGCCTTCACCGCCGCCGACGGTTACGACTACGGTGTGACGCTGCCCCTGCTGTGTCTACTGGCAGTCGCGGTCGTCACCGGTGTTCTGATGAATTTCACCCGTCTTGGGCGACAAATTTTCGCGATGGGCGGCAACCGCGATGCGGCATCGCGCCTCGGCTTGAACCTGCTGCGGCTCCATTTCTATGTTTACGGCTACATGGGCATTCTCGCCGGGATCGCCGCCGTGGTTCAGGCGCAAATTACCCAATCGGTCGCGCCCAACTCACTGCTCGGTTTTGAGCTCACGGTGTTGGCCGCAGTGGTACTCGGCGGTACCAGCATGAGCGGTGGCCGCGGTTCGCTGGTCGGCACCCTGTTAGGGGTGATATTGCTGGCCTTTTTACAGAACGGCCTCACGTTGCTCAGCGTTTCCTCATATTGGCACACGGTCTTCAGCGGTTTGATTATTTTAATCAGCATCAGCAGCACCGCCTGGAATGAAAAACGCAAGCTGGCTAAGGAGCTATAACCATGACACAGCTAACCCGCTTGATCCCGCGCGATCGGATCATTCGCCTGCAAAGCGTGATCATTATCGCCGTTGCACTACTGTTCGCTGGATTACTCGGATCGCGTTTCTTCAGCGTCGGTAATTTTCAATCGATCACCTCACAATTACCGATCCTCGGGATGTTAGCGCTCGGGATGGGCATCACCATGCTCACCGGTGGCATCAATCTGTCAATTATCGCGGGGGCTAACGCCTGTTCA
This sequence comes from Serratia sp. NPDC078593, assembly GCF_050268245.1. Taxonomy (NCBI): domain Bacteria; kingdom Pseudomonadati; phylum Pseudomonadota; class Gammaproteobacteria; order Enterobacterales; family Yersiniaceae; genus Serratia; species Serratia sp. NPDC078593. Next base: position 48,616 of record NZ_JBNNGK010000010.1, on the reverse strand, counting down.
CTGGTGATGGCGGCGATCATTGTCAGCCATCCCGATCAACCGCTGTTCGTGGGCCTCGCCTTGCTCGCCGGGCTGGCGGTTGCCGTCGCCATCGGCACCCTGAACGGGGTGTTGGTCGCTTGGATTGGTGTCTCTCCGATCCTCGCCACGCTCGGCACCATGACGCTCATCACCGGCCTCAATATCTTGCTCTCTAACGGCGCGGTGATTTCTGGTTTCCCGACGGCGATTCAATATCTTGGCAACGGTACCCTGCTCGGTATTCCTGTAGCGCTGTTGTTGTTCTTGCTGGTTACGGTCGGGCTGTGGATTTTGCTCGAGCACACGACGCTGGGGCGCAGCCTGTATCTGCTGGGTTCCAATCAGCAGGCTACGCTGTTTAGCGGCGTCAACACGGCCAAGGTGCACATTGCGGTGTATATCCTTTCAGCCCTGCTTGGCTGGGGTGCGGCACTATTGATGATGGCTAAATTCAACTCAGCCAAGGCTGGCTATGGCGAATCATATTTGTTGGTGACCATTTTGGCCTCGGTACTCGGCGGAATTAATCCCGACGGCGGTTTTGGCCGTATTCTTGGGCTGGTATTGGCGTTGATTGTGCTGCAAATGATCGAAAGTGGCCTGAATTTGCTCGGTATCAGCAGTTATCTGACGATGGCTCTATGGGGCACGGTGCTGATCCTGTTCATCGCATTACAAAATCGAAAAGCCTAGGTCGCTGCGCATGTTAAATGCGGGAAGTAACCTTATACGGAGAAAAATAATGGCGAGTTATTTTATTGGCGTAGACGTAGGGACTGGCAGCGCACGCGCCGGTGTTTTTGACCTAACGGGACGCATGGTGAGCCAGGCCAGCCGTGCAATAGACATCTATCGGCCACAAGCCGATTTTGTCGAACAATCTTCCGACAACATCTGGCTCGCGGTCTGTAACGCCGTGCGCGATGCCGTCAGTCAGGCTGACATCAACCCGATTCAAGTCAAAGGGTTGGGGTTTGATGCCACCTGTTCACTGGTGGTATTGGATAAAGAAGGCAACCCCCTGACCATCAGCCCCTCCGGCCGCAGCGAACAAAACATCATCGTGTGGATGGATCACCGTGCGATTACCCAAGCTGAGCGTATCAACGCCACCAAACACCGAGTGTTAGACTTTGTCGGGGGGATTATTTCCCCCGAGATGCAAACGCCGAAAATGCTGTGGCTGAAGCAGCATATGCCAACCACCTGGGCCAACGCCGGTTATCTGTTCGATCTGCCCGATTTTTTGACCTGGCGTGCCACACAGGATACGACTCGCTCCTTGTGCTCGACGGTGTGCAAATGGACCTATCTCGGCCATGAGCAGCGCTGGGATAAAAGCTATTTCAAACAGATTGGCTTGGAAGACGTGCTGGAACATGACGCGGCAAAAATCGGCAGTGATGTCAAAATCATGGGTGAACCGCTGGGCCACGGCCTGACCCAGCGCGCCGCCGCCGAAATGGGCTTGATGGCGGGCACTGCGGTGAGTGTTTCCATCATCGACGCTCACGCCGGTACGCTAGGCACCATCGGGGCAACCGGGGCATCTGGCGAAGTGGCCGATTTCGATCGGCGTATCGCCTTGATCGGCGGCACGTCGACCGGACACATGGCCATGTCACGTACCGCACGCTTCATCAACGGCGTATGGGGGCCGTACTATTCCGCCATTTTACCAAAGTATTGGCTGAACGAAGGCGGCCAATCGGCCACCGGCGCCCTCATTGATCACATCATTCAATCGCACCCATGTTATCCAACACTCTTAACCCAGGCCAAATCGCAAGGTCAGACCATTTATGAACTGCTCAACGCCTTACTGCGCCGCATGGCGGGAGAACCAGAGAATATTGCGTTTCTGACCCAAGACATTCATATGCTGCCGTACTTTCACGGTAACCGTTCACCGCGTGCGAACCCAACGTTAACCGGCACGCTGACCGGGCTAAAACTGTCACGAACGCCGGAGGATATGGCACTGCACTACTTGGCGGCGATTCAGGCCATCGCGCTCGGCACCCGCCATATCATCGAAACCATGAATCAGAGCGGCTACAGCATAGACACCATTATGGCCAGCGGCGGCGGCACCAAAAACCCGATTTTCGTGCAAGAGCATGCCAACGCCACCGGGTGCGCCATGCTGTTGCCGGAAGAGAGTGAAGCGATGCTGCTGGGTGGGGCGATGATGGGCACCGTGGCGGCAGGCGTATTTGACACGCTTCCGGAGGCGATGAACGCCATGAGCCGCATCGGGAAAACCGTCACCCCGCAGACCAATAAAATCAAACGTTATTACGATCGCAAATACCGCGTATTCCACCAGCTGTATCACGATCATATGACATACCGTCAACTGATGCAGGAGGAAGCATGAGCCAGCAAGAATGGCAACGCGCCTGCGCGGCTTGGCAGATTTACAGCCAGGAGTTGGCGCAGCTCAGCCAACGCATTGAGCCAACATGTTGGCAGCGGTTAATGACGTTATTAAGCGGTTGCCAAGGTAAGATTGCGGTGACCGGCGTCGGCACTTCTGGCATTGCGGCACGGAAAGTCGCCCATATGCTGGCCTGCGTCGAGCAACCGGCCATCTATCTGAATGCGACCGATGCAGCACACGGCGACTTAGGCTTTTTACGCGCTGATGATTTAGCGATCATGATTTCACGCGGCGGCAATTCTGATGAGCTCACGCGCCTGTTACCTACGCTGGCCGCCAAAGGCGTAACGCTGATTAGCGTGACCGAGAATCCCGATTCGGCTATCGCCCGTGCCGCAACGTTGGTGATCCCCACCGGCGTCAAAGAGGAAATAGATCCGCTGAATATGCTGGCAACCACCTCTATCGTGCTGGTATTAGCGATTTTTGACGCGGCCTGCGCCTGCCTGATGGCACGCAACGGTTACAGTAAAGAAACGCTATTAGCCGTGCACCCTGGTGGTCAGGTTGGCAAGCGTTTACGCGCGGAAAATAGCGGATAAAGGGTGACAAGCGGGCGCAACAAACGCGCCCGTTGCCGAGGTTATTAGACTTTATTGATCGCCGCGATAATCACTAGCCGATCGCTCAACCGCTTTTTCAACTGCGGATCGTGAGCGGCAGCTAACTGCGCCTGTAGTGCGGCCTCATGCTGCTTGCGTGCCTGCGCGTCATTAAACAGCAACGCTTTCACATTGATTGAGGCCACATTGCTGTAACGTCCATCGGCCGTTGACGGTACGCTGATTTTGCCATCATTCAGTAACTTTTCGACGATTTTACGCTCACGTTCGAATCCATCTAAGCCAATCAACTGCCAGCGCTGCACCGGCTGCCCGTGATACTGCCCTTTTTTTACCTCCTCCAGATAACGGAGAGTCAGATTACGGATCGTACCGGCCTCCTCCCCGTACTCCGCCTTACTGTCGGACAACACCGGGAACTGCATCCCCTCCAGCACACCGCCTTTTTGCGTCAGGTGCCCCATGCGATAGCTGTTCATCCCTAGACGAATGGGCGTACTGTCAGTTACCGGCGTGCCATCGGCCATTTTCAGATCGATAATGCGTTGCCCAACGGGTTGACGCAGGTCGATTTTATAGGTTACGCCATCGAAGAAATCATTGGTGGAGTACTTTGACGCACGGCGCTGTGGGTTAAAACTGTAGGTTACGTCGCCGTCATGCAACTGATTGAAATAGCCTGCTGACCACTCCATGTACTTCTTCAATTCTTTGCCGCTAAGCTGGTATACGGTGATTTCACCACCGGCATATTGGTAATTGAAGGCGATGTCTTTGGCCGTGATGGTGCCAACATTCAGCTTCGGCCGATCGTTATCAATCTGCAACGCAATCACCTGCGCCTGTGGCGCGTAGTAACGGCTGGCTTCCTGATACAGTTGGCTGATGCCGGTATCCTGCACATGCACCTGCGGAATGCCCTTTACCGCATCCGGCGGCACCAAATCCTGCCCAGAAAGCTGCGCGACGGGGCGATTGGCGTTTGCACGCAAAATTTTATGGTACGGCTGGTAGATCTGTTCCAGCGTTTTATCCGACGCCAGGCCGTTGATCGAGTAGGTGTAACTGTCCTTGTTGATCAGCACATAGTTGCCATTGTGCTGCTCAAACTGCAAATCGATACGTGACAGCGCACGGCCATATTTGTCTGGCTCGGTGATAATCACCCCGTTGATCACGTCTTTATCCACTTTCACATGCATATGGCCGGCGACGATCGCGGCCAGCTCTGGATTCGCCCGCGCAATGTCACCCACGCCGGTGCCCGGCCGCTGGTTCTCATTGTCGATGCCCATGTGCGCCACTAGTACCAGGGCGTCTACCTCACCCTGAATCTGCTGGATGACCTGTTTCACCGCCTGCACCGGATCTGTGAAGTTCAGCCCTTTCACCCGATCGGTGCCTTTGGCGAACTCCGCCGTCATTGGCGTATCCATGCCGATGATGCCGATTTTCACCCCTTGGCGCTCAATGATTTTGTACGCCGGCAGATACGGTTTACCGCTCTCCCACAGGATATTACCGGCCAGCGCCGTGCCGGTGAACTGGTTCAGTGAGGTGGACAACGACTTGAGGCCAAAATCAAATTCGTGGTTGCCTATCACCCAAACATCGTAATTCAGCGCGTTGAAACCCAGGATCATCGGGCTGGTTTTATCGTTTTTAAACGTTTCGACAAAATTCCCCTGAATGGTGTCACCGGCATCCACCAGAATGACGTTCGGCTGCTGGGTTCGCACTTGCTGCACCTGCGTAGCGATCTGACTCAAACTACCCGCCAGGTTTTCGGTATCAGTCGCGTAGTCCCACGGCACAAAGGTGCCATGCAAGTCTGAAGTGCCAAGGATCGTGATATTGACTGGTTCACTGGCCAGCGCGGAGGTGCTCAGGCCAAGCAATACGGCAAGCAGTGATTGGCGACAAAATAATAATTTTGTGGAAATTACCGCAGGCGAGCCGGTTCGCGCCATGTGAAACGAACAGGGAAGTTGGCGGGCGCAGCATGCTACGCCCCTACGCAAGAGGCGGTTTGCGACGTGGTCTGCAGCCAGCAGAAGCATTTTTTTCATTATTTTTTCTGATTATAAGTCGGAGAGGTGAGACTGAATCATGCGATCCGGTTTGCATTTTTGCCAGAGGGTTTTCAGGTGGATTCAGAAAAATGGGAGGTAGTTCAATGAATATCGCCAGCAACGCCGCCGACAGCGGATCGACATCCAGTCTGACGAAGAGATAGACAACAGGGCGAAGCCCCAGAAGCGTAGCTAACTACGTGACTGGGGTGAGCGCACGCAGCCAACACCGCCGCAGCGTTAAGGTTGACGGCAATATCCCCTAAATAATTGGCGTTGTGGCTAGGCGGCAACAGGGCGAAGCCCCAGGAGCGTAGCTGACTACGTGACTGGGGTGAGCACACGCAGCCAACACCGCCACAGCGTCAAGGTTGACGGGGATAGGGCATATAAATATCGAAACGGTGATTCTTGGTCACACTCGCCGCATGTGCCGGCACGTCGGCCAACGGTGGCGCGTAGTCTGGCCGTTTTACCACGATACGCTTGGTGGCTAAACGGCGCGCAGGCTCTAGCAGGCCATCGGCGTCGTCATCACTGCCCACCAGCGACTGGAACACCCGCATCTCTTTCTTTACCAACGCGCTTTTCTGCTTATGCGGATACATCGGATCGAGATAGACCACTTCCGGGCGAGGATCCAGGTTCGCTAACGCCGTCAGGCTCGACGCGTGCAACAGCGTCAACCGCTCACGCAGCCATGCACCAATTTCGGCATCCTGATAACCGCGCTGTAGGCCGTCATCGAGTAGCGCGGCGACGACCGGATTACGTTCGAGCATCCGCACGTGGCACCCCAGCGCCGCCAGAACAAACGCATCGCGCCCCAGCCCCGCCGTGGCGTCGACAACATCGGGCAAATAGCTGCCTTTGATACCGACCGCTTTCGCCACCGCTTCACCACGGCCGCCGCCAAAACGGCGACGATGCGCCATCGGCCCGGTGACAAAATCGACGTAAATCGCCCCGAGTTTCGGTTCGTCGCGCTTACGCAACTCCAACCGTTGCGGCGTCAGTACCAAGGCCATCAGCGCGTCATCATCCGACGTCAGTTGCCAGCGTTCGGCCAACAGAGATAAGGCGCCGGGATCGGCGCCTTCTTCACACAATAAACACACGCTCACGTGTCGAGTTATCCTTTAATTCCGTAATGGCGCAGCATAGCATCCAGCTGCGGCTCACGGCCACGGAAGCGTTTAAACAGTTCCATCGGTTCTTCCGATCCGCCGCGCGACAGGATGTTATCCAGGAACGATTTGCCGGTTTCGGCATTGAAAATACCCTCTTCTTCAAAGCGCGAATAGGCATCTGCCGACAATACTTCTGCCCACAGGTAGCTGTAGTAACCCGCAGCATAGCCGCCCGCGAAGATATGGCTAAACGCATGTGGGAAGCGCCCCCAACTTGGTGACGGCACCACGGCCACCATGCTCTTCACTTCCGCCAGCGTAGGCAGGATCTGCGCTCCCTTTTCCGGGCTGTATTCGGCATGCATACGGAAATCGAACAAGCCGAACTCCAACTGACGCAAGATAAACAGCGCCGCCTGATAGTTTTTAGCTTCCAGCAGCTTATCGAGCAAGGCTTTCGGCAAAGGCTCACCGGTTTGATAGTGGCCTGAAATGAACGCCAGGGCTTCTGGCTCCCAGCACCAGTTTTCCATAAATTGGCTCGGCAACTCGACCGCATCCCACGGCACACCGTTGATACCAGAGACGCCAGCGGTGTCGATTTGCGTCAGCATGTGGTGCAAACCGTGGCCAAACTCATGGAATAGCGTGGTGACTTCGTTATGGGTGAACAATGCCGGTTTGTCACCGAGAGGACGGCTGAAGTTACAGGTTAAATACGCAACGGGTTTTTGCAACTCACCGTTGGCAGTACGCAGGCTGCCAACGCAGTCATCCATCCAGGCTCCACCGCGTTTGTTTTCACGCGCGTATAGATCCAAGTAGAAGCTGCCGCGCAGCGCACCGCTGGCATCAAACAGATCAAAGAAGCGCACCTCGGGATGCCAGGTATCGACATCTTTGCGCTCTTTCGCGGTGATACCATAAATGCGTTTCACCACCTCAAACAGCCCTTCCACCACCCGCTGTTCCGGAAAATAAGGGCGCAACTGTTCATCGCTGATCGAGAACAGATGCTGTTTTTGTTTTTCACCGTAATAGGTGATGTCCCACGCGGCCAGTTCATCAACACCGTAATGCTGTTTAGCAAAGGCACGCAGTTGCGCCAACTCTTGTTCCGCCTGCGGACGTGCGCGCTTCGCCAAATCGGTGAGGAAACCAATCACCTGCTGCGGATGCTCTGCCATTTTAGTGGCCAGCGATTTTTCGGCATAGGTGGCAAAGCCCAACAACTGCGCCAGTTCGTGACGCAATGCGAGCGTTTCCGCCATCACCTCGCTGTTATCCCATTTGCCCGCATTCGGCCCTTGGTCAGAAGCACGCGTGGTGAACGCACGATACATTTCTTCGCGCAATGCCTGATTGTCGGCGTAGGTCATTACTGGCAGGTAGCTCGGCATGTCCAACGTCAGCAACCAACCTTGTTGTTCTTTGGCTTGCGCCATCGCCTGTGCCGCCGCCAAGGCACTTTCCGGCAGGCCGCTCAGTTCATTGACATCCGTTACCAGCTTGCTCCACCCCATCGTGGCATCAAGCACATTATTGCTGTAAGTCGACCCCAGTTCTGACAGACGTGCGACGATTTCACCGTACCGTTTTTGCTTTTCTGGCGACAGGCCGATGCCCGACAGTTCGAAATCACGCAGGGCGTTGTCCACGGCCTTACGCTGTGGAACGCTCAGTTGAGCAAAACCGTCACCTTCTTTCAGGCTGCGATAGGCTTGATACAGCCCTTCATGTTGTCCCAGCCAAGTGCCGTATTCAGACAGCAGCGGCAGCGCCTGTTCGTAAGCTTCACGCAGTTCCGGGCTATTTTTTACCGAATTGAGGTGGCCGATCGGTGACCAAATGCGCGACAGACGATCGTCAGACTCCGCCAGCGGCTGCACCAGATTATCCAAGGTAAATGGCCCCGGCTGCGCCACCACACGTTCAACTTCGGCGCGGCAGTCGGCCAATGCGGATTTCACCGCGGGCACAATATCGTCTGGACGGATCGCCGAAAACGGCGGCAGGGAGAACGGTGTCAACAACGGGTTTGTCATAGGGCTGTCCTAATTATCGTTGGGGCCAACCGCATAGGGCGGGCCTAAAATTCGGGTGTAATGGTTAACATGGTGCCGAACGGCAGGAAAATCAATGATCGAACGTTGTCAGAGAGTGCGGTAACGCGCGTACTGGCGGCGCAAACAACCGGCCACGCGTAAACGTGATGTCTTTGCCAGCGCGGAGAACACTGAAATTGTCCCTGACTATCCCTTGAGCGTTTACCACGTTTCAACGAGCTCAAACTCTTCAAATACCAGCCACATATCACTTGCAAACGTTCCTTCCCGCGTAAAAAACGCCCGATGCCCTTGCTGCCAAAAAGCCAGGCTTTTATCCCCTTCACCCTCTTTGGCGGCCAGATCGGCGGTGACATCACAATAACGTATCAATCGCAGCGACAGCGTTCTAATCACGCAGGTGGGTTCATCTTGACCATTCAGGATGACACTGTAATCACCGACGGCGGGAACCTTCTCTTGCTGATAACTCACATAAGAACAGCAGGTGGCCGTTTTTTGCCCACTCAGCACCAATTGCAACAATTCATCTGCCAGTTCAGAGCTGTCGCCGAATGCCCAACGTGCCGCGTTGGGATAACGATCCAATATGTTGTCACGCATGTTCTATCGCTCCTTTACATCACCTGAGATCACGCAATTCAGTTTTTCCCGGCCAGACAGTTTATACTGTGGGCAGATTATACGCCCTTATCAAGCCTGCTCCGCGCGGAGCACAAGGAATGACCAGACGCCATGTTAAGTTACCGCCACAGTTTTCACGCTGGCAACCATGCCGACGTGCTCAAGCACACCGTTCAAAGCCTGATCATCGAATCCCTGAAAGAAAAAGAGAAACCGCTGCTGTACCTGGATACTCACTCCGGTGCGGGGCGTTATCAGTTGAGCGGGGAGCACGCCGAGCGCACCGGGGAATACCTGGAGGGCATCGGCCTGTTGTGGCAGCGTGACGATATTCCGTCAGAAATGGCAGCCTACATGAGCGTAGTACACAATTTTAACCGTAGCGGCACGCTGCGTTACTACCCGGGTTCACCGTTGATCGCCCGCCAGTTGTTGCGGCCACAGGATAAAATTCATCTGACCGAACTGCACCCCAGCGATTATCCGTTGCTGCGCGGCGAGTTCCAGAAGGACGAACGTGCCAAGGTACAACGTGCCGACGGTTATCAGCAGTTGAAATCACAGTTGCCCCCGGCATCACGCCGTGGGTTGATTCTGATGGATCCCCCTTACGAGTTGAAAACCGATTATCAAGATGTGATAAAAGGCATTCAGGAAGGCTACAAGCGCTTTGCTACCGGCACTTATGCCCTGTGGTATCCGGTGGTGCTGCGCCAGCAAATCAAACGCATGTTGAAAGATCTGGAAGCCACCGGCATCCGGCGCATTTTGCAGATCGAACTGGCGGTGAAACCCGACAGCGATCAACGCGGCATGACGGCTTCAGGCATGATCGTGATTAACCCACCGTGGAAATTAGAGCAGCAGATGAATAACGTGCTGCCGTGGCTGCACAAGGTGCTGGTGCCATCGGGCATTGGCCATCACCTGGTGAATTGGGTGGTGCCAGAGTAACCCCACATTGCGGCGCGTCCACGGCGCGCCACAATGCCAACTATCGCAGCCATCGACGCAATCTTTGCGACAAACCCTTATCAGGCGTTAAACTCTACCCTCTTCACATTACACAACTCATGGAAAACCCAGATGACGAAACATTACGATTATCTAGCAATTGGCGGCGGCAGCGGCGGTATCGCATCGATCAACCGGGCAGCCATGTATGGCCAAAAATGTGCGCTGATTGAAGCCAAAGAACTGGGCGGCACCTGCGTCAATGTGGGTTGTGTACCGAAGAAAGTCATGTGGCACGCGGCGCAAATCGCCGAGGCTATCCATCAATACGGGCCAGATTACGGCTTCGACACCACCGTTAACGCTTTTGATTGGCAGAAGCTGGTCGCCAACCGCACCGCCTATATCGATCGCATCCATAATTCCTATGACAACGTGTTGGGGAAAAATAAAGTTGATGTGATCAAAGGCTTCGCACGATTCGTTGATGCCCATACCGTCGAAGTGAATGGCGAGACGATCACCGCTGACCATATTCTGATTGCTACCGGTGGTCGTCCAAACCACCCGGCGATTCCAGGGGCGGAATACGGCATTGATTCCGATGGTTTCTTCGAGTTAGACGCGCTGCCAAAACGCGTTGCCGTGGTGGGTGCCGGTTATATCGCGGTAGAAATCGCCGGCGTACTCAACGCACTCGGCGCAGAAACTCACCTGTTCGTGCGTAAGCACGCCCCGCTGCGTAGCTTCGATCCGCTGATCGTAGAGACGCTGGTGGAAGTGATGAATACCGAAGGGCCGAGCCTACACACTGAATCGGTGCCAAAAGCCATCGTTAAAAACGCGGACGGTAGCCTGACGCTTCAGTTGGAAAACGGCCAAGCCTTCACCGTCGACTGTCTGGTCTGGGCCATCGGCCGCGAACCAGCGACCGATAATCTGAATCTGGCGGTCACCGGTGTGAATACCAACGATCAAGGCTACATCACGGTGGATAAATTCCAGAACACCAATGTGAAAGGCATTTACGCAGTAGGTGACAATACCGGTGCGGTGGAACTCACTCCGGTCGCGGTCGCGGCTGGCCGTCGCCTGTCTGAACGCCTGTTCAACAATAAGCCCAATGAACATTTGGATTACAGCAACATCCCAACCGTGGTGTTTAGCCATCCGCCCATCGGCACTATTGGCCTGACGGAACCACAAGCGCAAGAAAAATATGGCACCGAGCAGGTTAAGGTCTACAAATCTTCTTTCACCGCCATGTACAGCGCCGTCACCCAGCACCGCCAGCCATGCCGTATGAAGTTGGTCTGTGTGGGTGAAGAAGAGAAGATTGTCGGCATCCACGGTATTGGTTTTGGTATGGACGAAATGCTACAAGGCTTTGCCGTCGCAGTGAAAATGGGCGCCACCAAGCAAGATTTCGACAACACCGTCGCGATCCACCCAACCGCAGCGGAAGAGTTTGTGACCATGCGTTAATGTAGAAACCCACCGACACACGTTCTTACTGTAGAAAAATGAAAGGCTAGAGCATCGTTCTCTGGCCTTTATTGACTCATCGATACACCCCGTGTGAGGTAACTCACTACTACCCATCAAAAAACGGGATAAGTATACAGTCGTATTCAAATTATAAGGGTTTTGAACAATTCTTATCCTGCATTCGTGCGCGTTTTCTCATTTATGTTTAAATAAATAGCCTAAAATTAATTACTTATACTTTTTATTAAGTAGATAATAGGTTCGGAAAAGGTACATGTGCGCTTGTCTAGGTGGTGCATTTGAAGAAAATCCGATAATTCTATTGAAATACAATTAGTTAACAATGAACATTTTCACTAATCAAACATGATAAACGCGCATTCGTACTAATAAGCCGTTATACGCAGGAGCTATGCATGGAGGCCACGTGGAATACATAGCAAAATCACCACGACTACGGTTATCGGTGACATTAATACTGACCGTAGTAATTGGTGTCTTATCAAGCATCATGGCAAGTCAAATAATGCCGCAAGGCATATTAACTTGGTCGCTACTGCCAAAAGTCTCTTCTTTCTGGTTGTTAGCACTATTTTCCGGGGTCTGGATTTTCACCCATGTCAGATTTCTAAATTACGATGAAAACGTCATGAGATATGCAGATGACCAGCATTGTATTGCCCTCATCCGGAAAGCAAAACTTGAAGGGCTTGCTGCTCTTATACAGAAAAATCCAGAACAGGCATCTTTGGTTGATGCCAAAACGTTCCTAAAGAATTTGGGGGTAAAATGAGCGTACTCCTCTCTAAGCCAGCACAAGAAAAACTACAGAAAAATGAAGTACGCAGGCAGGTTTCGGTACAGCAGCTAGTATCTAAACTTGAATCTCTAAATGTATCTAATCTCGAAAACAACCCGTCAGTTCGGCGAGTAACTGGCACAACCGAAGAAATTTATGTAATGCGCATAGGTAGCAATCTCCGTGCTTTTCTCACGAAGAAAGGCAAAGACATTGTTCTACTTAGCATCGAGAACGGCTAATAATGAGCTCAACTGTTGCTCACTCCGTTCGCTGGACGTCCAAAATCTGCGCTTTTGGCCGCCCGTTAGCTTAACCATTAAATGTCAAGGAGGCAGTGTGAGTGCAAACGAACTCATAGAGCGCTTCGCTCCAGGCTTTAGCCAACTACGCCCAGAAGAGTTTGAGGCGATGAATACATTCACAATCATGTGGACGCTATTCGAAGCTCAAGTATTGGGCACTTCAGCATCAACTAAGAAACTAGTAATTAAATCTCGAGAATGGGAGGCACAAGGCCATCTCAATGAAAATTGGCTTGCCCCACACCTCGAGTACGCTAGGAACCGCTACTTCCAAAACGGTGAACCTACCCATAGATTTGAACACCTGCACCTACGGGATAAAGATGAGCCAGATTTAGTTCGCTCAATCCTGTCAGGAAACGAGTCGTCACCGGGAGATGAGCTGGCAGTCATGCTTATCATAGTGCTGCGCTTTAGAAATAATTTCTTCCATGGCATAAAATGGGCTTATCAAATGCAGGAGCAGCAAGAAAATTTTGAGCATGCATCACAGCTTCTGCAACGCTGCATGTCATTTGCAGCCCCGTAGTTGAGCATATAACAATACGCTCAACTATCGCTCACTTTGTTCGCCGGGCAGTCAAAAGCTACGCTTTTGGCTACCCGTTAGCTTAATCGTTAGCACTATAAGGTGAAGCATTGAAATTTCGTGAAATAAGGAAAAACGAAAATAAAAAATATGTAGCTGATATTTTTGTGATGATGGTGAATTCTATTTTACGTCCCAAGAATTTGAATCTTATAAATTTGCGGAAAAATGGATTATAGAGTGGTGCTGTAAGTATCCCGCATAATCATGCCATTCACATTTAGAGATCTTCGTTTTAATGCAGGCTACGATCTCAACGTGTGGTTTGTTATCAACGCGCTATCAGGCCAGGTGCGGCGCTCACCTGGCCTTTTTTACACCCATTGAAAACAAAATTGTCTCGTCATGTTCACCTTCAGTGCCCTACTATGAGTACGGATACAGTAAAAACGGACCCGGTTATTCTTCTGACGAAAGATTGCGATGAGATGATAACACTATGGAATTCAAGGATTACTACGCTATTCTCGGCGTTAAGCCATCAGACGATCTCAAGGCGATAAAAACCGCCTACCGCCGCTTGGCACGCAAATACCATCCTGATGTCAGCCAGGAACCCAACGCAGAGGCACAGTTTAAAGACGTCGCCGAAGCCTACGAGGTGCTAAAAGATTCAGAGCGCCGTGCTGAATACGACCAATTACGTTTACACCGCAACGATCCCCAGTTTGGCCGCCAAACCCGGCGTGGCAGCACTCACGATAACGAAGACTTTTCCGACATCTTCTCCTCGATGTTTGGCGATCGTGCCCGCAGCCGCCAACAGCACGCTCAGCGTGGCCAAAACATCGACATTGAAGTGGCGCTTTTTCTTGAGGACACCTTCGCCGAACAAACCCGCACCATCAGTTATAACCTGCCGGTGTATAACATGCTTGGCATGATCGAGCGTGAGATCCCGAAAACGCTCAATGTGAAAATACCGGCGGGCGTGGCCGAAGGCGAACGCATTCGCTTAAAAGGCCAAGGAACGCCCGGTATCGGCGGCGGCGCGAATGGCGATCTGTACCTGATCGTGCGCATTGCTCCGCATCCCCTGTTCGACATCGTGGGCCATAATCTTGAAATCGTGCTGCCCATCGCACCGTGGGAAGCCGCGCTAGGGGCTAAGGTACCGGTACCAACCGTCACAGAAAGCATCCTGCTGTCTATTCCTGCCGGCACCCAAACCGGGCAGCGTCTACGCATCAAAGGAAAAGGGCTGTTGGGCAAAGGCACACAGCAGAATGGCGATCTGTATGCGGTGATTAAAGTCGTGATGCCAGCCAAACCCGATGAACACAGCGCGGCATTATGGCGTCAATTGGCTGAAGCTCAGTCCAACTTTGATCCGCGTAAGGGATGGGGGAAACAACATGGCTAACGTAAAAATCAGCTTCACGGTGACCGAGTTTTGCCTGCATACCGGCGTGTCTGAGGACGAGTTGCTCGAGGTCGTGGGATTAGGCGTGATTGCACCACACGATGCGGCGTCAGACGCTTGGCTGTTTGACGATCGGGCATTGGCAACCTTTCATCGCGCCCAGCGGCTGCAGCATGAGTTGGCGTTAGATTGGCCAGGTATTGCGATTACGCTGACATTACTGGATGAAATTGCCGAGTTACGGCAAGAAAATAGCCGTTTACAGCAACGCCTCGCCCGCTTCTTGGCTGAGCCCTAAACTCGCGCCCCCGACGAAGAAACCGCCGGGGGCGGCTCTGGCTCCTATTTATTTGTCGCCACAATCGGGTAATTGTGCAATTTTCACCTGCACAACTCGCCGTTTTCTGCCACCCTTTAGCCAGCGAAATTTATCTATACCCAAAATAATTCGAGTTGCTTGTAGGCGCTAACTGAATGCGTCCTTGGGAGCATAGCCCACTCTGTGACCAGGATGAAGAAAGGCAGCCAACACCCAAGCAACGTGAAGTATGAAGGGTATATTCCTCATCCTTGTATTGCGGAGAATCCCCTGATGTTGTCACTCATGATCAGAAATATCACACTGGCGATATTGGCCCTGATCATCACCCAAGTTCCTGCACGCAGCTTTACTCTGGAGGTGTCGGGCAATATCAGCCACTTTACCGATCCGGCAAACCAGCGTTATGTTTTTACCGAACGCGATCTGCTCACCATGCCGATGCGCAGTATCACCACCTCCACCTCATGGACGCCTCAGCGCCAATTTGATGGCGTGGCGGTAGCCGATATTTTGACCAAGGTCGGCGCCAAAGGGCAGACGATTTCGATGCATGCCCTCAATGATTACTATATTGATATCCCACTTTCCGACGTACAGCAGTACGGGATTATCCTCGCCTATCAAATGAACGGGGAGAGACTGAAAATCAGGAACTTCGGGCCATTATTCTTGGTTTATCCGCGTGACGATGCCGGTGCCGAATTGAATTCACCGTTGTATAACGCGCGATTTATCTGGCAGGTCAACAGGATTGTGATCAAATGAAGCTAGCCCGGTTTAATCGCAGCGGTCGGTTGGCGATTCCCGCTATTTTTGCGGCGTTGTTTCTTGTTGCCTCGACCATCACGCTGTACTACTACAGCGCTACGCTCTCGCGGAAAGGGTTATACGCCATCGCCGGTACGCAGGAAAATTACTCGTGGTCGATCGCGAAATTCGCCATCAAAATGGCAGAATTCGAAACCTATATCGAACAGCAAAAGCATATCGACCAAGTGGATATCGATGCGCTCAGGCTACGATTTGAGATTTTATACTCCCGTTTCTACGTGCTGGAAACCGTCTCTGAATCCACCCAACCGCTGTACCGTGAGCCGGGTTATCCGCAGGTCATTGCGCATATGCTAAAAGAAATGGACGCGCTCGATCGACTCATCGGCACATCACCGCTGGATCTCACCAAAATCTCTAACGTCATGCAGCACATGAAACCCTATGCGGTGGAAATGGCGAACCTGGCAGACCATGCCGAAGTGAAACAGCGCACGGTGGCTTACGATGATTACATCGAAAAGCGGCATATCATCTTCTATGGCTTAGTGATTATTATGTTCTCGGTGATTGCGCTGGTCGCCATCACGCTGATTGTTTTGCGCCAGCAACGCATCACCATTTCGCAGCAGGCGAAGGCCATTGAGGCAGAGAAAGCGATGCGCACGAAAAATGCGTTTCTGGGTGCAATCGGTCACGAGTTGCGAACATCACTACAAAGTATTATGTCGGCGATAGATGTGCTGATGAACACCAAAGTCTCGACAGAACACCTTGATACCTTCCAGCGGTTAGAAACCGCCGCGCAGCAAATTGAAAGCCAGATGAAAGATCTCTCTGACTATGCGCATCTGGAGAGCGGCATGATGGAATTACGTATCGTGCCGTTCAACGTAGAACGGTTAATTCAAGAAACGACGGATGAAATCGGCATCTTGGCCGATAAGCCGCACATTTCGCTGCTGTGTGAGGTGGATTTCAGCCATACACAACTGTATTGCGATCCGCTGCGGATTCGCCAAATTCTGGTCAATTTGCTGACTAATGCCTACAAGTATACCGAAAGCGGGACAATTACCGTGCATGGTTGTCTGCGTCGTCAAGCTGGCGGCAACGCACTGATGCTTGAAGTGACCGATACCGGCATCGGTATCGAGGAAGCAAAACTGTGCCAAATCTTCCAACCCTTTACTCAGTTGGATCAATCACACACCAAACAATACGCTGGCGTGGGGATGGGATTGGCGATTGTGCAAGGTTTGGTCACACTGCTGCAAGGTACCATCACCGTTTACAGTGAGCAGACAAAAGGCAGTACCTTCATTGTGAGCATTCCGGTTGATGTCAGTGATGAACCGCACGCAACCACAGAGGGCGCGGTTGCTTTGCCGGTGCCGCACCTGAAGCAACAGCAGATCCTAGTGGTGGATGATAATAAATCGATCGGCGATGCTTTTGCGGCGCTGTTGGATAAACTCGGCTACCGCCACGAACAGTGTGATTCGCCGGAACGGGCGCTGCAGAAACTGCTGCGACGCCCTTATGATGCGTTGTTACTGGATTTACAAATGCCCGGTATTGACGGTGCCGCGCTGGCAAAAAAGCTGCGTAATCAGCGCGGGCCAAACCGACACATCCCGATTATTGGCATCAGCGCCTATACCCCGGAATTGCTTAGCGCAGAACAACGCGCCATGTTTGATGATTATCTGACAAAGCCTGTGCGTATGGACGCGTTATCCCACGCACTGGATAGGTTATTTGCCGCGGCTAAAGATTAAAACAACGTTGCAGGGCGGCTTCAATCACGTGGAGCCGCACCGGTTTTTCATAGGGCCCCAATACGTCATAGTCACGCATCGCACGCGCGATTTCTGATTCTCGCAGCCCAGTGCCCAATTGGCCGGTTAATACCAGCACCGGGGCATCAGGATTATCAGAGGTCCGAATCGCTTCAATGCATTGTTGCGCCGTTTCTTGCCCGATCAGCCAATCAACCACGTAGCCGTCAAACAGGCTTTTCGTCAACGCCTGACAAAATGCGGTTACCTCATAAAACGCGACCGCATCAAAACCACGGCTAATGAGATATTTCGTGAGCTCATCGGCAGCCTGATGTGAGTCATCCAGCACAGCGATGCTGAGCCGTTCGTCATCACCACTATGAGGACGAATTTCAATCAGTTCAACACCATAGCGGTTACCAAGCGGTGCTTCATCAGCACGATAAATCACCCATCGATCATCTTGCTGCAGGGCGACATATTCTGACACTCGCCCACCGCTCAACTCATCACCAAGGTAGGCAACACAAGGAAGCATCACACCGGCGATAGAAAAGATGGCATCTCGTGCAATAGTTTGCACGGGTGCCTCACTGTCGACAGTCATATCAACGATAGCCGCCGGCGTTTCATCCAATGCCGCCGCTACACTGTTGATTTGCGCCAGCGTCCAAGGGCTTTGCCCTTTCAGTTTACGATGCGCATGCGAAAAACTCAGCGCCAAAATGCGGCTCAGTTCTTTCGCCTGTTGACGCTTACCTATCCCATGATGAAGAAAAAGTTCTCTGACCCGGTTTGCAATCGACTGCGAATCGAATTTCTGGTGATTGTTATCCATTTTATCCTTCGATTTTTTCTAATTTTTCAGTCGCTTTGAGCTATTCATGTGTTTAAACTTCATACTATATTAGCATTAGATACAATATTTATCCTGAAACATTGCTTGACATACCACCTTCTATAGTCAAACATGGTATCAGAAGCTACACACAGCAATACACTATAAAAATAATACAAGACAGAACGTTACAATAATCGCAATGACACCAGGGAATACGTACAGGTCACTGGTTCTAAAAAATATATTTTAGAACAATAGCATACCGTACGAGGCCACAGGCTTTACTACTAATAATAAAGATGTACCCCCCATTTTAACCGGTCCCCGTCAGGGGGCCGTTTTTTTTGGGGATCTTACAGAGAAGTGAACGTGTTGACGTAACTATTTCGCCATAAAGAAAACGGAGCCGATAAACGGCTCCGTTGATTGCATCAGACAGTTAGAAACGCCAGGTGAACCCAGCATTAACACTGTTGTCCTGATGATTTTCCGATAACAGCCCACCATAACCCAACGACACCGATGCACGCTCGCTGACGGCCACTTCCGCACTGGCCTTGATCACCGCGCCATCGCGCGAGGCCGAGACACTGTTAACCACGAACGGCGAGTTGCTGCCGTTAAACATCAGCCCAGTGTCACGATCCAGACTGCCATACTGATGCTGCCAGCCCAACTCCCCACGTAGAGCAACGGTGGTTTCTCGCCCCGCCTGCCATTGCCGATCGGCTCGCAGGCCGAGCGTAGAGACGGTAGCATCGGTGTGTTGCTTATTACCGTGCAACGCTGCCGCCCCGCCCTGTTCGCGGATGCTCTTGTTCTGGAAGTTGACGTAGGCCAGGTTGGCGAACGGTTCCAGATTAACCCAGCCGCTTGCCATGCGATAACCCGCCTCAGCGAACAGTTGTTCGGTGCGTGCATTGTATTTTGCCGTGGCGCGATCGGTATGCTGACCATAGTTCACCGAGCGCTGGGTATCGAAACGGTGCCACGTGTAGCCCCCGCCAGCACGCAATGCCCACGCCCCCCACTGTTTGCTGCCGTAGGCCGCCAAATGGTAATTGTCGCTGTCCGCGTTCGCACCCAGACCGCCATCTAGCGAAGTCCGGGTATAACCGGTGGCGACACCCAAACGCCAGTCAGCAGCATAAACCGAGTCCAGCCCCAGCAGCACGCCGTAGGTGGAGGCCTGATAACCGGTGGCGTTGTCATTGCCGGAAGCATGATCCCATGCCCCCAGCAGTTGCGCCCAGGCTCCGCCCTCATCGGCTTTAATCTCCGGTGAGGCCGCCAACCCTTCGGCTTGACGTAACCGGCCGTTCAACGCATCACGCAGGTAACGGCTATCATTCACCTGCGCCGAGGCCATGTCGGCATGGATTTGCCCGGACAGTTGGCGGAATGCCTGCCGTGCCTGGTTCGGCGTGCCGGCGGTCAGAATACTTTCGTACACCGGGTTGCCCGCGGCCAATACATCCGCCGCCGTCGCAACCGCACGTTCGTTCGGGGTCAGCGCCACGCTGGCGAAGGCGGTATCGTTACGACCGACATCGAGAGTGATTTGATGAGACTGATTGCGTAGGCCGGTACCGAGGAACAGGTAATTCGGGGCGATGGCGCTAAACTGCCCGCTAACCCCTTGCGCAGCAGTCAGAATGTTGTACTGCTGGCCGAGCAGGCTGCGCACTTCGCTTTCACTCAATAGATTGCCGCTATTTTCCAACGACACCGCCACATCCCCTCCGTTGATCGTGGCCGATCCGCCGCTGGCGATCCGATCGCTGCTGCCGTTAGCTGCCACTTCCACCGTGTAATGTGAACCCGACTCGAAGGTTACGTCATCGGTCACGTTCAGCGTACCGATGGAGTTCCCCGGCGACACGCCACCACCCGCGTTAACGGTCAGAGAACCTACGCGCCCTGAGCCCCCCAACACGCCGCCGCTTTGTACTGACACATCAGACACAATGCTGCCGTTGATCGCCAGCAACCCTTGATTGACCTGCGTCGGCCCGAGGTAGCGGTTATCGCCGGTCAACACCAGCGTACCGCTCCCCTCTTTGGTCAGCCCACCGTGACCAGAAATCGCATTGCTCCAGACATCTAAACCGCATTGGATATCCTCGCAAACTCGCTCATGCAAGGTTTCGGTGTCCATTTTGCTGCCAATCCCCGGAATATTCGCGACAAATTGCGTCGGACCGTAGGCAACCCCCTCAGCATCCGGCACACGGAATTCTTGCGGAATATCGTCAACGGTATAGAACATCCCTGGCCCATTGATAGCTTTACCTAGGTTGATCATCCCCCAGCCATACAAGGCATCGATACCCGGCTCGCCCATATCCGTGGCGGTGGTTTTCAGCACGCTCGCTATTTGTGCGCTAGACAGGTAAGGGAAACGTTGTAGCAACACGGCCGCAGCACCGGCCACATGCGGTGTCGCCATTGAAGTACCATTTTTGTTGGCATAATCTGCCGTCAAGTGATTGGGATCAGAACCGTTAGCCACCGCGCTATAAATTTTACTACCGGGAGAGGCGACGCAGAAGCTGGCGCTATAGCCGCAACGCGAAGAGAAAGAACTGATGGTGTAAGGCTCACTATTGGCCGAGTCGGGATCCTGCGCCACACTGGTCACCGTCAGCCAGTTTGGCGCAATATCCGGCACAAAGTAGCCCAATCCACTGATGACATCGGGCTGATTGTAATTACCATCGTTACCGGCGGCAAACAGTACCAGAATATTATGACGTGCTGCATCAATCGCCCCCTGATACCCTGCGCCCGCCAAACTGCCCAACAACGGTTTGACCTGATCGAATTGCTCTTGCGCATCCTTCAATTCAAAGTGCAAAGCATTCGGATCTTTGCCTCCATCAGAAAGAATATCGGGAATGCTGACGCCCCAACTATTGTTAATAATCCGCACGCCATTGTCGATCATTGCCTGCCAACCGGCGTTCGTCACCGCACCATCCAGCCCGAGAAACTCACCATAAGCGGGGCCGTCGTTATCGTTATCCACACTGATGACTTGCGAATCAAAAGCGACACCGTGCATACCTACGCCATCACGGTTTGCGGATGTAATGCCGGCAACGTGAACACCGTGATTGCTCAGGGTGGCACCATTATAAAAATGGAAGGTGCCATCAAAATAGAAAGGGTCGCCCGCGTTAATACCCGGTCGATGTGGATCAGTATAGGCTCGAA
The DNA here is from genome assembly GCF_050268245.1 of Serratia sp. NPDC078593. Classification (NCBI taxonomy): domain Bacteria; kingdom Pseudomonadati; phylum Pseudomonadota; class Gammaproteobacteria; order Enterobacterales; family Yersiniaceae; genus Serratia; species Serratia sp. NPDC078593. The sequence goes on along the minus strand of NZ_JBNNGK010000010.1, from coordinate 27,265 downwards.
TCCCCTGAGTAATCACATTAATCAATTTACCGTCACCCGCAAATTCGGGGTGCTGATTGTAAACCGGCGTATCCAGGATACCGACCTTTTGCCCTTTCCCGGTATAACCCGCGGCATAAGCCCGATCGGCATTGATCGCACCCAGCCCCCAGTCTGCATTAAATTCAGTATTGCGCCAGCTGGCTGCATCGCCGGGTTGACCATTTTCCACATAACGCGACGCCTGCACACCGCTGCTCATAGCGGCCAAGCAGCAGGCGACAACACTCAACTTTATCCGATGTTTAGCCGGCACAGAACGCGCACACTTCTCCTGCTCGGGCTTATTTCCTCTACGTTTACTGTCCATCCCAGTTACCATCCATTGTTGGTTTGCAAATGTTATATTGGTTTTGTATGTCACCGTTGTGTAACACCAAATAAATAAAGCACAACAATGAAAATCCCGCCTAATAGGTCAAGATTTCGTGAAATAAAGTGGAGGGGAATAAGGCAGTAAAAAAAATGGAAAATGGGAAGAGCACTATCATGAGAAAGGCGACGTAATATCGATGGCAGGCTTATTTATTACCGAACAAGACAAATTTCAACCACATGATTTATAATCATAAAAAACAGCAGCTAGCCGCAAGAACCTATTCCCTGCGGCTAATCAATGGATGTCGTTAACAGCATTAATATCAGTAAAAGTTATAACAACATAGGCCATTCATTTAGTGAAACATGCTGCTTTTCCGGCTACCTACGCGTGAAAAATGGATTATCCTGCTGGCTATTTTTTGCAGTTGCGCACGTCTTCTTCCGCTTGACGAATAATCGCTTTTGCCATCCATTGCGTGACATCCTGAATACCTTTGATATCCAATCCCCAAATATCTTTCAGCACCAAGAATACCTCGGAACCATAAATCAGCGAGAAAGAATGTATCACGCGCTGTAACGAATCCGGTGGTAATTTATCTTCCAGCGGCTCCACGGCAATTTTCAACAGACGTTTACGATTCCCACGCACAAACTTCTCACCCGGCGTGGCATTTGCCCATTGTTGCAAAGACAGTTGTAATGCGGCACGCAATGCTCCTTCATGCTGTTCCATCTGCGGATAGGCGAATGCCAGTAATTGTTGGATACGCAGTAAAGCATCGTCATCACGTGGTTCCCACTGCAAGATCGGGCCAAGACTTTCCGCAACCACGGCGGTAATCAAAGCGCTTTGCGTGGGGAAATAACGGTAGGCGGTCGCACGGGAAACCTGCGCGTGTAACGCCAGCTCGGTAATCGACGGAAAAACGCCGCCGTCGTACAGTTCCATGGCGCTGGTAAGCAGCAATTTCCGAGTTCTGGCCCGAGTATGTGTTAAAGATTGGTCCCGCGATGCGGGAAAAGCGGATAGTGGCACATCAACCTCACACTTCTCATGCCATCCCACCTGGGATAGACATGATGAATAACGTAACTGGTGGGATCCTGGCTCCCCCAGCAGCGCAAAAGCGAACTAAAAAGGTTAAAAATGAGACGGAAATCTCACTTTTAACTAAATTAAGCTTGCATAAATGATACTACAGTCTCATTATGTATACAAATTCGTCGGCTGTATCTTATTGTGTCAACACCAGGGTTCCAACATTTATAATAAGTTATTATTAGAAACAAACAGTTCGGTCAACTTCCGAACCTTTTCCAGGAACAGACGATGAGAAATGCCCCAGCTTTTGTCTATATTGCTACCACAGCAGATACCAAAGGACAAGAGTTGGCGTATGTGCGTAGTTTGATTGACAACCTCGGTTTACCCACCATTACGGTCGATCTTTCCACACACACCATGCCAGCACGCTACCCGGCCGATATTTCTTCGGCCGACGTAGCCGCTTTTCACCCCGATGGGGCGCAAGCCGTATTCTGCACCAATCGTGGTCAAGCGATTGCCGCGATGGCGATCGCCTTTGAGCGCTTTATGTTATCCCGCCATAACGTCGCAGCCTTGCTTGGCATGGGCGGCTCCGGTGGCACAGCTATCATCACCCCGGCAATGCAGCAATTGCCAATCGGCCTACCCAAACTGATGGTTTCAAGTATGGCCGCTGGTGATGTCTCCGGGTATGTCGGCGCCAGCGATATTACCATGCTGTATTCCGTCACCGATATCGCTGGGTTAAATCGAATTTCACGTAAAGTGTTAGGCAATGCCGCACACCAAATAGCCGGTGCCGTGCGTTTTCGTATCGATGATGAGTCTGCCAGTAAACCTGCCACCGGTTTGACCATGTTTGGCGTCACCACACCGTGCATTCAGGCGGTGACCGCCGCCATCGAATCGCAGTGGGATTGTCTGGTTTTTCATGCCACCGGCAGTGGCGGCCATGCCATGGAAAAACTGATCGACAGCCTGCTGTTGAACGCAGTCTTGGATCTGACCACGACCGAAGTCTGCGATTATCTGTTCGATGGCGTGCTAGCCTGCAATGAAGACCGGTTTGGTGCAATCGCCCGTACCGGTATCCCATGCGTGATGTCTTGTGGCGCGCTAGACATGATCAATTTTGGTCATCCGAAAACCGTGCCTGCGCGCTATGCCGATCGGCAAGTCTACAATCACAATACTCAGGTGACGCTGATGCGCACCACCGCCGAAGAAAACGCGCACATGGGCCGTTGGATCGGTGAAAAACTGAATGCTTGCCCAGGTGAAGTGCGCTTCGTGATCCCTGAGGGCGGCGTTTCCGCGCTGGATGCGCCAGGACAACCCTTTTGGGATCCCGCCGCTCTGGGCGCTTTTGTTCGCTCATTGGAAAGTACGCTGATCCAAACCGAAAAACGCCGGCTGATTAAAACGCCTTATCACATCAATGATCCGCAATTTGCACAAACCATCATCACGCATTTCAATGCGATTACCCTGCCAGAATAATGGATTCTTCGCGTGCGTGAGATCATGATCGGAAAATAACAAAAAAGGCCAGAGTGTAATCTGGCCTTTTTATTTGCTGCTCGATGAAATTAATTACTCGGCAATGGCTTTTTGCGCTTTCATTTTATCCATATGGTTCATCATTTTTTGTTCGCGTTTCTGATAGTTCTCATTGTATTGTTTTTTCTGCTCTGGAGTGAGCAGGTTATACATTTTATTTTGAGCTTTTACACGTTCCAACATACGTTCAGATTGCGCTTTACTGATGGTATCGATCTGCGCCTTCACTTTAGCTTCATCGAAGCTGTCGGAGGCGACCAGATTGTGCAGTGCCTGACGCTCTTCTTTCATGCCCATGCCGCGTTTTTGGTGCGCTTCTTTCATAATGTCACGCATTTGCTGGCGTTGCTGCTCGGTTAGCTCCAGACCGGCAAATGGGCCACCTTTGCCGGGGCCTTTATGGTGCATCATTTTCATCGGTGCACCATCGGCGGCTGGCGTCGCCGTCTCAGCGGCAAAAGCCATAGATGCAGAACCCAAGGCCAAAGTTGAAGCAACAAATAAAGCGGTCAATTTACGCATATTGTATTTCCTTAAAGTTAATTCATCATCAGGAATGCCGTATTTAGCAGAGGTATCCTGTCGTCGGAGATAATAATAGGCTTAAAAATTTATAGTAATGCGATGGAATGTAAACTTTTTAAAACGCCAACAAGGATAATTATCCAATTGTGAGAAAATAATGAAGAATGCGTTTAAATAACGAAAACTTTAGTGACGAAGGGGCTGTTTTTTACCTGATGCCGAGTATTTTATCTTTTCATACCGTGATTATAATTTATCACAACCTTAGCAAATTATCCCATACTGGAAACTCAGCCAAACATGAACTTCCCCCATAATTGCATTGTCTTCCGACATTTATAGGCATATGGCGAGCAACCACCGTGTCGGCCAAAAAAACGCAACGTATCTATAATGGTTTTAATAAACCGTTAATCTACGTTAAAAAGCATGTTATATGATGATACCCGCATGCCCAACACTGCTGATGCCCTTTTGAGGATACACCATGTTTGCAGATCCTGGCCCACAGCGCCTTCATACCCTATTTGGCACCAGCAGCCCCTATTGGCGACTGGCTTTCGACAGCAATGCCTTGGAACTGACGGCAGTCAAAGGCAAAACCTATCTCGCGGTTGAGCTGAACGCGATGCAGGCAGCCAAGATCCGTCGTCTGACCGGGGTGACCAGCAGTTTGGATCTCGCTATCCCGCTATCTGGCGAACCTATCCATTTGCATCTGGTGGGGCGACGGGTTAATAAGCATGAATGGGCAGGCACCGCTTCCGCCTATACCGATACCAAAGCCGTCGCGCGCGATCTGGTGCATGGCTTGTCATTTGCCGAACAGGTGGTGTCAGAAGCCAATTCGGTGATTGTGATTGTCGATCAGCATGGCCGTATTCAGCGCTTCAATCGCCTCAGTGAAGAGTATACCGGCCTGCGTGAGCAGGATGTGATCGGCAAAAATGTGTTTCAGCTATTTATGAGCCCGGAGGAAGCCGCCGCCTCGCGCCAGAATATTGCTGGGTTCTTCAAAAATGGCTCATCGTATGAAGTTGAACGCTGGATAAAAACCGTCAAAGGTGAGCGTCTGTTTCTGTTCCGCAATAAATTCGTCCACAGCGGCAGTGGTAAAAACGAAGTCTTTTTGATCTGTTCGGGCACCGACATCACCGAAGAGCGGCGTGCACAAGAACGATTACGGGTGCTGGCCAATACCGACATCATTACCGGCCTGCCTAACCGCAATGCCATTCAAGACAAGATCACCCAAGCCATTGACCAGCGAGGCTCAAATAACGTGGGGCTGGTGTATCTTGATCTCGATAACTTCAAAAAAGTGAATGACGCCTATGGTCATATGTTTGGTGACCGCTTACTGGTCGATGTCTCTCTGGCCATCCTCAGTTGTCTGAACCACGGCGAAGTGCTGGCCCGGCTGGGCGGCGACGAGTTTTTGGTGCTGGTCTACGATGCCGATCGCGTTATGTTGCAGGAATTAGCGCGGCGGATTATCGAACGGTTGCAAACGCCGTTCCGCATTGGTTTGATCGAGGTGTATACCGGGTGTTCGATTGGCATTGCGATCTGCCCCGAGCACGGATGCGATCTTGACAGCCTAATCCGCAACGCCGATACCGCCATGTACGTTGCCAAAGAGTTAGGCAAGCGCACATTTAGCGTGTTTTCTCCAGAGATGAACAAACGCGTCGCAGAATATATGTGGCTCGACACTAATTTGCGCAAAGGCTTGGAGCAAAATCAACTGGTGGTGTATTACCAACCGAAAATCAATGCACACAGTGGTGAGGCGCATAGCGTCGAGGCGCTGGTTCGTTGGGATTCACCGGAACGTGGGCTGATTCCACCGTTACAGTTTATTTCTTACGCTGAAGAATCCGGTTTGATCGCTCCTCTGGGCCAATGGGTATTGAAGACTGCCGCGAAACAGGCCGCCGATTGGCAACGGCAAGGCATCAATCTGCGCGTGGCCGTCAACCTTTCTGCCCGGCAACTGGTGGATGATTCGGTGGTGGACGCGCTGCTGCAGGTATTGCAAGAACATCAGTTTACCGCCTGCCCGCTGGATTTTGAACTGACGGAAAGTAGCCTGATCGAAGATGAAGACCGCGTTCGCGCACTCATCACGCAACTGCGGCAACTGGGTGCTCAGGTGCATCTTGATGATTTCGGTACCGGTTACTCTTCATTGGCACAACTGGCACGTATACCGTTGGATGCTATTAAACTGGATAAAAGCTTCGTGCGCGGCGTGAATCGGGATCCGGTATCACAATCGTTGGTACGCGCTATTGTGGCGGCGGCCGAAGCCTTACAATTTCGCGTCATTGCCGAAGGCGTTGAAACAGAGAGTGAAAATCAATTCCTTGATGGTGTAGGCGTCGACGAAAAACAGGGATTTTTGTTTGCCCATCCCATGCTACCGCTTCAACTGGAGCACTGGTTGCAGCATTACCGCCCGCACCCAGCATCGCTGTAGTGCGGGCAAACGATGATTAACCTACGCGGCGTAAGTTTTGCGTATGGCGATCTTGTAGCATCACCAAACGTTCAATATATTCGCGATCCTTTGGTTCAAGAGTAAATGCCGCCTGCACCCAATCTTCGGTGATATCCATCAGCTCCGAGCGCGTCAGTTGTAATACGCGCTGACGCGCGCGCAGCATAGCGCGCATGCCATTCAGTTTTGGCCGAATGGTATCGATAAACGTACGCGTCGCCCTATAACCTTCGCCCGGTTGAAACAGTCTATCGACCAGCCCACGGCTTTCAAACCATTCCGCCGTATGCGCTTCACCGCGCCAAATCAACTCTTCCGCCAACCGCATACCGGCTTTACGCGCAACCAATGAATATCCGCCCATACCCGGAAACAGGTTAAAGGCAATTTCTGGAAAACCCATACGCGCGTTGTTTTGTGCCAACACAAAATGATGCGCCAGCGCCGCCTCAAAACCGCCGCCTAGCGCGCTCCCTTCAACCATCGCGATACTCACTGCTCCGGTATCAAACCCGCGCGCAGCAGCGTGTACGCAATCGATGCAGGCGCGCGCATATGCCGTCATCGCGGCGCGGTTACGATTTTTGATCGATTCAGCGAAGAAGTGGAGATCGCCCCCCACGTTAAACATGTTGGGCACCAGCGAGCCGGTAACCCAGAAATCAAATGTTAACGACGACTCTTTAGCCGCCTGAGCCAACGCCATAATGTCTTCGATTAACGCCTGATTGAAACACGGTCGCGGCTCTGCGCGCAGCAACATCCACATAATGTTGCGTCCTTCTTCATAAAAGGCCGAAATCTGCGACAGGTTTCCCGCTTCAGTAAACGGGCGACAGGTTGGGTGATTAAGTAGTGTCATAGGACCTTCCAATTTTACGATCAATAGCAAATGAAAACGCACCAGCCCCTACGGCTGTAGTCCGGCGTCGATGTGAGAAACCACCACGCCACACCATGAGTAAACGCTTTCTATGCCTTGAAATAGATAAAATTTGGTGATGATCCAGTAAAAAAAATCGACCATATAAATACATCGAATCGGATTATTACCCCTATGCTCAACATTAAGGGTATGGGTGTGAGTGAGTTAGGTGCTTAATCTAAGAAATCCCCCTATTCGCCACAGCAATGACCAAATCATCAGGCGATTTAGTTATAATCAATGGCGTACACTCTTTTTATCGTTAAGGAAGTCGTGACGTAATGCCAATAGGATCAGATAAAGAACCCCGTCAGCCCGACAGTGAAACGTCTGCACAGCCGCAGAACGGCATCAAAACCGGCAATCAGCACATTGATAAGGGCATCTCCGGGTTTTCCCGTCTCCTTGAGCGCATCAAAGCCTGGCCAACCATCGCCCATCTTTTGCGCGCCGTCGAACGCTTTAACGATCGTCTTGGCAGCCAGTTTGGCGCGGCAATTACCTATTTCTCATTTTTGTCGCTGATCCCAATTCTGATGGTCTCTTTCGCTGCCGTTGGTTTTGTATTGGCCTCCAATCCTGATTTATTGGCCGAGCTCATCAACCGCATGGTCAGCAGCATCAGCGATCCCACGTTAGCCAACACGCTCAAAAACACCGTCAATACGGCCATCCAGCAGCGCACCACCGTTGGACTGACCGGTTTAGCACTGGCGCTGTATTCCGGTATCTGTTGGATGGGCAACCTGCGTGAAGCTATTCGCGCTCAATCACGCGATGTCTGGGAACGTAATCCGCAGGATCAAGAGAAAATATATTTCAAATACACGCGCGACTTTGTGTCGTTGATTGGTCTGGTGGTGGCGTTGATTATTACCCTCTCACTAACGTCCATTGCCGGCTCTGCGCAAGCCGCCATCGTTCGTGCGTTAGGCTTAGACGGCATTGAGTGGTTACGACCGGCGCTAACGCTGATCGCGCTGTCTATTTCAATCTTCGCCAACTATCTTCTTTTCCTATGGATATTTTGGATGTTGCCGCGCCATAAGCCGAAGAAAAAAGCGCTGTTTCGCGGTACCTTAATGGCGGCCATCGGCTTTGAAGTGATTAAGTTTGTGATGACGATGACGCTACCGCAGGTCGCGAAATCACCTTCCGGCGCCGCATTTGGATCGGTCATTGGTCTGATGGCGTTTTTCTACTTCTTTGCGCGTCTCACGCTGTTTTGCGCCGCATGGATCGCAACGGCGCAGTATAAAGAAGATAAAACGCTGCCGTCACAGCAATAGCGCTCCCCAATCGCAACGCAATATACCGGCCTTAAACTCAAGGCCGGTTTTTTATTTCAAAATATAATCACAAAAGCAGCATAACCAACCAGAAGCTATTGTCCCCTCACGCAAAACCAGCATAACAAACCACCTCGTAACTTTTATTTAACGCTTTTCCAGCGATTATCACTGCCAGATAGCTAATTTTCCACGTTTAACACTACAGATGGGCGACATAATAAAACATTAGTCTTATTAACATCTTACCTGCCGCAGAGTACAAAGTTGTACCGTTGAAAAGGTATTTTGCTGTGACTAAGATGGCTTTTTACATAATGAAACTATAAGAAATAACTATGCAAGCCACCATCGCACCATCTATCGACGCTAACGATGCGTCCACACCAATTAATTCCCGGGGAAAAGTGCTGGTCGCTTCATTGGTCGGCACCGCTATCGAATTCTTTGATTTTTATATCTATGCCACCGCGGCGGTATTGGTCTTCCCGCACATTTTCTTCCCACAAGGCGATCCGACCACGGCCACGCTGCAATCGCTCGCCACCTTCGCCGTCGCCTTTGTCGCACGCCCAATCGGTTCGGCCTTATTTGGCCACTTCGGCGATCGCGTTGGCCGTAAGGTAACGCTGGTCGCGTCGCTGCTGACGATGGGGATTTCCACCGTGATGATCGGCCTGCTGCCCAGTTATGAAACCATTGGCATTCTCGCCCCCATCCTGCTGGCTCTGGCGCGTTTTGGCCAAGGGCTGGGGCTGGGTGGTGAATGGGGAGGGGCTGCGCTCTTAGCCACCGAGAACGCGCCGCCGCGCAAACGGGCGTTGTATGGCTCATTCCCACAGCTTGGCGCTCCCATCGGCTTCTTCTTCGCCAACGGCACTTTCCTGCTGCTCTCTTGGTTACTGACCGACCAGCAATTCATGACGTGGGGCTGGCGCGTGCCGTTTATCCTGTCCGCCGTTTTAGTGCTGATAGGCTTATACGTGCGCGTTTCGCTGCATGAAACGCCGGTGTTCGCCAAAGCCGCCAAAGCGGGCAAGCAGGTGAAAATTCCGCTCGGTACGCTGTTAAGCAAGCATATGAAGGTGACCATTTTAGGTACGTTCATCATGCTGGCGACCTATACCCTGTTCTACCTGATGACCGTGTACTCAATGACCTACGGCACCACAGCACAACCGTTGGGGTTAGGCTACGCGCGTGAAAGTTTCCTGTGGATGCTGATGCTCGCGGTCATTGGTTTCGGAGTGATGGTGCCGATCGCTGGGCTGCTGGCCGATGCGTTTGGTCGCCGTAAGACGATGATCGTGATTACCCTGCTGATGATCGGTTTTTCCTTCCTGTTCCCGGTGATGCTCGGTTCAGGCAATCAGGCACTGGTGATGGCGTTCCTGCTGTGTGGCTTGAGCATTATGGGGTTGACCTTTGGCCCGATGGGCGCACTGCTGCCCGAACTGTTTCCGACCGAAGTCCGTTATACCGGCGCATCTTTCTCGTATAACGTCGCCTCGATTCTCGGAGCCTCAGTTGCGCCTTATATCGCCACCTGGCTGAATGCCAATTACGGCCTGTTTTACGTCGGGATGTATCTGGCAGCAATGGCCACGCTGACGCTGATCGCCCTGCTCTTGATGAAAGAAACTCGCCACAAGGCGCTGTAATATCGATTGCGGCCTCACCTCATTGAGGCCGCACATACCGATGTGTTAATCGAAGAAACCCAACATCATCGCTGCCAAGTATTAAGCCCAACATCCTGATTCAGGCTGCTTATTCTTCCATCTGATGTCTGCCCTGCCATCATCACGGTTTATCCTCTTAATATCGCAAAAACTTTAATCCATGTGAAAAGCCATCTACAGTTTTGTCATCGATACGCCAACCTGAAGGAAAACCTATGCCTTACGTTAATATCAAAATCACTCGCGAAGGTGCCACCGCAGAGCAAAAGAAACAGTTAATTGCGGGCGTCACTCAGCTGTTAGTCGATACGCTGGGCAAAAACCCGGCCACCACGGTTGTGGTCATTGATGAGGTAGACACCGATAATTGGGGCATCGGCGGCAAGGTGGTCACTGAGCTGCGCGCAACCGCCAAGTAGCCATGCAAAATGTGATTATCGACGGGCGATTGCCATTTCTCGATCAAAATTAAATGAAACGCTGTTTTATTTTAATTGACTCACTGCGTTATTGCCATGAAACTGAGCATGTTGTTCAGTAATCAGTGTTCAGGATTAACGCAGGGAGTGTCATGAACCACAAGAATATCGCCGTGATCGGCGAATGCATGATCGAGTTATCGCAGAAAGGTGACGAACTTAATCGTGGCTTCGGCGGCGATACGTTGAATACGGCCGTCTATCTTGCCCGCCAGGTGCCGCAGTCAGCACTGCAGGTGCATTATGTTACCGCGCTGGGCACCGACCGCTTTAGCGACGAAATGCTACAGGCGTGGCGGCAGGAACACATCAAAACAGAACTGGTATCGCGTTTGGATAACAAGCTGCCAGGATTGTACATCATCGAAACCGATGAGCACGGAGAGCGCAATTTCCATTATTGGCGCAACAATGCGGCAGCACGCTACTGGTTGGCATGCCCACCAGCCGAAAAAATCATTTCCCAACTGGCACAATTTGATTATCTGTATCTCAGCGGTATCAGCTTGGCGATCCTCAATCCGGCCAGCAGAGACACGCTGTTTACCCTGCTGCGCCAGTGCCGCAATAACGGTGGCAAGGTGATATTCGACAATAACTATCGTCCCCGTCTGTGGCAGAGCCAACAAGACACCCAACGTGCTTACCGCGATATGCTGTCTTGTACCGATATGGCTTTCCTGACGCTGGATGACGAAGATTTATTGTGGGGTCAACAGCCGCTGGAAGAGGTGGTGAACCGCACGCGTGGTCTTGGCGTCGAAGAGATTGTGATTAAGCGGGGCGCGGATTCCTGCCTGGTGTTCAACGCCAAGGGCAACCCGCTCGACGTGCCGGCAGTGCCGTTACCCAAAGAGAAAGTGATCGATACTACCGCCGCCGGAGATGCCTTCAGCGCCGGTTATCTCGCCGTACGTTTGAACGGCGGCAGCGCCGTACAAGCCGCCCAACGGGGTCACTTGACCGCCAGCACCGTCATTCAGTATCGCGGGGCAATTATTCCACGCGCGGCAATGCCGGGGTAATCTAAGACGCAAAACGGGCAATCCGCCTACGTGTAGAACCTCATCTACGCCAATAAAACTGTCTGCATAACACGCATAAAAAAGCCGGCAATGTATACCGGCTTAGTGACAAAGCCCGTTATTAGGGAAAGCGTGGCGGTGGGGTCGTAGTGGCGTAAGCCACCGGAGCGCCCCTCGCTACGCTAGTCCCGGGTATCTCGGGCCATCAGGCGACTTCGTCATCAAGCTCAGCCGGCAATGTATACCGGCTTTTCTTTTGTCAGGTGGGCAACCCACCTTGCTGTTTCCCTGCATTACCCTGCGACGGCAATACGCTTCATATCGGTCATATAGCCACGCAGTTTGCGACCAACCGTTTCGATTGGGTGGTGACGTACCGCTTCATTCACATCACGCAGTTGCGCATTGTCGACAGCCGTACCCACAACGGATTTACCCAAATCGCCCGCCTGCAAGGTATTCATGAAATCTTTCAACAACGGTACCGCTGCGTAAGAGAACAGGTAGTTACCGTATTCTGCAGTATCAGAAATAACCACGTTCATTTCATACAAACGCTTACGCGCGATCGTGTTGGCGATCAACGGCAGTTCGTGCAGAGATTCGTAGTAAGCAGACTCTTCAATGATGCCGGAATCCACCATGGTTTCGAACGCCAGCTCAACGCCCGCTTTCACCATCGCTACCATCAATACACCGTGATCAAAGTACTCTTGCTCGCTGATTTTACCTTCAAATTGCGGCGCATTTTCGAACGCCGTCTTGCCGGTTTCTTCACGCCAAGTCAGCAGTTTCACATCGTCTTCTGCCCAGTCAGCCATCATGCCGCTGGAGAACGCACCAGAAATGATGTCATCCATGTGCTTCTGGAACAGCGGCGCCATGATGCCTTTCAGTTGTTCAGACAACGCATAAGCACGCAGCTTAGCCGGGTTGGACAGACGATCCATCATCAAGGTGATACCGCCCTGCTTCAGGGCTTCCGTGATGGTTTCCCAGCCGAACTGAATCAGTTTTTCCGCATAGGCAGGGTCTGTTCCTTCTGCCACCAGCTTGTCGAAGCACAGCAGTGAACCCGCTTGCAACATACCACACAGAATGGTTTGCTCACCCATCAAGTCAGATTTCACCTCTGCAACGAAGGAGGACTCCAACACGCCAGCACGGTGACCACCGGTTGCGGCTGCCCATGCCTTGGCAATCGCCATCCCTTCGCCTTTCGGATCGTTCTCTGGGTGAACCGCGATCAGCGTCGGTACGCCGAAGCCCCGCTTATATTCTTCACGAACTTCGGTTCCCGGACACTTCGGCGCAACCATCACGACGGTGATGTCTTTACGAACCTGCTCGCCCACTTCAACGATGTTGAAGCCGTGTGAGTAACCCAACGCCGCGCCCTCTTTCATCAGTGGCTGAACGGCCTGTACCACGGCGGAGTGCTGTTTGTCTGGCGTCAGGTTAACTACCAGATCCGCCTGCGGGATCAGCTCTTCATAGGTGCCAACGTTAAAACCGTTTTCGGTGGCTTTACGCCATGACGCACGTTTCTCGGCAATGGCTTCTTTGCGCAGGGCATAGGAAACGTCTAAACCCGAGTCGCGCATATTCAAGCCCTGATTGAGCCCCTGTGCACCACAGCCGACGATCACCACTTTTTTCCCTTTGAGATAACCGGCTTCATCGGCAAATTCGTCACGCGCCATAAAGCGACACTTACCCAATTGCGCCAACTGCTGACGCAGGTTCAATGTGTTGAAATAGTTAGCCATGGTGGTACTCCAGTTAGATGTTATGTCTTGCAAATCTATCGCTTTCAATCTGCCGCTTGGCTATCCGCACCCGCTGCACATCGAAATAGACAGTGTGCTGTTATTTTCATTCCCCGCCCTGTCTGTGCGGAGATTCGTTAAACTCAATGTATAACAGTATTTGTGTTGCTTAAATTGATATATTAACAATGTTATATTTCATTTTATGCAACACACTCAGCGCGAGCCTATGGATATGGATTTACGTGATTTAAAGCTGTTCTTACATTTAGCGGAAAGCCGTCATTTCGGCCGCACCGCCAAAGCCATGCACGTTAGCCCCTCGACACTCTCCCGCCAAATACAGCGATTGGAAGAGATATTGGGGACGTCACTGTTCCTGCGCGATAACCGCACCGTGCAACTAACCGACGCCGGTGAACAACTGAAACTGTTTGCCCAGCAAACGCTGTTGCAATACCAACAATTGAAACATGCGCTCGGCCAGCACGGCCCGTCACTCAGCGGCGAGTTGCGGCTGTTTTGCTCAGTGACCGCCGCCTATAGCCACCTGCCACCGATCCTTGACCGCTTTCGCGCGCAACATCCGCTAGTTGAAATCAAACTGACAACCGGCGATGCCGCCGATGCGGTTGATAAAATTCAGTCTGGCGAGGCCGACCTCGGCATTGCGGGGCGGCCGGAAAGTCTGCCCGGTAGCGTAGAGTTCACCCAGATTGGCGAAATTCCGCTGGTATTAATTGCGCCGGCCTTGCCATGTGCAGTGCGGGCGCAGGCTTTAGCCGAACAGCCAGATTGGGCCAATATTCCGTTTATCCTGCCGGAACATGGCCCATCACGAAAACGCATCGAGTTGTGGTTCCGCCGCCAACGCCTCAGCAATCCGCTGATTTATGCCACCGTCGGCGGCCATGAGGCTATTGTGTCAATGGTCGCGCTGGGTTGCGGCATTGCGCTTATCCCCGGTGTGGTGGTGGACAATAGCCCCGAGCCGGTGCGCAATCGCATCTCACAATTAGACAACATTTCAATGGTTGAACCGTTCGAATTAGGCGTGTGCGTACAAAAGAAACGCCTTAGCGATCCGCTCATTGATGCATTCTGGCGCTTGCTCTGAAACCGCTGGAATGACGCAAAAACAGGCTATTGAAAGATTAGGTTGTAGGGGTAGCCAACGGTGCAACAACCGCAAACTCAGCCGCTGCCGCACCGTCGTTTTCTTCATCCCTGCAAAAAGAAGCGAAACGCGGGATTATTGGTTTCGTCGTGGCAATCGTAACCCAACGCCGTGAGGTGTTGTTCAAACTCAGGCTCCGTGTGCGACAGCTCAAAGCCGGCCAACACACGGCCAAAATCTGTGCCGTGGCTGCGGTAATGAAACAGCGAAATATTCCAGTGCGTGCCCAGCGTGTTGAGGAATTTCAGCAGCGCGCCCGGGGACTCAGGGAACTCAAAACTGTACAACCGTTCACGTAATGGTTTGGAAGGACGCCCGCCAACCATGTAGCGCACGTGCAATTTGGCCATCTCGTCATCGGAAAGATCGACCACTTGATAACCACCAACCGTCAGTTCACTGATGATCTCCTGCCGCTCAACGTGACCACGGGTTAAACGCACGCCAACAAAAATGCAGGCGTCGGCCGCATCGGCATAACGATAATTGAACTCCGTTACCGCCCGCCCCCCCAGCAGTTGGCAGAAAGTGAGGAAGCTGCCTTTCTGTTCTGGAATGGTGACGGCCAGCAGCGCTTCACGCTGTTCACCCAATTCGCAGCGCTCAGAGACGTAGCGCAACCCGTGGAAATTAAGATTAGCGCCGGACAGGACGTGCGCCAAACGTTCACCCTGAATGTTGTGCCGCTGCACGTACTTTTTCAGCCCGGCTAACGCTAACGCGCCGGAAGGCTCCGCAATGGCGCGTACGTCCTCAAACAGGTCTTTCACCGCCGCACAGATGGCATCACTATCAACGGTAATGACATCATCAAGGTATTCACGGCAGAGACGGAAGGTTTCGTCACCAATGCGTTTTACCGCCACCCCTTCGGCAAACAGCCCGACGCGCGCTAAATCAACCGGTTGCCCGGCATCCAGTGCGGCGCGCAGACAGGCTGAATCTTCTGCCTCCACGCCAATCACCTTAATTTGCGGCATAAGCTGTTTGATCAACACCGCAACACCGGCGGCTAAACCGCCACCGCCAACCGGGACAAAAACCCGATCAAGATGGGCATCTTGCTGTAACAGTTCCATCGCCAGCGTGCCTTGCCCGGCAATCACCGCCGGATGGTCGAACGGCGGGACAAACGTCATGCCCTGTTGCAATGACAGCTCGATCGCTTTGGCTTTAGCCTCGTCAAAGTTAGCACCGTGCAATAACACTTCGCCACCGAAACCACGCACGGCATCGACTTTGATATCAGCCGTCGACACGGGCATCACGATCAGCGTTTTGATGCCTAAACGGCTGCCAGACAGGGCAACCCCCTGCGCATGGTTACCCGCAGAGGCCGTCACCACACCGCGCGCTTTTTGCTCGCCACTTAGCCCAGCGATCATCGCGTAGGCACCACGTAGCTTAAAGCTATGTACCGGCTGACGATCTTCGCGCTTCACTAACACCGTATTGCCCAGTCGCGAAGAGATTTTATCCATGGTCTGTAACGGGGTGACTTGCGCCACCTCGTAAACCGGTGAGCGGAGCACCGCTCGCAAATATTCCGCGCCACAAGGGGCGTCGGGTAGGGGAAGGGATACCGCCATGGTTTTAGCCTCCCAGCTTACTCTTGTCACGCACCGCGCCTTTATCGGCGCTGGTCGCTAGCGTGGCATAGGCACGCAGCGCATAAGACACCTGACGTTCACGTGATTTTGGCGTCCAGGCCGCATCACCGCGCGCCAGCTCCGTTTCCCGGCGCTGCGCCAGTTCACGTTCTGCCACATCCAGCACAATGCCACGGTTCGGAATGTCGATATCAATCATATCGCCATCCTCTACCAACCCAATTATGCCGCCGCTGGCTGCTTCCGGCGAAGCATGACCGATCGACAGACCAGACGTCCCGCCAGAAAAACGCCCATCGGTGATCAATGCGCAAGATTTACCCAATCCCATCGATTTCAGATACGTGGTCGGGTACAGCATTTCCTGCATCCCTGGCCCGCCTTTCGGCCCTTCATAGCGGATAACCACCACATCGCCCGCCACCACTTTACCGCCGAGAATCGCGTCCACCGCGTCTTCTTGGCTTTCATATACTTTTGCTGGCCCACGGAATGTCAGGCTGTCTTTATCCACGCCCGCGGTTTTGACGATACAGCCGTCTTCCGCCAGGTTGCCATACAGCACCGCTAATCCGCCGTCTTGGCTGTAGGCATGCTCACGCGTGCGAATACACCCTTCCTGGCGATCGGTATCCAACGAGTCCCAACGGCAATCTTGTGAGAAAGCTTGTGTGGTGCGGATACCCGCCGGGCCAGCCGAGTACATTTTTTTCACGCTTTCATCGTTGGTCAACATAACGTCATACGCATCCAGCGTTTGCGGCAGATTAAGACCCAACACATTATTGACGTCACGATTCAGCAAGCCCGCACGATCCAACTCGCCCAAGATGCCAATCACTCCGCCTGCACGGTGGACGTCTTCCATATGGTATTTCTGGGTACTCGGCGCCACTTTGCACAAATGCGGCACCTGACGTGACAGGCGATCAATATCCGCCATCGTAAAGTCGATTTCCCCTTCCTGTGCGGCCGCCAACAGATGCAGCACGGTGTTGGTTGAACCGCCCATCGCAATATCTAACGTCATGGCGTTTTCAAACGCGGCTTTGTTGGCGATATTACGCGGCAACGCCGTTTCGTCGTCTTGCTGGTAATAGCGCTTGGTCAGTTCCACAATCCGCTTGCCCGCGTTAAGAAACAGCTCTTTACGATCGGCGTGAGTCGCCAGCAACGAGCCGTTACCCGGCTGAGACAGCCCCAGCGCTTCGGTCAAACAGTTCATTGAGTTAGCGGTGAACATCCCGGAGCAGGAACCACACGTTGGACACGCCGAGCGTTCGATCTGTTCGCTATCGGCATCGCTGACATTAGGATTAGCGCCTTGAATCATCGCGTCGATCAGATCCAGCTTGATGATCTTGTCCGACAGTTTGGTTTTACCGGCTTCCATCGGGCCGCCGGAGACAAAGATCACCGGAATATTCAAACGCAGCGACGCCATCAGCATCCCCGGCGTGATTTTGTCGCAGTTGGAAATACACACCATCGCATCGGCGCAGTGGGCATTCACCATATACTCCACCGAGTCAGCAATCAGTTCACGCGAGGGCAGCGAATAGAGCATACCGCCGTGCCCCATGGCGATGCCGTCATCCACCGCGATGGTGTTGAATTCTTTCGCCACGCCGCCAGAGGCTTCGATTTGTTCAGCAACCAGTTTACCCAGATCGCGCAAATGCACGTGCCCCGGTACAAACTGGGTGAAGGAGTTGACCACGGCAATGATCGGTTTGCCGAAATCGGCATCGGTCATCCCGGTCGCGCGCCATAATGCGCGGGCACCCGCCATATTGCGGCCGTGGGTGGTGGTGGCGGAACGTAACTTAGGCATGCTCTTTTCACTCCAAATGTATTCTGTTTTTTTACGAGCAGCGAACGAACCACCCGTCTCTGTAATGTCTGTCGTGATGATTTAGGCGTTGATCGGATCCAACCAACCGTATTTATCGTCGGTTTTGCCAGTAAACAAGCCAAAGAACGCTTGTTGAATCTGTTTAGTAACGGGGCCGCACTTGCCGATACCCACCTGGATGCCATCAACGCTGCGCACTGGGGTAATTTCTGCCGCGGTACCAGACATAAACACTTCGTCGGCCAAATACAACGACTCACGCGACAATACCTGTTCCCGCACCTCAAAGCCCATATCTTTCGCCAGTTTGATGATCGCATCGCGTGTGATGCCCGGCAGCGCTGACGAGGTGAAAGGGGGAGTGAACAGCACGCCATCTTTTACTTCGAACAGGTTTTCGCCCGCCCCCTCAGAGATGTAGCCATGCACGTCTAACGCGATGCCTTCCTGATAACCGTGGCGACGCGCTTCGCTGCCCACCAGCAAAGAGGAAAGGTAGTTCCCCCCCGCTTTAGCCGCCGTCGGAATGGTATTCGGTGCCACGCGGTGCCAAGAGGAAACCATCGCATCGATGCCTTGATCCAGCGCTTCTTCACCCAAATAGGCGCCCCAAGGAAACGCCGCGATAATCACGTCTGTTTTATAACCGGCAGGCGGGTTGACGCCCATGCCCACGTCACCAACGAACACCAGCGGGCGAATATACGCGCTAACCAGTTTATTTTTGCGAAGCGTGGCGCGGCAGGCCTCCATCAACTCATCGACGCTCTGCGATACCGGCATGCGGTAAATTTTTGCCGAATCATGCAAACGCTGCATGTGTTCACGGTGACGAAACACGACCGGGCCTTGGTGAGAGTCGTAGCAACGCACCCCTTCAAACACCGACGTCCCGTAGTGCAGCGCGTGCGACATCACATGCACTTTGGCGTCAGCCCAAGGAACCATCTCACCATTGAACCAAATGTAATCGGCTTTGCTCGTCATTGTTCTTTCCCTTTTTGCGCCTCAGGCGCGTATTTGTTGTGATGTGGGTTGCTGGATCTCAACGCAGAAGACATCCATCAATTTGCGTAACTGTGATGACAGTAAATCGACTGGACGCTGGCTGGCAACGGTCAATTCAATATTGATATTGTCGCTATTCAAAGCGGCAGCCATATTCATAGCACAAACCTGAAAGCCGCGGTGACGCACAACGCGCAATACACGCTCCAACATTTCTGGGCGAAAACGCGCTTGGATCGAGAGTTGATGCTGCATCATGAGACTTTCTCCAACATAGTTTCGTTGCCTGCACCCGGTGGAACCAGCGGCCAGACGTTCTCGAGTTCATCAATGGAAACCTGCAACAGATAAGGCCCTTCGCTGCTAAGCAAGGCGTCAAGCGCGTCTGCCACCTGGTCTTTGCGGGTAATGCGTTGGCCGGGAATACCGAAGGCGCTGGCCAGCATCAGGAAGTCGGGATTATCAGACAGATTGGTTTCACTGTAGCGCCCATCAAAAAACAGTTGCTGCCACTGGCGTACCATACCCAAGCGTTGGTTATCCAGTAACACCATTTTAAGCGGCAGCTGTTTTCGCTTTATGGTGCCCAATTCCTGCACGTTCATCATGAAAGAGCCATCACCCGACACGCAGATCACCATGTCGTCAGGGCGGGCCATCTGCGCACCAACGGCGGCGGGTACACCGAAGCCCATGGTGCCCAACCCGCTCGAGGTGATGAAATTTTCTGGGCGATGGAAGGTCATATGCTGCGCCGTCCACATTTGATGTTGGCCAACGTCGGTGGTCACAACGGTGTTAGCGGGCAGACGTTCGGACAATTGTTTGAGCAACAACGGCGCATAGATTGGCTGCCCGGGATGATCGTAACGCCAGGCGTGATCCTGTTTCAGTTCCGTCACCTGTTGCTGCCAAGCAGCAATATTCAACGGTTGCTGCAATGCTGGTAGCAACGTCTTCAGATCGCCAGGCAACGCAACGTGCGCCTGGCGCAGCTTGTTCATTTCTGCCGGGTCGATATCCATATGGATCACCTTGGCATGTGGGGCAAAGGCATTCAGCTTACCGGTCACGCGATCGTCAAAACGTGCACCGACCGCCACCAACAAATCACAGGACTGCACCGCCAAGTTCGCAGCCTTAGTGCCGTGCATACCCAACATGCCAAGATAATACGGATGATTGGCGTCGGCAGCTCCCAAGCCTTTCAGCGTCACGACCGCCGGGATATTGGTCTCGGCGATAAATGCGCGCAGTGCGGGCACCGCCTGAGCCATGCCCACCCCTCCGCCAACGTACAGCACCGGTTTGTGTGCCTGAGCCAACAGGGTGGCCGCCTGCGCCAGCGCCTCAGTCGGGTGTATTAACTCATCGTCAACCGGCATCAGATGCGGCGGCAAATCGCCTTGCGCCAGTTGGATATCTTTCGGAATATCAATCAATACCGGGCCTGGGCGACCGCTGGCGGCAATAGCAAACGCTTCTGCCATGATCCCCGGCAACGCCTCCAAGGACTCCACCAAGAAGCTGTGTTTGGTGCAGGCCAGTGACAGACCAAGAACATCGATCTCTTGAAACGCATCAGTGCCAATCAGCGGGGAGCCTACTTGGCCGGTAATCGCAACGATCGGTACTGAATCCAATAACGCATCAGCCAGACCGGTAATCAGATTGGTGGCACCGGGGCCAGAAGTGACGATGCAAACGCCGGTTTTACCGGTCGCACGCGCATAACCAATGGCGGCCATGGCAGCACCTTGCTCATGGCGGCACAGCAAGTGCTCCACCCCACCGTCATACAGCGCATCGTAAACCGGCATGATCGCCCCACCCGGATAGCCGAATACCGTATCAACCCCCTGCGCACGCAACGCTTGAACCACCCATTGAGCACCATTCATAGTTATTCCCCCGCCAAACTGCGGGAAATGCAGGATTTTATTCTATTATTCATTCTCTGCCCCTTTGCTTCACTTTTCTCTTGCCAATAAAAAACCCCCGGACCTGACGGTGCGGGGGTTTCCTTGCGATTCCGGCTTGTTTTCTAAGCCTTTCTTCGTCCAAGTGCAGCCCCGCACGGTGGTAGAATAATCACCACCACGCTAATCACGACTAGGCTAATCACTTGGGCAAAGGCTTTCATAATAGGGTTGTTCACTGTTCTCGTTTCGAACTAATACCTACAGAGGTACCATAGTCATGCGTAGCATGACAATACTTTTTTTGCGTTATTTTTCGACGCAATCTGGTCATACCTCACGCAAACCGCTGCGTTTTCAAACATTAGCGTGAACTCCAGACGCATCCGACGTACCCGAGATCGCGTTACCCCCGCGTGTCTTTACCGAAGAGCACCAACAACACAATCACTAGCGCGACCGTCCCCGCGATCGCTGCCATTGCCATACCGTAATTATGACCATGGCTTTCAGCTAAAGTGGCTTGCAGCGTTGCATTCACCGAAGCAATCAAGTTCCCCAATTGGTAAACAAAACCCGGCAGTACCGCACGCGTATTAGCTGGCACCAATTCATTCAGGTAGGTCGGCACAACTCCCCAGGCTCCCTGCACCATGAACTGCATCAGGAAAGCGCCGATGCCCAACATCAACGATCCGCTGGAAAATGCCCATAACGGGATGACCGGCAATGCCAACAGAGCGGCGATAATAATCGCCCTCTTGCGACCTATTTTTTCAGATAGCACGCCGAAGAAGATCCCGCCGATAATTGAGGCGATATTGTAGCTAATAGCGATGATACTGATGGTTTTAGCATCGAAACCGTGCTGAACCTTCAAAAAAACAGGATACATATCCTGAGTACCATGTGAGAAGAAATTAAACGCGGCCATCAGCAGCACCAGATAGATACACAGCCGCCAATGGCTCTTCAGCACCGGCAACAACGCGGTGCTCTCTTTCCGTTCGCGAGCCGCCAGCCACACCGGCGACTCCTGCACAAAAAAGTAAATAAACGGCAGCAATAGAATCGGCATGGCACCAATGACGAACATCCCCCGCCAGCCCACCACATCAAACAACAAGCCGTATACCACTGCGGCCAGCAGATAACCGAATGGATAACCCGCCTGGAAAATACCGGACATCAACCCGCGCGAACGGTCGGGAATGCTCTCCATCGCTAACGAGGAGGCTACCCCCCAAATTCCCCCCATCGCTACGCCGTACAGTACGCGTAACAACAAGAACACCGTCAATGACGGTGCGGCCGCAGAAAGCAACTCAAACAGCGAAAAAAACACAATATTCAACATTAAAATCGGCTTACGCCCGTACTTTTCCGCAGCCCGGCCAAATAACAAAGCGCCGATCGGCCGCACCGCTAACGTCAATAAAATTGCCAGCGTGACCTCTTCCATCCCAACATCAAATGCTTGCGCAATATCACTGAGTAAAAATACCAAGACAAAAAAATCAAAAGCATCCAGTGTCCAACTGGAAAAGCTCGCAATAGCTGCATTGCGCTGTTGTGGAGTCCAGCCAAGCATAGCGTTATCCCTACCGTAGAGTACCAAGTGAATGCGACTCGGTAGCCGTCGTCTGATTGCACAACAGCTGCCCATTGTTAACCAAGTGAACTTTGTTTTAATTAATTGTTAAATACACCGATTGGTGCTTAGATTGCAACTTGGTTAGCACGCTAATTTGTTGCACCTTTCATTGAATTGTTAATGGGTATTGCCATCGCTTGCGAGCCACTTCGCAAAAGAAAATTATCTGACTGAAATAATTAATTTTTAATAAAAATAACTTCGCAAATTAAGCAATCAGACCATGCGCCGTATCGCCATAACATGCACGCTATGGCTCTCAGCAAGGAGAGCGCTATGTCATTGGCAGTTATCTATACCCGCGCCATCTACGGCGTACAGGCTCCTTCCGTCACGGTTGAAGTACACATCAGCAACGGGCTGCCCGGTTTGGCACTGGTTGGGCTACCGGAAACCACGGTCAAAGAGGCGCGTGATCGCGTACGCAGCGCATTACTGAATAACGGGTTCACCTTTCCAGCCAAACGCATCACCGTCAATCTTGCACCGGCCGATTTGCCCAAAGAAGGCGGCCGCTACGATTTACCGATTGCTTTAGCCATTCTCGCGGCGTCTGAACAGGTTCCTCTCGATCGGCTGGATAAATACGAGTTTATCGGCGAACTGGCGTTATCCGGTGCGCTGCGCGCAGTCTATGGCGCCATACCTGCAGCAATAGCGGCACAACAGGCTGGTCGCCGTTTAATTCTGTCGGTGGAAAACAGCAAAGAAGTCGGGCTGATTCCCGCAGGCGGCAGCCAAGTAGCAGAACATCTGCAAGAAGTTTGTGCGTTTTTACAAGGGAAAGCCGATCTCGTTACTGCCATTTCACCCGCCGCCGCTCCCCGCACTGAGCACGACGATTTAGCGGAAATAATCGGACAGGAACAAGCGAAACGCGCGCTTGAGATTGCTGCGGCCGGTGGCCACAACCTGTTGTTACTGGGCCCCCCAGGTACGGGAAAAACCATGCTAGCCAGTCGATTGAACGGGCTCTTACCACCGTTAACCGATCAAGAAGCGCTGGAGAGTGTTGCTGTCGCAAGCCTCTTACACCACCCCACCGCGACCTTGCCGTGGCGTCAACGGCCATTTCGTGCGCCACACCATAGTGCCTCGATGGCTGCGCTGGTCGGCGGGGGATCAATGCCACGCCCGGGGGAGATTTCTATGGCGCATAATGGTGTGCTGTTTCTGGATGAATTACCCGAATTTGAACGGCGAGTATTGGATGCGCTACGTGAGCCATTGGAGTCGGGCGAAATTGTCATTTCACGTGCTAATGCCAAAGTCCGTTTCCCAGCTAGGGTACAGTTGATCGCTGCCATGAATCCCAGCCCAACGGGCCACTATCAAGGCATTCATAACCGGACACCCCCTCAGCAAATTTTACGCTATTTAGGGCGACTTTCAGGTCCCTTCCTCGATCGATTTGATTTGTCGATCGAAGTACCACTATTACCGCCCGGAATGCTTAGTCAACAATGCAACAAGGGAGAAAATAGCGAGCAGGTGCGAGAACGGGTAATGTTAGCACGGACGCGTCAGTTAACGCGCGCAGGGAAAATTAACGCATTGCTGGATAACCGCCAAGTGGATAGGCATTGCCACCTGCAGGCAGAGGATGCCGAATATCTGGAAGCCACGTTGATTAAACTAGGATTATCGGTTCGCGCCTGGCATCGGATTTTAAAAGTAGCACGTACGCTGGCCGATCTGGCCGGTGAAGACAACATTGCACGATGCCATTTAAGCGAAGCACTCGGCTACCGCTGTATGGATCGCCTATTAACGCAATTGCACCGTAGCCTAGAGTAAAAATGGGGCCAAGGCCCCATGATGTTTAGTCATCACTATCGGTGTAATCTTCCACTGCATCCGCCTGCGGTTTGCCGCCGGATAAGGTATGGAACTTCTTCGGACGACGAGTACGCGCCAAATATTTGAACCATACTTTTTCCTGCTCAGTGACAGGCTCACGCTCGCCTCGGCACACTGCGACGAACAGTTGCTCTTCTTCGGTGGCTGGCTGACGCTTCCCTGCATCCAATTCGTTGAATGCATGGCCGCAGCGCTCTAGCAATTGCGCTTCTTTAATGGTGAAATCGCCGTGACGGGAAAACCCGCGAGGGTAGTGTTTATTATCAAAAAAACGATTGGTCGTGATGAAGCTATCCGCCATCTGACACGCTCCTAATTCTCTCATGGCCGTGCTGTTTATGGCGCGGAGTATTAGATAGGCTTGACATCGTGTAAAACAAAACATTTAAATCTTAACGACAAAAAATTTTGGAGATAGGTGTGGATACCGAATTACTGAAAACCTTTTTGGAGGTCAGTAGAACGCGTCACTTTGGCCGAGCCGCAGAATCCCTGTACCTAACGCAGTCTGCGGTCAGTTTCCGCATCCGTCAGTTGGAAAATCAATTAGGTGCAAATTTATTCACCCGCCATCGCAATAATATTCGCCTGACGCCTGCTGGCGAACGTTTGTTACCGTATGCGGAAAACCTGATGAACACTTGGCAGATAGCGAAGAAGGAGGTGGTACGATCGCTGCAGCATACCGAACTTTCAATCGGCGCCACTGCGTCACTGTGGGAAGCGTATCTCACACCGTGGCTACAATCACTCTATCAACAACATGAGGCTTTACAGTTGGAAGCCCGAGTGGCACTGCGTCAGTCGCTGGTGAAACAGTTACATGAACGGCAGCTCGACTTACTCATTACCACCGAACCGCCGAAAATGGACGAGTTGGCAAGCCAGCTATTAGGCAACTTTTCGTTACGGCTATTTTCGTCCTCACTGCGCAATAGCGAAAGCCCCATGCCATACATCAAGTTGGAATGGGGGCAGACTTTCATCCGCAGGAAAACCGCCTACAAGACGGTGAGGCTATGCCGGTACTGACCACCACGTCGGCGCATCTGACGCGACAACTGTTAGAAACCACCGGCGGCTGCGCCTTCTTGCCTAGCCAATGGGAAACAGATTACCCGCACTTGGTGGCAACACCTGACATTCCCACCCTCATTCGCCCCTTGTATGCCGTCTGGCTACAAAACAGCGATCAACAGCCGCTAATTCGACAATTGCTAAAAATACCGTTAAATACCATAGAATAAAGCGCTATAACGGCTTCAAATATGGACGAAGGGGTTTTAGCCAAAACGCGTTCAACGCCTTCTGAAGGCCGATAAAACAAAACAAAAAAATCCCAATGACAATTTTGGTCCACCACGAACTCAGCGAACCATCGAAAGTGATATAGCGTTGGATCAGCCCTTGAATCAACACACCGAATACCGTACCAAGAATGGTGCCAGCGCCTCCCATAAGCAATGTGCCAGCAATCACTACCGCGGCGAGAGTATTCAGCCCCACCCTGCTGGCCACCAACGCATAGCCCGCCAGTTCTTTAAGCTCAGAGGAGAGCACTAATAACCAACGCCAAGTCTTCACTACATAGCCGTTCGATTAACCGAATAATTCCCGCCTGCGCGCCCACGTCAATGCCTCGAGTGGGCTCATCAAGAATGAGAAAGCGCGGCTTTGTTACCAGCCAACGTGAAAGCAACACTTTCTGTTGGTTACCGCCCGAAAGATATTGGATTTGCTGCTCCGTCCCCGGGGTGCGAATACCTAAAAACTGAACAAAACTTTCGGCAATACGCGTTTGTTCGCGCAATAAAAGAGGCCGTAGCCCGCCTCGCTGCGCTTGTAGCGTCAAAATAATATTTTCGCACACCGTCGCTGCGCCTATGACGCCATCGGTTTTAGATCTTCAAGACAATACCTTCGTGTACGCTATCTGAGGCTACCGCAGCGGTATAAAGGGATGAGTCGTTGACGTCTATCAGGCGATCTAGCTAGCAGAAATACTGGGATTTTAGCCTCTTGCGCTTCCCGTAAAACGGGCATCCAGCCAGTGGCAAACCACCGGCGCGATGAAAATGGCATCGACATTCTGAGCAAAAAACGATCTCACCGCCTTGATTTGATTTTCCTGTTTTTACTGCGCATCAGAAATTTTTTGTGAGATACCGCGCTTTTCCGCTTCTTGTTTCGAGACTTTATTTTCTGCCGAACGCCAGCCCGACTCTGAACCA
Source organism: Serratia sp. NPDC078593 (assembly GCF_050268245.1). Taxonomy (NCBI): domain Bacteria; kingdom Pseudomonadati; phylum Pseudomonadota; class Gammaproteobacteria; order Enterobacterales; family Yersiniaceae; genus Serratia; species Serratia sp. NPDC078593. The sequence continues at coordinate 783 of NZ_JBNNGK010000010.1, read as the reverse complement.
ATCTGAGGAAAAATCACGACCAGAGGAGCTACCTGAACAGATCCTATCAAGATACAGCCCACGGTAGTGGCTAACATGAAATGCTTATGCATCGTGTTCTCCTATCACAACACGCTATTTTTATCGTGTCGTGATGATGACGTTATTGTGTTTACCCTGATGATGTTTCGCACTAATAAATGCAGAACCCATTAGGGTTAGCCCAAACCGACGCAGGAATAATGAGTGATGTCACAACGCAAGAGAACAATCAATTTGTACACAATTACAGCTAGAAATAGCTAAGTTGGGAACGATTTCTGTAAAAAGTAGAAATTTCAGGCGGGGATTCAAGAATGTAATAAAATTAGAAGAAATGATAAAGCAAAAAGCCCTTCGCTTTCGCAAAGGGCTTTTCAATATATGGCAGGGGCGGAGAGACTCGAACTCGCGACACCCGGTTTTGGAGACCGGTGCTCTACCAACTGAGCTACGCCCCTATATCACGCTTAACATTATGCCTGCTAGTTTTAGCAGGCATAATCTAAATAAGTGGCGGAACGGACGGGGCTCGAACCCGCGACCCCCTGCGTGACAGGCAGGTATTCTAACCAACTGAACTACCGCTCCACCGATTCTGTTACGTCGCTTCTTACGAAGCCAGCAAAGCCCTTAGGCTATGCTATTACCAGATGTCACCCTGATAACGTTTATTTGATGCCTGGCAGTGTCCTACTCTCGCATGGGGAGACCCCACACTACCATCGGCGCTACGGCGTTTCACTTCTGAGTTCGGCATGGGGT
>NZ_JBNNGK010000009.1:0-197550 GCF_050268245.1 Serratia sp. NPDC078593 | reverse complement strand
TGCGTCTGTTACGTCCGGTCATAATGTCACCTGTTTTGACTGTGAGGTGATGATACCACCTCTATTCAGGTGGCCAAATTCAGTGTGCCACTACAAAACTAAACTGCTCCCATGCGTTTTTTTTCCAGTTACAAAGCGTGGGTATCAAGTCTATAAGTTCTGAATGAGTAAATAAAATTTTTCTGTCTTCAATTAAAGCGGGGGCTGGCGATACTTTATCTGTAAAAACGCTCATGGAAAACCCTCATTTCAAAAACAATGCATCCACCACGGAAAGAATATTAGACAGGGATTTTTTATTTAACGCTGAGTCAACATCGTCGGCACTAAACTCGGCGAGCTCCAAACCTAAAACTTGCTCTCGCGGGATTTGTTGAACAGTTTCGACAAGTTGAGCTAAACATATTCCCCCATGAACCTTGTAATCTGCATTAATTTCACCGGGTTCGAGCACGTCCCAATCAATATGAATCCAGACCTTAGAATTCCCGATAACCTTTACGATTTCGTCGGGTGTGACATTTTTAGGGGGGATTATTTTAATGTTGTGACTGGTTAGCAGTTCTCGTTCTTTTTCATCGATATCATGCGCACCGACTAACACGACCTGCTCAGGCTTAACGCCTGCGCCATAGCCACTTTGCCATAGGCCGCACACTGCCCCTAACACCATACCGCCTAAGTATCCGGTTTCAGAGGTTGATGGAGTATTAAAATCCCCGTGAGCATCTATCCACAATATTTTTACGTCGGGATGCTTGGCAACAACGGCGGGCAGCGTCGCTAAACTGGTAGAGCACGTATTCAATGCCAGAATAGAGGTTCCCGCGCGTTCCAGATCTTGACGGAGTTCGCTTTGTAGCTGGGTTAATGTCGTCGCTGCCTCAGGTAAACAGGTTTCCCATGTATCATCTTTCCCTGGCGAGGGGTTCCCCAAAAATGTGGCCTTCATCCCCAATTTTTGCTCCAGCAAATCGGCGGTTAGCTTTGCTCCCCTCAGCGTTGAATCAGTCTTGTCTCCAACGCGTCCTTGCGAGCAAATTATCTGATACATCATTTTTAACATCCCCTTACATTTTAATTAACAAGATTTATGTATAAACCAGAATGTTGAGAAGTCAAATTTTGCGGCACTTAAATATTAAGTCGTTCTGTTGGTTCGGTGTAGTGGTCTAATTTATGTTGCAAACGGTTGAGATGTTGCAGGCAAAATATGTGAAGATTATCCGTTTAGGGGCGAGGATTGTGCTGTTTTTCGTTTGTGGATCAGGCGATCATCGAGCGGATAAAGACCTCATCGCAGAGCGACTTACGGCGGGTATGAAGCGGGTTAGCTGTGGAGGTGCAGATGATGGCTGACTGAACTAAGCCACTGACGAACAAGTTGTGGCTCTGTTCGCTTTAGGGGGTATCTATACCGATCATGGCAGAGTTGAACGTCAGTGAGGTGAGCTATTTTCAGCGCAAAGAGCCCGTATGTTATTTTCCAAACATTGGGTTCATTAATAAGATGAGGCTTTAAACTGCTAAGCAGCGCTAACGAATGCTGAGATATTTCCGTTAACGGATCAAATTGGTGGGAAGATTAGTGCTTAATTTCTTCTTAAATCAACACCAAATTGCAAGAATATATGACAAATAAGTGAGGGGCTGGCAATTAATCATCTACAAATACCGCAGGGCGCGGCTTGTTAGCCAGACTCGTCGTGTGGCCGCGTTACCGATCAGCCCTGCTATTGCTCACCCCACGTAATGTCAGTTAAGCGGGGTTCGCTTTTCAGTTTGCGACGCGCCAATCTTTCTGCCGTTCGATCATACCGGTAAATCAATTAACAACGCGCGCAGCGGGGTATTAGCGCGTAAGGTGAGGTGGCGTTCATCGTGCACGAATGCGCCATCGCCGCAGGCAAGGTGTTGCGCGGCATTTTGATCGCCAACGGCGGAAAATGAACCATGGATCGATTGTAAATACGCCCGAGCTCCGTTCAACGCTAACGTCTGCTCCTCTCCCGGCTGTAAATCGAGGTGGTGAATCCAGACTTGCTGGCGTAGATGCAGGCTGTTCTGCACACCATCCGGTGATGCCAGTAGCGTATGAGCCTGTTGCGGTAATGTCATACGCTGTAAACGCTCATTGCTGCGCTCCGGGCAGGTATCTAGCCAGAGCTGTAGCCGAGTCAAGGGTATCGAATGACTACTGTTTTTCTCGCTGTAGCTTAGCCCAGGTTGGGTTGCCAATAACAGCGCGTCTCCGGCTGTGGCACGTACGGTGTTACCATCGCTATCGCGGTATTCAGCTTCACCTTGCAGGATCAGATTTAGGATATCGACGTTGGGATAAGTTCGTGGTTGAAACGATGCGCCGGGCATCAGCACTTCCTGATTCAGTACCCGCAGCGAGGCGTATCCCATCAACGTAGGATCAAAGTAATGCCCAAAAGAAAAGGTATAGCGAGCCTGAAGCCAACCGAAGTCAGCCTGCCCGCATTGTTCTGCTGTTCTGCACGTAATCATGGCAATCGGTTCTCTAATTTCACTGACTCAATGGTAAGCATCTGGACGGCGTATTGTTAGCCAGTTAATCTGGTCGGTATGTTCAAATTTCCTGACAGAGAGATACGATGGCCAGAGATCGGGCTTTAACGCTTGAGGCGTTACGGGTAATGGATGCGATTGACCGACGTGGTAGTTTTGCGGCCGCGGCCGATGAGTTGGGGCGTGTGCCATCTGCGCTTAGTTACACCATGCAAAAACTGGAAGAAGAGTTGGATGTGGTGTTATTTGACCGCTCTGGCCACCGTACCAAATTTACCAATGTTGGGCGGATGCTGTTGGAGCGTGGACGAGTGTTACTGGAGGCCGCAGACAAACTGACGACCGATGCTGAAGCGTTGGCGCGTGGTTGGGAAACGCATCTGACTATTGTCAGTGAGGCACTTTCCCCGCCAAGTCTATTATTTCCTCTGGTCGATAAGCTGGCGTTGAAAGCGAACACTCAAGTGTCTATTTTCACGGAGGTGCTTGCTGGCGCTTGGGAGCGATTGGAGCAAGGGCGTGCCGATATCGTTATTGCGCCGGATATGCACTTTCGCGCCTCTTCGGAAATTAACACGCGTAAGCTGTATAAGGTCATGAGTGTTTATGTTGCGGCACCGGAACACCCGATTCATCTGGAGCCGGAGCCGCTGTCGGAAACGACACGGGTGAAATACCGCGGCATCGCGGTGGCAGATACCGCGCGTGAAAGGCCGGTACTGACGGTGCAATTGTTAGATAAACAGCAGCGTTTGACGGTGAGTACCATTGAAGATAAACGTCGGGCGCTGTTAGCCGGGTTGGGTGTTGCTACGATGCCGTATCCGATGGTGGAAGATGATATTAAAGCCGGGCGTTTGCGGGTGGTCGGCCCGGAGTACAGCCGTGAGGCGGAGATCATCATGGCTTGGCGGCGTGACAGTATGGGTGAGGCTAAGGCGTGGTTCTTGCGCGAAATACCGCGTTTGTTTGCGCAGCGCTAATCTGCAGGCCCGGCATGCCCGGCCACTACGCGGATGTTGATGCCGGGTGGCGTTGTGGGGCTCCGCGATATCATGACGTAGGGGCGCGGCATGCCACGCCCGTTAATATCACTCGATGCCATATATAGGGCGAACAGGTTCGAACCCGATGATAGGGCAATGCGCGCCAGTTAACATTATCCGGCAATGTCACGGCAGGCCGGACATGCCCGGCCACTACGCGGATAGTGATAGCGGGTGACAGACTGTAATAACATGACGCAGGGGCGTGGCATGCCGCGCCCATTAATATCACTCGATGCCATATATAGGGCGAACAGGTTCGAACCCGATGATAGGCCATGCGCGCCAGTTAACATTACCCGGCAACGTCACGGCAGGCCGGGCATGCCCGGCCACTACGCGGATAGTGATAGCGGGTAGTGGACTGCGATAACATGACGTAGGGGCGTGGCATGCCGCGCCCATTAACATCACTCGATGCCATATATAGGGCGAACAGGTTCGAACCCGATGATAGGCCATGCGCGCCAGTTAACATTACCCGGCAACGTCACGGCAGGTCGGGCATGCCCGGCCACTACGCGGATAGTGATAGCGGGTGGCGGACTGTAATAACATGACGCAGGTGCGTGGCATGCCGCGCCCGTTAACATCGTGCAAGATTAACTGACAAGCACGGCGTAGTGGATTAACGAAAACGTTGATCACGGCCATGTGGCTCATCCAGATCCTGCGCCGTGCCAATGGAAATAATACCGTGCGGGTTGATGGTGGCGTGACTGCGATAATAGTGGTGACGAATGTGTGCCATATTGACCGTTTCGGCGATGCCTGGCATTTGATAGATGTCGCGCAGAAAACCATAAAGATTGAGATAATCACTGATGCGATGTTTATCACACTTGAAGTGGGTGACATACACTGGATCAAATCGCACCAAAGTGGTCCATAGGCGCAGATCTGCTTCGGTAAGGCGGTCACCTGTCAGGTAACGCTGCTGACCTAAAATTTGCTCTAATCGTGCCAGTGAAGTGAATACGCCGCTGACAGCCTCATCGTAAGCCTCTTGGCTGGTGGCGAAACCGGCTTTATATACACCGTTGTTAACGGATTCGTAAATCCAACCGTTCAATTGGTCAATTTTTTCACGCAGATCTTGCGGGTAATAATCCCCGGCGCGTGCGCCCACACCGTCAAACGCACTGTTAAATATGCGAATGATGTCAGCTGATTCGTTACTGACGATGGTTTGTTGTTGCTTATCCCAAAGTACCGGAACGGTGACGCGGCCGCTGTAGTGAGGATCGGCACGCAGATAAAGTTGGTAAAGGAAATCATCGTGATAGAGTTCATCACCGGTTGCCGCAGGGAAATCCTCGCCAAAAGTCCAACCGTTTTCCAACATTAGCGGGTGTACTACTGAAACAGGAATCAGCTGCTCAAGCCCTTTCAGCTTGCGCATCAGTAGGGTACGGTGCGCCCACGGGCAGGCGAGAGAGACATAAAGGTGATAACGATCTTTTTCCGCGCTAAAACCGCCGGTGCCATGTTCGCCAGGCCGTCCGTCCGGGGTGATCCAGTTACGGAACTGAGAAGTTGAACGCTTGAAACGGCCGCCGGTGGATTTAGTGTCATACCAGATGTCTTGCCAAATGCCGTCAACGAGTTGTCCCATAGGAATCTCCTTGGTGTATTGGGGCGGTAGAGCCAGGCGAACCTGGCTTATGAGTGCAGAGCTACCTTACCATTTCTTGTTTAACAGGCGATCGAGGCTAAATGCGCCAGGCCCTGCAATGGCCAGAACGATATAGCCACCGGCTATAGTCAGGTTTTTCATAAACATCAGCTGATTCACGCCTTCAGCGAAGTTGGTGTGGAACAGCAGTGCGGTCAAAATGGTGAAACCGGCAGTGAACAGCGCGGTTGTGCGTGTCAGGAACCCAAACAGAATAGCCAGACCGCCACCGAACTCCAGCAGAATGGTCAGCGGCAGTAAGAACCCTGGGACACCCATCGCTTGCATATATTGTTGCGTACCTGCATAAGCATCACCCATTTTGCCGTAACCTGCCACAATGAACAGGATAGGCATTAAAACGCGCGCCACCAGCAAACCAGCATCTTCTAATTTTTTCATCATTCACTCCACAGGTGATTTTTTGCGCCACTGACGGCGTTAGCTTTAACTAGGCGGCATACGCGGCTTGTGGGCCGGTTATGCCGTGTCTTTTCGATGGAGAGAATGTTAAACGCGAATATGGCAGGTTGTTAGCAAGTAAAACTGTCGTAATTTTTCAAAAATTCTGAATATTTAGCTCGCTAATAAGATGTGGTCAATCAAGCAGTTGAATATTGCGTTGATGATGGAAAAGGAAAACGCCAATCAGAGGCAGGCAAAATAAGCGGGATAATTGAAGGAAAAGGGTTACTTAGGCGAAAGCGTTTTGCGAACCAGTTTTAGTGTGCCCCAGGCGCCAAATGCGCGGCGTGACCAGCGGATTAACTTGGTCGGATGACGCAGACCATATAAGGCAACGACGCTTGAACCAATGAGCAGGTATTTGCGCATTCCGAAAACGGTTTGATAACCACGGTCGATATGTTCCGTTTTATCTAGCCATTGCTCTTTGTTGTCGGCCAGATCCCGGCGCTGTTGCTGGATCTGGCGGAGCAATTTAGCTTTTCTCCACTCACGGTATTGGCGGCGATTCATTTATCCCCTCCCAATGCTGCGCGGTCTTGCTCCAGCTGTTTACGCGTTTCGCTCAACAAGGTGGTGCGTTTAGCTTTGGCTAACGTCCAGATGATCCCGATAATGGCGAATAACAACAGAACGGCCGTCGTCGTTCCTAATGCCATCACCCGGTAGACCGGGTCAATCGCCCAAAAAATCAGAATCAGTAAACTCATCAGGCCAAAAGCAGTAAACAGCAAGGAAAGGCCAGCCATCAGCAGCAATTGGAAGAGATTGGCTTTTTCCTCTTCCAGTTCGACGACGGCAAGACGTACCCGTGTTTCTACCATACTGACCAGAATGGTGATAATGCGCTGGCCAATATCCAGGACCCCTTTGGCGGGGCCCTGAGCACGATTATGCGGCTGTTCTGCCATAATCAGCGACGCGCCAGCAGAACGCCCAACACAACGCCAACCGCAGCGCCGATACCAATACCGGTCCACGGGTTGTCACGTACATAGTCGTCGGCTTGGCCAGCAATTTGTTTGGTTTGATGAGCGAACTTGTCTCCTGCATCGCTCAAGCGGGCGCGGGTATCCTTCAAAGCGCCTTCGGCTTTAGAGCGTAGTTTTTCCAGTTCGGCTTTCGGTTTATCGGTGGAAGAGTTCAACACTTCTTCTAGCGTATCGGCTAAGGACTTCAGTTCAGCGCGTAAATTTTCAGCATTTGAATCATGTGCCATTTCGATAACTCCTTAACTTTTCATTCCGAGAGACTTCAACATAGCGGATTTTTTCGCCCAAGCAAAGGGGAGGCTTGGTTGATTTCACTAATTAAATCTATCAGGCGGGATAAAAATCCCGCCTGTCGCGGTACCTAGCGATAATTTCGCTGAGGCTAAATAATTACTTGGCCAGAGCTTCTTTAAGTTCAGCTTGCGCTTCCTCCAGCTTGCGCTGTTTCTTGGCGATCTTATCTGCTTTACCGGTTTGCTGAGCTTCTTTCAGCTCTTGCTGGCGTTCAGTGACCTTGTGCTGTTTCTTGTCGATTTTGTTCTGGCGCTTGTTTTGCAAGCCGTCTTCGGTGCAATGGGTTTGCACTTCGCTCAGTGCCGTTTTTAGCCCATCGATTTGATGAGGGTTACCATGCTGAGTGGCATAGTCGATTTGCTGCTGTATTTCTTGCGCTTTAGCTGCACACCCGCTCCCTGCTGCTGCAGACAGAGTAGAAAATACAAAAAGTGGGAGTGCGAGTAACGTAGCGTGGCGAAGTTTCATGTATCAATTCCTTGTTAAGGGATGCATGATTTTGCATCCATTTCCTGCTGCCAGTAGGGCAGTACGTCAGGCATATGCGCAACGTCTGACGGTGTTATTTAGCATAGTCATAAATTGCGCAGATACCAAAAAATCAGAGATAACTGGCCGATGTCTGTCTATTCATTTACTTAACATAGACCTTGTTCTGGATATGGGATTATCCCATATCCACTGGGGAGCGCGCAAACTGTTGCACCCACTGTGTGGGCACGGGCGGTTCGCTCAATGCAATGGTATATCCAGGAGGAAGAATAGTTTGCAGGGCTTCACGCGCTAGGCGCTGCTGCTCGGGTGAGTCCAGACGAATCACCAGCCCGTTACCTTCAGGGGTAATGCTTTTGATGCGAATGCCACGTTCATCCAAGCGCTGATACACATAAAAACCATCTGGCAATGACAACCCATGCTGGTTGGTGCGAATACGTAACTCATTTTCAGTGCGAACCATTGCAGGGATCAGCATGCTAGACAGCGTCAATAAAGCCAGCGCAATCATCAATATGTATTGCCAACGCGGGCGTTTAGCGTTCACGCGCCTTTCCCCTGGTCAGCACGTTTCTTACGCCACAGGACAATCAGCGAGCCCACCAGCCCAACGACCAACAGCACCAAAGGTAGCAGCATTAGGCAGAACATGAGCTGATCTTCATACTTACGGAACACCGGCGTTTTACCCAAAGCGAAACCCAGAGAGGTGAGAATCAGTACCCACAGCAGGCCGCTCATCCAGTTGAAGAATTGGAAACGGGCATTGCTCAGGCCGGACAGGCCGGCGATGGTTGGCAATAAGGTACGCACAAATGCCAAGAAGCGGCCAACCAGCAGCGCAGATAAACCGTGACGGTGGAATAATTGATGCGCCCGTTGATGATAATGCGCGGGCAAATGCGCTAGCCAGCCCTGTACCGTACTGGTATTTCCCAACCACTTACCCTGTATGTAACTGACCCAGCACCCCAGGCTGGCGGCGACAGTGAGGATAAAAATGGTGAGTGGAAAGTTCATTGTGCCTTTGGCGACCAACACACCGACCAAAATCAGCAGGCTGTCACCGGGCAGGAAAGCGGCGGGCAACAATCCGTTTTCCAAAAAAAGAATCATGAACAGCAATACGTACAGCGTCCACACCAGCGAAGGGTTTGCTAGCGTTTCGAAGTCCTGCTGCCATAAGGCATCTAACAGTTGTTTAATGATATCCATCCAGTGTTCCTAAAACGTCAGTGCTTGTTCTTCTCTCAGCGTCGGATCGGGAAGGGCTGAAAGCGCGCGGGCGATCCGGTGCTGGTAATGATTCGGGGTTGCTTTTTGGTTCTTATGTTGCGACACCGATCATGAGTGGTAAGTCAGCGAGCCTCGGTAAAGCATATTGCTCTCTTTCCATCCGCCTATGCGACTTTGCAGGCGAGAAGAGTGCAGTGCCCAGTTGACCTGGTGCAGCCGGTTGGGTGCCGGCACCGCTTGAGATGGCGGTTTGCTGTCACCTAGCGTTTTCGATAAAACGTAGACTGGCGTCAGCAGTGCAGTAGAAAACAGTGAGCAAGGATAAGACTGACCCCGCTGCAATCGCTGCGGTAACTTTCCGGGCGCATTACGGCGTAAATCAGCCAGCGGACGGACAGCTTGCCGATCACCGGACGTTGCCGAGGTGTGATCCTCAATCAGGTTAGGTAAGGCGGTAGGGAAGAATGTGGATTGCGACACGCATAGTATTTGGCCGGAGACCGTACCGGTCCAGCAAAAAAGAACAATAAGCATGGCAAGCAACCAGCGCATGAATTCGCGTTTAGCCTCCCGAGGCCAAAAGGGTAAAAAAAACGGTCTGATTCTAGCAAAATAGCACGATCGGCAACAGGGAAATCTATGCCGGTGAGATCGGATTATTACACGGAAAATGGTGGTTTCAGCACCGATACAGCGGATTTTACAATACCTGACATAATCCGCGTTTTTTTAACCGTAAACGGCTATTTATTGCTGTTTTCCGCGTTATCCAAATGTACCACCGGGTTTTCGGCAAAAAGATAACGGTCAACGTTAAACTCAAAGTCATCGGTGGTGGCGTTGAACAACATTTGTTTGGTGTTTTCCAAGTGTTGCCACATCGCCAGTTTGGCGGCGTTTGGATCTTTGCGCATCAGGGCTTTTAGGATCTGATCGTGATCGTCGCACCAACTGTCAATGGGGCGTTCATCGATATGCTCATGAAGCTTGATCCAGTATGGGTTGTGCGCGCGCTGGCTCCACATTTTTTCTACGATAGTGGCCATGGCCGTATTTTGGGTGGCTAAGGCGATTTGGACGTGGAATTTCAGATCCCACTGCGAATCGCGGAAACGATCCTCCTGACGCGCATTTTCCTGGATCGCCATCAAGTGAACGATGTCTTGTTTGGTCACTTGGGTCGCGGCGAATTCAGCAATATTACTTTCAATTAACTGACGCGCCTGTAATAGCTCAAACGGCCCAACGGTGGCGAACTCGATGCTGTCGCCTGGCACGATTAAATGCTTCTGCTGGTTGGAAATGACGTGAATACCGGAGCCTTTTCGTACCTCAACGTAGCCTTCCACCTCCAGCATGATGATTGCCTCACGGACGACGGTACGGCTGACGTTCATCTCTTCGGCGATGTAACGTTCTGCCGGGAGTTTATCGCCAACCGAATACACGCCGCCTTCAATGCGTCGTTTAAGTTCAGCGGCCAATTGCTGGTATAAGCGTCTGCTTTCGGTGAATTCCATAATGAATGCTCTGCGGGTGGAAAGGCGAGATACCAATAGACCTGTTATACCACTTATCGACCGCCGTAGCCAGTCACCCAGAGGGCGTGACCCCGGTGGTGGGCCGGGGTTGAGCGCCGTTAATGATCGGTGGTAGCCGGTTGCAGCGCAGGTGCGTCCGATTGAGTAGCCGGGTGGTTTTGCAGTATCGTCCAGATGGCTATGGCGCCGAGAATATCAAATACCGACAGTGCGGCAAACAGCGGGCTAAAGCCTAGCGTATCGGCCAATGCACCCACGACCAAGGCGAACAATGTGCTGGCGGTCCATGCCGCCATGCCTGTCAGGCCGTTAGCGGTGGCGACTTCGTTTCGGCCAAATACGTCGGAAGACAGCGTAATCAATGCGCCAGAGAGAGCCTGATGGGCAAATCCGCCGACGCATAGCAAGGCAATGGCGATGTAGGGACTGGAAAACAAACCGATCATTCCTGGGCCAATCATCAGCACGGCACCCAGTGTCACCACCAATTTGCGGGAAACGATCAGGTTAACTTTGAAATACTTTTGGAAGAGCGGTGGTAAATAGCCGCCGACGATGCAGCCAAGATCGGCGAACAACATGGGCATCCAAGCAAACATGGCAATTTCTTTCAGGTTAAAACCGTAAGCCTTAAACATAAACAGCGGGATCCAAGCGTTGAACGTTCCCCAAGCGGGTTCCGCCAAAAAACGCGGCAGCGCAATGCCCCAAAACTGGCGGTTGCGCACGATCTGCCAGGCGGACATTTTTTTGCCGTTGCTGGTTTGGTGTTGGGCTTCCTGGCCGTCCAGAATATAGCTGCGTTCATCGTCGGTGAGTTTCTTCTGGTCTTTAGGGTGTTTATAAAAAATCAGCCAGCAAATCGCCCAGATCAAGCTCAGCACGCCGGTGATGATAAACGCCATTTCCCAACTGTGTGCGACGATAGCCCATACGACTAACGGTGGGGCGATCATTGCGCCGATCGATGAACCAACATTGAAGTAACCCACGGCAATCGAGCGTTCTTTAGCCGGAAACCATTCACTGCTGGCCTTCAACCCGGCAGGGATCATCGCGGCTTCTGCCATCCCGACCGCTCCGCGTGCCAGCGCCAGCCCGCCCCAGCTATTCGCCAATGCGGTGCCCATACAAAACACTGCCCACATGATGGCAAACATCGCGTAACCAATCTTGGTGCCCAGCACGTCAAGCACATATCCTGCCACCGGTTGCATCACGGTATAACAGGCGGAGTACGCCGCAACGATATAGGAATATTGCTGAGTGGTGATGTTCAAACTGCTTTCCAGAGTCGGTGCCGCTACCGCAATAGCGTTGCGAGTGAGGTAACCCAATACGGTGCCGATGGTGACCAGTCCGATCATATACCAGCGTAACCCTTTGATTTTACGCATTTGAAAGCCTCTCCAATCTTGACACGTCTTATGTTGCCAGTGGCGAGACAATAACTTGTCATACAGATTTAAAAGTTGAGTGACATCACAAAAGCGATTATTCAATTCAGCAATAATATGGCCGCTTGGTTAAACTATTTTGGTGTTTATTTACGCTTTAATGCGGTTTTAAGCGTAAAAGAAGTGCGTGCGGTTGATGAAAAAACTAGACGGGTCGATTAATTGGTGTGATAACTTTGACGCGTTAAAGCGAAACGGAAAGAGAGGCAAGGTGAGGAGCCGGATATGACCACGTTTTTAAGCGAAGATTTTTTGTTGGATAACGCGTTTTCTCGGCGTCTTTACCATGAGTACGCGGCGGAGCAGCCCATTTTTGACTATCACTGTCACTTGCCGCCAGAGCAGATTGCAGAAAATTATCGCTTCAAAAATCTCTATGATATCTGGTTGAAAGGCGATCACTATAAATGGCGCGCGATGCGTACCAACGGTATAGCGGAACGTTTGTGTACCGGCGATGCGAGCGATCGTGAGAAATTTAACGCTTGGGCTGCCACCGTACCACATACTGTCGGCAATCCGTTGTATCACTGGACCCATCTGGAGCTGCGTCGCCCGTTTGGCATTACCGGCATGTTGCTGTCACCCGACACCGCCGATGAGATTTGGCAACGCACTAACGCGTTGTTGATGCAGGATGACTTCAGCGCCCGTGGCATCATGCAGCAGATGAATGTGAAAATGGTGGGTACCACTGATGATCCGATTGATGATTTACGTCACCATAAGGCTATCGCCGCCGACGGGAGTTTCAACATCAAAGTGCTGCCAAGCTGGCGGCCGGATAAAGCCTTCAATATTGATGCCCAAACGTTCATCGATTACCTGCAAAAACTGGAAGCGGCGGCTGATATCAGCATTCGCCGTTTTGACGATCTGCGTCAGGCATTGAAAAAACGCATGGATCACTTTGCCGCCCACGGTTGCAAGGTATCCGATCATGCTTTGGATGTGGTGGTCTTCGCTGATTCTGATGATGCCACATTGGATCAGATCCTTGCCGATCGGCGGGCAGGAAAAGCCTCTACGCCAGCCCAAACCGCGCAGTTCAAGAGTGCGGTGCTGTTATTTTTGGCGGCTGAATACCACCGGCGCGAATGGGTGCAGCAATATCATATTGGTGCGTTACGCAATAACAACAGCAAGATGTTTAATCACATTGGCCCGGATAGTGGCTTCGACTCCATTAATGACCAGCCGTTAGCACAACCGCTGTCGCGCTTGCTGGATGCACAGGCGAAACAAGGGGGCTTGCCAAAAACCATTCTCTATTGCCTGAATCCGCGCGATAACGAGGTGATCGCCACCATGGTGGGGAACTTCCAGGGGGAAGGGACGCCGGGCAAGATGCAGTTTGGTTCCGGTTGGTGGTTTAACGATCAAAAAGACGGTATGCAACGTCAGATGACGCAGTTGGCGCAGTTAGGCTTGTTAAGCCGTTTTGTTGGCATGCTGACGGACAGCCGCAGCTTCCTGTCTTATACGCGCCATGAATATTTCAGACGTATCTTGTGCCAAATGATTGGGCGCTGGGTCGCAGACGGCGAAGCGCCAGCGGATATTACGCTGTTAGGTGAGATGGTGAAAAACATCTGTTTCGACAATGCCAAACAGTATTTCGCCATCGAACTGGCATAACGCGACTCAGGGTTGGTGTATGCAACGATCCATTAAAATTCATCCGCAAGATAACGTGGCGGTTGCTCTGTGTGATTTGGAGGCCGGTGATCTGTTGAGGCAGGATGTCACGCCCTTGACGTTGCTACAGCCCATAGCGCGGGGGCATAAATTTGCACTGACGCCCATTGCTGCGGGCGAAATGATCGTCAAATATGGTCTGCCGATCGGTCATGCGCTTGCAGCCATAACTCCGGGGGAGCATATCCATTCAGAAAATGTTCAAACCAACCTCAGCGACGTGGATAGCTATCAGTATCAGCCGGAATATCAGACATTACCGGTGCAAGCAGCAGATCGCGAGGTACAAATTTATCGTCGTGATAACGGTGCCGTGGGGATCCGCAATGAACTTTGGATCATTCCCACCGTAGGCTGCGTTAACGGCATTGCACGACAGATTCAGCAGCGTTTTTTGCGGCAAACCGACGATGCGGCGGCTATTGATGGGGTGCATCTGTTCAGTCATCCTTTTGGCTGTTCGCAACTGGGGCAAGATCACGAAAACACCCGTACGATGCTGCAAAATATGGTGCGCCACCCGAATGCGGGCGCAGTGCTGGTGATTGGTCTGGGGTGCGAAAATAATCAGGTCGATGTGTTCCGCAGTACGTTAAGCTGCGTGGATAACACGCGGGTACGCTTTATGATTTGCCAGCAGCAAGATGATGAGGTTGAGGCGGGATTAGCGCATTTGCATGCGCTGTATCAGACGATGTGTCGCGATCGTCGAGTGGCGGGTAAACTCAGCGAACTGAAGTTTGGTTTGGAATGTGGCGGTTCCGATGGCCTGTCTGGTATCACGGCTAACCCGTTGCTGGGGCGATTCTCTGATTACGTCATTGCCAACGGCGGCACCAGCGTACTGACTGAAGTGCCGGAAATGTTTGGTGCGGAACGCATTTTAATGAGCCGTTGCCGCGATCGGCAGACTTTTGACAAAACGGTCAGCATGATTAATGCGTTCAAACAGTATTTCATTGCGCATAACCAACCGATCTACGAAAACCCCTCGCCGGGTAACAAGGCGGGCGGCATCACCACGCTGGAAGAGAAGTCTCTTGGTTGTACGCAAAAGGCGGGGCAAAGCCAGATTGTGGATGTGTTGAAATATGGCGAACGATTACAACAATCAGGGTTGAATCTGCTCAGTGCGCCGGGGAATGATGCGGTAGCCACCAGTGCGCTGGCGGGAGCCGGGTGTCACATGGTGCTTTTCAGTACCGGGCGTGGCACACCTTACGGTGGCTTTGTACCTACGGTGAAGCTAGCGACTAATAGCGAACTGGCGGCGAGAAAACCACATTGGATCGACTTTGACGCCGGTCGATTGATCCACGGAATGTCAATGGAGCAGGTGCTCACGGAGTTTGTCGACTTAATCGTTGAGATTGCCAATGGCAAAGCTGCTAAAAATGAACTCAATGATTTTCGCGAACTGGCGATTTTTAAAACCGGCGTGACATTGTGAATATACGCCGAGGTGATTAATGTCACATGCCGTTTCATTGTTATTTAATGACGTGCCGGGACCCATTATGACGTTGATTGGTGTGCCCAAGCTGTACGTTCATTGCTCGCGGTTTTTTGTTAATCAATGGCGTTAATATTATCCGGTTTCGTCGCTTGCAACTGCGCGGTATCGATCCGTTTGCGGTGAATAAAGGCGCCTAAACGGCGCCTTTATTCACTGAGTGTGTTTAACGTATTTTCAATGGATCTTCGTCTGCCAGACGCTGATCGTCTGCCTGACAGGCTGCTGCAGTAAACAGCGCATCAGTGGAGGAGTTAAGTGCGGTCTCTGCGGAGTCTTGCAGTACCCCAATGATGAAGCCAACCGCAACGACCTGCATCGCCACGTCATTGGGAATACCAAACATATTACACGCCAGCGGAATCAACAGCAGTGAACCGCCAGCAACACCGGATGCGCCGCAGGCACACACCGCCGCGACAATGCTCAACAGCAGTGCGGTCGGAATATCCACGGGAATCCCCAAGGTATGAACCGCCGCCAGCGTCAGCACCGTGATGGTGATTGCAGCCCCTCCCATGTTAATGGTGGCGCCCAGCGGGATAGAAACCGAATAGGTATCTTCATTGAGATTCAGTTTTTTGCACAATTCCATATTGACGGGGATATTGGCTGCCGAACTGCGGGTGAAGAAAGCCGTTACGCCGCTTTCCCGCAAGCAAGTCAAGACTAACGGATACGGATTGCGACGGATTTTCCAAAACACAATCAGCGGGTTGAGCACCAGTGCGACCAGCAGCATACTCCCTATCAACACCATCAAGAGTTGAGCGTAACCCCACAGCGCATCAAACCCAGTATCCGCTAACGTAGATGCCACCAAGCCGAAGATGCCCAGCGGTGCACAGCGGATGACCGCGCGTACCACCATCGTGACGGCGTGCGACATATCGTTGATTAACAGTTTGGTCGAGTCGGCGGCATGGCGCAGCGCCAAACCCAGACCGATCGCCCAAGCCAGAATACCGACATAGTTCCCGTTCAGCAGCGCGTGGAATGGGTTAGCCACCACGCTCATCAGCAGGCCTTTCAACACTTCCACAATGCCGCCAGGCGGATTGATATCAACGTTACTGGTTACTAACGTCAGATTGGATGGGAAAGCGAAACTGAGTAATACCGCAACCAATGCGGCAGCAAAAGTGCCCAGCAGATAGAGGAACAAAATAGGGCGGATATTGGTTTTTTGCCCGTGCTTATGGTTAGCGATGGATGCCATCACCAGCACCAGCACCAACAACGGGGCAACCGCTTTTAACGCGCCGACAAACAGTGCGCCAAGCAGGCCAACGGCCGATGCTGCTGCGGGGAAGACTAAGGCCAAAAGGATACCGGCAACCAGGCCGGCGAGTATCTGTTTAACCAGGCTGCCCTGAGTAATGCGTTTGAGTATTTTATGCATGATGCTTTTTGCGTTTCCGCTTCCTGATGATGTTGCGTACTGGGTGCCGAACCTCGGCAGGAACATTGCCGGGTGTCTTTTGCGCACCTGTAACGAAGTATGTTTGCCAACTCAGTATTCAGCAAACGTGGGGGGTTGGAAAGAGGAAGAAGTGAAATTCTGCGTGCGGATCAACTATTGATAACATCCCGTTTACATTTGTGTGATCGCAATAACATTTGGCGTTTGGACGGAATAGCCAAACAATCGCTGGGCGGCAAGCCGCCCAGCGATTGTTTATGGTGCTTTGTGTGACAAACGATCGTTACGGCGGTTAACCCAAGCGTTGATCGCCAGCGTCAGGGCCAGTATACCCGCGACGACGCCGAGCGAGATGCCAATGGGAATATGGAAGAAATCGACAATCAGCATCTTGATGCCGATAAACACCAGAATCACCGACAGCCCGTATTTCAGCATCGAGAAGCGTTCCGCTACGTTGGCCAGCAAGAAGTACATGGCGCGCAGGCCCATAATGGCAAACAGGTTAGAGGTCAGCACGATGAACGGATCGGTGGTAACGGCGAAGATCGCCGGAATGCTGTCTACCGCGAAGATCACATCGCTCAGTTCTACCAAGATCAAGACCAACAACAGCGGCGTGGCGAACAGTAAACCGTTGCGGCGCACGAAGAACTTCTCACCTTCCAAGTTATCGGTCAGGCGCAGGTGGTTACGTAACCATTTCACCAACGGTTTGTCGCCAATCGCGGCGTCATCTTCTTTTGCCAGTGCCATTTTGATGCCAGTGAACAGCAAAAATGCACCGAACACGTAAAGCAGCCACGCGAATTGCGTGATCAGCCAACTGCCGGCAAAAATCATGATGGTACGTAACACGATGGCGCCGAGCACACCATAAATCAGTACACGGCGTTGCAGATTGGCCGGAACAGCGAAGTAGCTGAACAGCATCAGCCAGACGAAAACGTTATCTACTGCCAAGGCTTTTTCGATCAGGTAACCCGTCAAAAAGGCGAGTGCTTGGGTGTCGGCCACGGCGCGTCCGGCCGTTTCATTCAGGTAATACCAGAAACCCAAGTTGAACAGTAGGGAGAGGCTGACCCATACCAGCGACCAACAGGCGGCCTGTTTCATCGACATGGTATGCGAGCCTTTACGGCCCTGCAGCAGGAGATCAATGGCGAGCATCACAATAATGATGGCGGCGAAGCTGCCCCATAACCACGGTGTGCCAACGGTATTTATCATCAGAGTATCCTTCAAAAACAAAAACGGCCAACGTCGGAAGGACGCCAGCCGCTCTTATGAACGCTATAAGCAAACCTCGCCCTCCGGCAAGGTCTCACTTACAACATTAATGAAGGTGTTTTACCTTTTCATCACGTTGCCCGGTAACCGGATGCTTACGCATCGTAATGACGATTGACCGGCAAATACCCGTTCTATTTTAAACGGCGGCGGTGTTGGCGCACTGTGTCATTCTAGTCAGGGAATGAGCCCTGTGGCTAAAATCCTTCGTGTGCTGCCTGGCTGCCATCTAAAATCTATTTGGGTATATAAAGTTACTCCCCTTTGCTTGGCGAAAAGTAATGCAAAATGTGTCGGCGGTCAACTTTTTAAAACCTTAGCCAGCTAATGCTTGCTGTGCGCCAAGGCTGACAACAAAGCCTTGCAACAGTCGTTGGCTGAAAGGAGTGTCGCTAACGTGTTGTTGTTTATTAAAATATTCTGCCTGCCGTTCCGGGTTCAACTCGGCCAACCAGTCCAAATAATGATGCATGATTGCGCCGTTAAATTCCGGGTGGAACTGCGTGGTCAGTGCATTATCGCCGTAGCTTAGGATTTGATAGGCATCCTGTGCGGAGCGCGCCAGCACTTTGGCACCGGATGGAGGCGTCAAGACGCTTTGGGCATGGATCAGATTTGCTTTGAAGCGTGGTGGCAACAGCATCAGCCGCCGGTCGTTAGCGCCTGCGGGCAGCAGTTCAATTTCTAGCGTGCCGGCTTCCATCCCCTGAGGGTGATAACCCACGTCGCCACCAAGCGCATAGGCGACTAGTTGGTGGCCGTAGCAAACGCCGAACAAAGGCAGACGGATGCGCATGGCCTGTCGCAGCCATTCTGCGGCGTGTTCGCTCCATGGCAACCGCTCGGTAACCATGGCTGGTGAACCGGTGATCACCACGCCGCAGTAAGATTCTGGTGGCAACGGTTGCTCCCCTGAGAGGAGATGTACAATCTGCACCCGCTCGGGGGCGATATGCCCCTGTTGCAGGAACATGTGATCAAAATTGGCATGTACTTGTTGAACGGTTTTTGGCGCGTCACCGGTTTGCATTAATAAGAGTGGTTTCATTTCAGACGCCGTCCGCCGGGAAGATAACGCCGGTTTGACGGCGGATTTCGGTGAGCAAGCTAGCCACGATTCGCGAGTTTTCTAATCCTGGATGCTCAACCTGTTGTTTTTCAATCAGGCTGGCAAACGCTTTGGCTTCATACAACATCGTATTGCTATGCTGTATCTGGCTCAGATCTTGGCGGTTACCGCCGCGTGGTGTGAGGGCGATGCCTTGGCATTCAGAAATTTTATCGATAATTAGCGAGCCGTCTTCACCTTGGATCTCACTGGGGATTTCTGAGTTACTGATTTTCGAATGACTGAGGATGACGTCAAAATCGCCGTAGTTCAGGCAGACGGTGCCATGTGCGTCTACGCCGCTGTCCAGTAATGTGGCGCTGGCGATCGCTGATTTGGGTGCCCCGAATAGCGCTACCGCACTCGCCAGACAGTAATAGCCGATATCCATGATCGAACCGTTGGAGAACTGAGGATTAAACGTGTTCGGATTTTCACCGGCTAAATAACGTGGATAGCGGGAGGAATATTGGCAGTAATTGATTAATGCCTTACGCAGTTTGCCAATATTCGGCAAGGCGTGTTGCAAGGTTATAAAGTTTGGCAGATGCGCGCTCTTAAAGGCTTCAAACAACACAACCTGGTTTTCACGCGCGCAAGCCAGCAATTGTTCGACTTCTTTTAAGTTCGACGCCAACGGTTTTTCGCAGATAACATGCTTTTTGTGGCGCAGGAACAGCAATGATTGTTGGCAATGCAGGGCGTTTGGGCTGGCAATATATACCGCATCAATCATGTCGGATTGCGCCAATGCATCAAGGGAATCGAAACATTGCTCTATCTGATAGTTGCTGCCAAAGGCTTTGGCGTGCTCCAGACGGCGTGAATAGATCGCGCTGAGTTTCATTTTGCCGCTCGTGTGAGCGGCATCGATAAAGCGCTCAGTAATCCAGTTGGTGCCAACAACAGCAAAGCGAATCATAGTTAACCCCAGTTCTTAACCCCAAACCGGCAGATTAGCATGCCATTGGTGGAATCTCACCGTTAGCTATAGAGCGCACCAAATAATGAGAGGTACGTCAGATAGAGGCGGGTATCAAACTCCAGTTGATGATAGTTTGGCTCCATGTGGCAGCACAGATGATAGAACGCCTTATTGTGATCCTTTTCTTTTAAGTGCGCTAATTCATGCACGACGATCATGCGTAAGAAGGCTTCCGGCGCGGTCTTAAACACGGTGGCGACGCGGATTTCCGCTTTGGCTTTCAGTTTGCCGCCCTGCACGCGTGAGATAGCGGTATGCAGACCGAGCGCATGCTTCATCACATGGATTTTGCCGTCATAAGCCACTTTGCTGACCGGTTGCGCATTGCGCAAATACTGATTCTTCAGATCGAGCGTAAACTGATACAGCGCCTTATCCGTGGTGTAATCATGGAGATGCGGATAGCGTTGCAACAGCACATCGCCCAGCCGTTGCTGGTGGATCAACTGTTGTACCTGGGTTTGCAGGTGTTCAGGATAACCTTGCAGGTAAGCGAGTTCAGGCATGGAGCGGGTCTTCACGATTGGCTGTCTGGCCGTCCATTGTAGGCGGTTTTTTCGCGCAAATCCCGCAAAGGGCAATTAATACCAAAAAACATTTTACTGACGGGCGTTTTTAGGGGATAAACAGCCCAAATTTTAACGGTCAGGAGGGGCAATGAGCCAACTCGATCTGGGAACACAGCAACTTGAGCTGGAGCGTTATCCCCATCAAGAAACAACCACACCCTTGCAGGCGTGGGAGGCGGCGGACGAATATCTGCTGCAACACATTGAGCAATCAGACTTTGGCGGCCGTCCGGTGATTATCTTCAACGATAATTTTGGCACGTTGGCCTGCGCGCTGCACGCGCACCGTCCGTACAGCGTTAGCGATTCTTACATGAGCCAGTTGGCCACGCGCCATAATCTGGAACTGAACGGCTTGGATGCAGACGCGGTGACGCTGCTCGGCAGTCTGGATGCGCTGCCTGAATCCCCTGCATTGGTGCTGATCAAAGTACCGAAGGCGTTGGCGCTGCTGGAACAGCAACTGCGTGCGCTACGCAAGGTAGTGGCAGCGGATACCGTCATTATTGGCGGTGCCAAGGTACGCGATATTCATACCTCAACGCTGCAATTGTTTGAACGCGTGCTTGGCCCAACGCGTACCAGCCTGGCGTGGAAAAAAGCGCGCTTGATCTACAGTGAGGTGGCGGACACCCTGCCAGCGGAAGCGCCGGTAACCACCGATTGGCTGCTGGAAGGAACGGATATGCTGATCCGCAACCACGCGAACGTATTTTCGCGTAGCAATCTGGATATCGGCGCACGCCTGTTCCTCGCGAATTTGCCAAGCGATCTGAGCGGTGAAATTATCGATCTGGGTTGTGGTAACGGTGTGGTGGGTTTGACGGCGTTGGTGCAAAACCCCGAGGCGCAGGTTACCTTCGTTGATGAATCTTATATGGCGGTGGCGTCCAGCGAACTGAACGTGAAACATAACCTGCCGGACGATATGGCGCGTTGTCAGTTTGTAGTGAATAACTCGCTGGCAGGTATGGATGGCGGGAGTGCGCAGGCGGTACTGTGTAATCCTCCGTTCCACCAGCAACATGCGATTACCGACGAAACGGCCTGGCAGATGTTCCTGGATGCCAAGCGTTGCCTTAAAGTAGGCGGTGAATTGCGTATCGTCGGCAACCGTCATTTGGATTATTACCAGAAGCTGAAACGCCTGTTTGGCAACTGCGTCACGGTCGCCTCGAATAAGAAGTTTTTAGTGCTGAAGTCGGTTAAAACGGGCGCGCGTCGCGATTATTAAAGGGCGTTCGCCGCCCAACCGTTAATGCACAAACGAAAGGGGCAGCAGTGCTCGCTGCTTCCCCTATCACGCGCCTTATTTACCTAGCATGGGCCAACCCACCGTTTTTTACATCAGTGCCGAAGCGGGATGTGTCTTGTTACACGGCCATCGCCAGCCGCGTACCTTGGTCAATTGCCCGGCGTGCGTCCAGCTCTGCGGCGACATCGGCTCCCCCGATCAAATGCACGGTTTTCCCCAATGCTAACAGCGGCTGTTGCAATTCGCGGCGTGGTTCTTGCCCGGCACAGATCACAATGGTGTCCACTTGTAGGCAACTGGCCTGCTCGGCGCGTTCGATGTGCAAGCCTTCATCATCAATTTTTTGATAATTTACGCTATTCAACATGGTTACCCCGCGCTTCGCCAGACTGGTACGGTGGATCCAACCGGTGGTTTTGCCCAGTCCGTCTCCCACTTTGCTGGTTTTACGTTGCAGCAGGAAAATTTGTTTTGGCAGAGACGGCACGATTGGCCCACTGGCGGCTAGACCGCCACGCTGCTCAAGCTGCGAATCGATGCCCCATTCGCGATTGAATGCCTGCGTATCTAAACTGGTGGACTCGCCGTGTTGGCTCAGGTATTCGGCCGTATCAAAACCAATACCGCCAGCACCGATGATTGCCACCCGCTGGCCGACCGGTTTTTTATCGCGTAATACATCCAGATAGCTCAGCACCTTGGCGTTATCAATACCGGGAATCGCCGGGGTGCGAGGCACGATACCACAGGCCAAAATCACCTCATCAAAATCAATGAGATCCTGCGCTTCTATCCGTTGACCGAGTTTGAGCGTCACTTCATGCAGCACCAGTTGGCGGCGGAAATAGCGTAGCGTTTCATGAAACTCTTCTTTGCCGGGAATGCGCTTGGCGATGTTGAATTGGCCGCCTATCTCGGGCGCGGCATCAAATAACGTGACCTGATGGCCGCGACTGGCGGCGGTAGTGGCGAAAGCCAAACCGGCGGGGCCTGCGCCGACCACCGCCAGCCGCTTCGGTTGCGCCGTTGGCGTCAGCGGCATTTCGCTTTCACGGCAGGCGCGCGGGTTGACCAGACATGAGGTCAGTTTCCCCTCGAAAATTTGATCCAGACAGGCTTGGTTGCAGCCGATACAGGTATTGATTTCATCGGCGCGCCCTTCGGCAGCTTTACGGACGAATTCGGCATCGGCCAGGAACGGACGTGCCATCGACACCATATCGGCACAGCCTTCTTTCAGCACCTGTTCTGCGACGGTTGGATCGTTGATACGGTTGGTGGTAATCAACGGAATCTTCACCTTGCCCATCAGTTTACGGGTGACCCAACTGAAGCCCGCGCGCGGCACCAGCGTGGCGATGGTCGGGATACGGGCCTCGTGCCAGCCGATGCCGGTGTTGATCAGTGTGGCACCCGCCTGTTCGATCGCCATGGCCAGTTGTTCGATCTCTTGCCAACTGGAGCCCTCTTCGACCAGATCGAGCATCGACAGGCGATAGATCACAATGAACTCTTGCCCTACCGCTTGGCGCACGGCACGCACAATCTCAACCGCAAAGCGCATGCGATTTTCAACGCTGCCGCCCCATTGGTCATCGCGCTGATTCGTGCGGGCGACCAGAAATTGGTTGATTAAATAACCTTCGGAACCCATCACTTCGACACCATCGTACCCCGCTTGCTGCGCCAATGCGGCACAGTGGGCAAAATCAGCAATGGTTTGTTCAATCTGCTGATGGGTGAGGGCGGCAGGTGCAAAAGGGTTGATCGGGGCTTGCAATGCAGAAGGGGCGACGGGCTGAGGTTGGTAGCTATAACGCCCGGCGTGCAGTATTTGTAATGCAATTTTCCCACCGGCCTGATGGACTGCCTCAGTCACGATGCGATGATGTGCCACCTGCTGCGGTTGATTGAACACCGAAGCACCGCGATAGACCACACCTTTTTCATTGGGTGCGATGCCACCGGTGACGATCAGCGCGACGCCAGCGGCGGCACGCTCGGCATAGAAAGCCGCCATTCTTTGCGGCCCGTCGGGCAGTTCTTCCAAGCCGGTATGCATCGATCCCATCAACACCCGATTTTTCAGGGTGGTGAAGCCAAGATCCAGCGGTGTCAGCAGGTGTGGGTAGGCGCTCATTGCAGTCTCCAGTGGGCGACAATCATCGACCCATCGTTATTGTTATGTTCACTGTGGGGTACCAAATACCGCAAGCCGCAGGCCATGCATCTGAGGGTTGCAGTCTGATCCATTAAGTGGTCGGATGAGATAAATCTAGCCGTTGTTCGATGAGTTTGAAATCAGCGTTGTGCTGAATGTGAAGTACATCATAAAACCGGCGTGCGGTTTGCATCCTGACTCATTGCTGAGTTAGTATTCACTTGCTATATACAGCTTACCTTCTTGTTGGAGTCCTGACTGAAAATGAACAAACACACCTGTTAAATCGCGTCCCACCAAGCTTATTGCTGCCGGGTGGGGATATTTTGATTTTATTCAGGAGTGCTTATGACTCATTTTTCGCCATCCCCTTTGGTATTACATCAACTGACCTGTCAGTTTGCTAACGGCGAAACGCTGTTTGGCCCACTAAATCTAAGTTTTGATCGACGACACTGTGCATTGGTCGGTCGTAATGGCGTCGGTAAAAGCCGCTTATTACGTTTGCTGGCAAATGACGATGCCCCCAGTGCGGGACACGTTGAGACGAACGGTACCATCGTCAGTGTCGCGCAGCATAACCACAATCCAATAGACGTTACCCTAGCGGCATGGCTTGGTTATGACCAGATAGTTGATGCATTGGCGCGTGTGCAGCGCGGTGAGATGCAAGTGGGAGATGTGGAGCTGCTGGAAGGTAACTGGGATCGGTTAGCGCGCTTGAACGCCGCGTTTGTTGCCGCAGGGTTGCCCATTTTTGACTTACAACGATCCGTTGACACGCTGAGCGGAGGCGAACGCATGTGTGCTGCATTGTGCGCGGCGTTTATATCTGACGCTGACTTCCTATTGTTGGACGAGCCGAGCAATCATTTGGATGCACAGGGGCGTAAATGGCTTTATCAGCAACTGGATGCGTGGCGTGGCGGATTGCTGGTCGCCAGCCACGATCGGCAATTGTTGATGCGCATGCAACGTGTGGTGGAAATGACCTCAGGTGGATTACGCAGTTATAGCGGCAATTATCAGGATTACTGCCAACAGCGTGAACGCGAACAGCAGGCGGCACATAACGCATTAAAGCATGCCACACGGGAGCGTAAAAGTGCGCGGGCGCGGTTAATAAAAGAACATGACATCAGTCAGCGGCGTTCAGCAAAAACCCTGCGTGGTGTCGATGAACGTAATATCGCCTCTTTTGAACGGGTGGCTTATAAAAGTGCGGCAAAAGAGAGAATCGGGACGTTTCGCAAGCAGCATCAGGAGCAAAAACAGTCGCATGATCGTGCGGTGTATGAAGCACGTCAGCAGGTAGAAGACAATCCCCCGATCCTGTTTACCCTGCCAGAGAGTACCGTCTCGACGGGTAAACAGGTGCTGATGTTGGATCAGGTAAAGCTACCGTTTGTCGAGCTGCCGCCGTTGAACTGGCGATTAGTCGGGCCAGCACGCGTGGCGCTCGGTGGGCCAAACGGCTGTGGCAAATCGACATTGCTCAAAGTGATTATTGGTCAGCTTGCGCCGTTGGCCGGTCGATGCCAACTTTCGGTGAGTGTTGCCTATCTCGATCAAAACCTCGATCGCTACGATCTGTCACGTTCGGTGATGGATTATTTGATGCTGGAAGATTCGCCGCTCACGGCAGGTGAACTGCGTACCCGGTTGGCGCAGTTACAGTTAGGGGCAGATCGGTTGCACTTGCCATTGGGGATGCTAAGCGGCGGTGAACGTCTGAAAGCCGCGCTGGCCTGTGCGCTTTGGCGCAGAGAACTAGCGCAATTGTTGGTGTTAGACGAGCCAACCAACCATGTGGATTTGGTGTCGTTACAGGCGATTGAGGCAGCACTGAAGGCTTATTCCGGCGCATTGCTGGTGGTTTCCCACGATGAAGCCTTTCTGCAGGCGCTAGGGTTAACCCACCGGCTGCTGTGCGGGGAGAGCGGGTGGCAATGCCTTATGCTCTAACAGGCACGTTAATAACAGGTTGAAGGCTTCAGCCATCAGCGCCTCCGGCACGCAGGCGAAGCCCATCAGTAAGCCGCGTCGGTGGTTGGGGAGCATGTAATAGCGCGAAAGCGGCCGCACTAATACGCCGCGTTCGCTGGCGGCCGCGGCAATCGCGACGTCGTCGGCGCTGTCGGGCAGGTTGAGGATCAGGTGCAGACCGGCGTTGTTGTTGAACTCACTCAGTGCCTGTTTGCCAACATGCTGCTCGATCAGCGCGCTAAGAAAGGCGCGGCGTTTGGCATACAGTAATCGCATACGGCGAATATGCGCGCTGTAATGGCCTTCCTGTATAAACTGCGCCAGAGCGGTTTGAATCAACAGATGGCCCCCCCGATACAGCTCAGCGTGAGCGGTTTTCAGCGCGCCAACCAACGGTTTCGGTAACACAACGTAGCCAAGGCGCAGAGCTGGATACAGCGTTTTGCTAAAGGTGCCGATGTAGATCACCGGCGCATCCGCTTCCAGCCCCTGTAAGGCCGGGATCGGCTGACCAGAGAAGCGGAACTCACTGTCGTAATCATCCTCAACAATCCAGCCGCCTGCGTGCCGCGCGATCGCCAGCAAACGTTGGCGACGTGCCAGGCTCATCACTGAACCCAATGGATATTGATGCGATGGCGTGACGAAAATCAGCTTTGGCGCGCCTTTAACCCGTTCGGGAGGCACCATGCCTGCTTCATCCACCACCTGCGGACGTATATCCAAATCATTCATACGCAGAATATTGCGGATCCCCCAGTAACCCGGCTCCTCAATCCATACCTCATCACGCGGATTACACAGCATGCGAGTTACCAGATCGATAGCTTGATGAATGCCTTCGGTTATCAGGATTTGTTCCGGCGAGCAACGCACCGAACGTGCGACACGCAGATAATCGACCAACGCATGTTGTAACTCCGGGCTACCGCCCTGATTGCTGTAGGTCAGCCGCTGTGGTGTTGGGCGGCGGCTAATACGCGCCTGAATTTTGCTGAATAGCTGATGTGGGAAAGCGTTGACGTCTGGCACGCCGGGAATAAAGGCACCCCACTGTTTGGGGCTGGCGCTGGCATGTTGCAGCAGCGTTTCCCCACGCTCCGAGAGCGTAATAGGGCGTTCTGCATTGTCACTGTGGATTGGCGTGCTCCCGGTGGATAAACAACTATCCGGCACCGTTTCAGCGACGAATGTTCCACTTCCTCGGCGTGACAGAACATAGCCTTCTGCCAGTAGTTGTTCATAAACCGTTAAAACCGTGTTGCGAGACAGGCCAAGTTCCTGCGCTAAATCACGCGAGGCCGGTAAACGGCTGGACGGCGGCAAACTGCCATCCAAAATGCTGATGCGGATGGCTCGATATAGCCGCTTATGCAGCTTTTCATCAGGTTGTTCGCCGAGGCGCTGCAATAATAGATCGCCACACAAAGAGCGCAATTGGATCCCTTAATTAATCGTAACTGGCACTCGATTATAGAGCCACATCCTGTGTAAATAAACGTCATTGTTTCATTAGTGTGAATGAAAAGTTTAACGGGTACTGACCGGAGAGAACATCATGAAAAACGCAGAACTGAATCAACGTCGTCAAAATGCCACCCCGCGTGGCGTGGGAGTCATGTGCGATTTTTACGCCGAGCGTGCAGAAAATGCCACGCTATGGGATGTCGAGGGCAACCGCGTGATCGATTTTGCCGCTGGCATTGCGGTGTTGAACACCGGTCACCGTCACCCGAAAGTGATCGCCGCGATTGAAAAACAGTTGCAAGCGTTTACCCACACCGCCTATCAAATCGTGCCTTATGAAAGTTATGTTTCTCTGGCAGAACGTATCAACCAACGAGCCCCGATTGAGGGGCCATGTAAAACCGCGTTCTTTACCACGGGTGCTGAAGCGGTAGAGAACGCAGTGAAAATTGCCCGAGCGTATACCGGCAGGCCCGGCGTAATTACCTTTGGCGGCGGTTTCCATGGCCGTACCTATATGACCATGGCGTTAACCGGCAAAGTGGCTCCCTACAAACTCGGGTTTGGTCCCTTCCCCGGTTCCGTGTTCCACGGCCAGTATCCCAATGCGTTATATGGCGTCACCACCGAAGATGCGATGACCAGCCTCGAACGTATTTTCAAAGCGGATATTGATGTGAAACAGGTGGCTGCCATTGTGCTGGAACCCGTGCAGGGCGAGGGCGGCTTCAACGTTGCGCCCCCGGCGTTTATGCAGGCGTTACGCGCGCTCTGTGATGAGCAAGGTATTCTGCTGATTGCCGATGAAGTGCAGACCGGCTTTGCGCGTACCGGCAAACTGTTTGCGATGGAGCATTACTCGGTTAAGCCCGATCTGATCACCATGGCGAAAAGCCTGGCGGGGGGGATGCCATTGTCTGCGGTCGCCGGTCGTGCTGATGTTATGGATGCGCCCGCTCCCGGCGGGCTGGGTGGCACCTACGCGGGTAACCCGTTGGCCGTTGCTGCTGCACATGCGGTGATGGATGTGATTGAAGAAGAACAGTTGTGCCAGCGCGCCCAACGTTTAGGGCAGCACTTGGTTGAAGTTTTACAAGGGGCGCGCGAAAGCTGCCCGGCGATCGCCGACATTCGTGCGCAAGGTTCGATGGTTGCGGTGGAATTCAATGATCCACTGACGGGTAAACCGTCGCCGGACTTTACCCGTCAGGTACAACAAAAAGCCTTACAAGCGGGCTTACTGCTGCTGAGTTGCGGGGTAAACGGTAACGTGATCCGCTTCTTGTATCCGCTGACCATTCCAGACGATCAGTTTAATGACGCGTTAAGCATTCTTTCCCGCGCATTGGTGGAATAAGGAATAAAGGTCATGAAACTCACTAACCCTGAACTGCTGCGCAATCAGTGCCTGATTAATGGCGAATGGTGTGATGCAGCGAGCGGTAAACGAAATGCGGTAATCAATCCGGCAACCGGTGATGAGCTGGCATCGACGCCGCAGATTGGCGAAGCGGAAACACAAAAAGCCATCGAAGCCGCGCAACGGGCGCAGCAAGCGTGGAAGCAACTGACGGCGAAACAGCGCTCGACGCTCTTACTGGCTTGGGCCGACCGTATCTTGGCGGCGCAAGAGGATTTGGCTCAGTTGATGACCGCCGAGCAAGGTAAATCGCTGGCGGAAGCGCGCGGTGAAGTGGCATATGCTGCGTCCTTTATTACCTGGTTTGCCGAAGAGGCCAAACGGGTTGACGGGGCGGTATTACAGGCACCGCAGACCTCACAACGGTTAGTGGTGCTCAAGCAGCCGATTGGGGTATGCGCGGCGATTACGCCGTGGAATTTCCCGGCGGCGATGATTACCCGCAAAGTGGCTCCAGCCTTGGCGGCAGGCTGCACCATTATCGTGAAACCGGCAGAGCAAACGCCGTTGACGGCGTTGGCACTGGGGAAACTGGCACAGGATGCGGGCATTCCGGCGGGCGTATTGCAGATTGTCACTGGCGATGCGGCGCAGGTTGGCAAGGTTCTGTGTGATAGCCCGATAGTCCGCAAGCTAAGCTTCACGGGTTCGACAGAGGTGGGGCGTATTTTGATGGCGCAGTGCGCGCCGACGATTAAAAAGCTCTCATTGGAGTTGGGCGGTAACGCGCCGCTGATGGTATTCGACGACGCCAATCTTGATACGGCGGTGGCGGGCATCATGGCTTCGAAATTCCGCAACAGTGGTCAAACTTGCGTATGCGCCAACCGTATTTACGTGCAGGCAGGCATTTACGATCGGCTGGTCGATAAGCTGGTGGCGGCGGTAGCGCAGCTACAGGTCGGTGACGGTATGGCAGAAGGCACCACACAAGGGCCGTTGATCGACCAAGCGGCGGTGGAAAAAGTACAAAGCCATATTGATGATGCGCTGAGCAAAGGGGCGCAGGTGGCTATCGGCGGCCAACCGCATGCGCTCGGTCGAACCTTCTATCAACCCACCGTAGTGACGGAGGTGACGCCGCAAATGCGTTTCGCCAAAGAAGAAACCTTCGGCCCGGTTGCGCCGCTGTTCCGTTTTCAGGATGAAGATGAAGCGATCGCGATGGCGAACGAGACGGAATTCGGTCTGGCGGCCTACCTCTTTACCCAAAGCGCAGCGCGCCAGTGGCGAGTGCCGGAGGCATTGGAGTACGGCATGGTCGGCATTAACACCGGCTTGATTTCTAACGAAGTGGCGCCATTCGGTGGCGTGAAGCAGTCAGGGCTCGGACGTGAAGGATCGCGCTACGGCATTGAGGAATATCTGGAGCTGAAATACCTGTGTATCGATGTGAGCAGTTAACCACCGGGATAATCACCCCGTCCGGTGGCGAAGGTCACCGGGTTACAAAGGATCATTTATGTCTTCTGATAACATCACGTTGTCCTCGGCGCTTACCGCCGGGGAGCGGGCACCTGCACCCGCCAAATCACTGAGTTTTCTTGAAGGGGTGGCGATGATCGTCGGCACCAACATCGGCGCGGGCGTACTGTCCATCGCCTATGCCTCGAGCAAGGCCGGTTTTCTACCGTTGCTGTTCTGGTTGGTTTTAGTGGGGTGTTTGACCACCATCACCATGTTGTACGTCGCCGAATCGACCTTACGTACCCGCGCACATCTACAATTAAGTGGCCTGGCGAAACGCTATGTCGGCGGTTTGGGGGCCTGGCTGATGTTTGCATCGGTATGCGTTAACAGTGTTGGCGCGCTAACCGCTTATATGACGGGCAGTGGTAAACTGTTGCACTCGTTATTGGGTATTTCCCCGGCGCTCGGTAGTGTGTTGTTCTTCATCCCGGCGGCAGGTGTGCTGTATCTGGGGCTGAAAGCCATTGGCCGTGGGGAAAAGTTTATCAGTATCGGGATGGTGGTGATGCTCAGCGTATTGGTGATGGCCACGTTGCTGAAAGACACCACGCAAATGCGGAATCTGCTCGATGGCAACTGGCGTTTTATGGTGCCGGTATTCAACGTGGTGGTGTTTTGCTTCTCTGCACAATACATCGTGCCCGAAATGGCGCGTGGTTTTTCGGACAAGCCGGAAATGCTGCCCAAGGCCATTATTGTCGGCATGGTGACCACGTTTGTGTTACTGGCGGTGGTGCCGTTGTCGGTGATTGTACTCAGCGGATTGGACGGTATTACTGACGTAGCGACCATTTCTTGGGGGCAAGCGTTAGGGCAGTGGGCGTTCTTCTCCGCGAATATCTTCGCGCTGTGTGCCATGTTGACCTCATATTGGGGGCTGGGCGGCAGCTTTTTGACCAATATCTTCGACAAATTCCGTCTGGGTAATGATGAACAACCGCTGCGCCGCTTTGGCGTGCTGCTGCTGGTGGTGGTGCCGCCGTTTGTACTGGCTTACAGCGGGTTTGTTTCCTTCGTTAACGCGCTGTATTTCGCTGGCGTATTCAGTGGGGTTATTCTGTCGATTATGCCGATGTTAATCCTACGCGGTGCACGTAAACACGGCGATATGACGCCGCGCTGGCAGTGTAACTGGATTACTCATCCGCTTTTGCAAATTGTCATTGTGCTGTTGTATCTATCCAGCGCCGTATACGCGATTGCGTCACTGTTAGGCTATTTGCCCGCAGGTTGGTAACGGACTCCCTCAGGTGATGTGTTTTCTCTGTATAGAGAACGGCGGCGTCGTGGCCGCCGATTTTTATGCGATAGCGCATTACTTATGAATCAAAACCGTCATCTCAACAAATGGTTTGAGATTGATGATAGAGACGAGCACGCGGCTCAGTTGAGCCCTGATTATAACGGTAAAGTATAGACTCGGGATGACTCTCCCCATGGATGATAGCCGATGCCATCGAAAAGGAAGTTTGACTGTTCGTAAAATCCTTCCAAATCGGTACAAAGGTGCAATTTATTGAACCCGAGCTGTTTCGCATGCTGTGCCACATGTTGGATCAACTGTTTGGCTTTCCCTTGTCCACGGTGTGTTTCTTCAATAAACAGCGCACATAACCACGGATAAAGCTCCACCCGACTGATGAAATCATTGGTTATTAATCCGGCACAGCCGATGATTTGCTGATTTTCGAACAGTAAATACCATTGTGGTAAAGGGTTTTCCGCACCGATCGCCCGTGTAATCGCATCGTGGTAAAGCATCATGGTCTCTTCTGATGCCCATTTTTGTTGAAAATAATTGATGGCTGCTGCGAGCAGATGCGGATTTTCACGAATGGATAAAATGGTCATGCACTATGCCTTATGTTTTTAAGGATCGCGGCTGAAAGTTAATTCACAACTCAGAGCCACAATCATACCCTTTGAGTTGGTGAGATAATGCGAAAGTTACCGCTCTGAGGTATCCCAGAGAAGTCCAAGCGCTCTTTTTTTCAGGTAAAGACACGGTGAGATGGCGAGGGCATTGAGGCGATGCATTATCTGACCCGATTCGTATAAAACGAAAAAGGCGTCAGATGATTTCTCATATGACGCCTTTTTTTATTTGGTGGCCCCTACTGGACTTGAACCAGTGACCAAGCGATTATGAGTCGCGTGCTCTAACCAACTGAGCTAAGGGGCCTGACGGGCGAGATTATACGGTAACCAGACGGCTCAGGTCTACAGCTAGTTGGCTGATTGGCGTTTTTATAAACACTTATAGCTTGTTGTAATTACTCACAGATTTTACGATAACCTGTATAAATCTCTTAAATGGACGCTCAGCGATGATGGAACTCTTGTTACCCAATCTGCAGGTGGTATTTTGCGGCATTAATCCGGGTCTTGCCTCCGCCCATCAGGGCTATCCGTTTGCTAACGGCAGTAATCGCTTTTGGAAAGTGCTTCATCAGGCGGGGTTTACCGCCTCTCAGCTGGCACCGGCGCAGTGGCAACGGTTGCAAGAGTATGGCTGCGGTATTACGGCATTGGTGGCACGGCCAACCGTGGCGGCCAGTGAATTAGCGCGCGACGAGCTGCGCCACGGTGGTGAGGTATTAAAAGAGAAAATCCTGCATTACCAACCGCGCGCATTGGCGATTCTGGGTAAACAGGCCTTCAGCGATGCATTTGGCATCCGAAAGGTGAGTTGGGGGCGTCAGCCTATGACTATCGGCGATACTGAGGTTTGGCTATTGCCAAACCCTAGCGGTCTTAACCGTGCAACGTTGGAACAGTTGACAGAAAGTTATCGTCAGCTTGCCAATGGCTTGAGAAATGCGGCTGTTTGATAGTTTAAAGTGATTCAGTCAGTATTATATGGTGTGTTATTAAATAATATCCAATTTTATCTCACCTAATAATTTGCTCTGTTACTATCCGGATAAATTTATATTTAACTCGCTCACAAATTCCCTTCGGGGAATACTTCCCCCGTGTGAAATATTCTAACTACGCTAAAACTTATTCCATCATCTCCTTCGAGGTGGTTGTTCCACAAATTCAAAAATAATTTGGGGGTAATGATGGGTGAATTAAAGGAACAACATCAATGCATGGATGAGTGGGAAGAGTTATTTTCAGGGCTTCCAGTCAGGCATTCTGAAAGGGAGAGCAAACTTATCGAATTTTGTGAAAAATATCGAGTGAATATCCTTTCGGCAATGCCGTGGGTCGCTTCTGAAATAGCAGCTCAAAGTGGGTTTTCAGATTTATTTAATTTGGTGTATTGCTTTGGTGGTCGAAAGATACATATGCCACCGGAGAGGAAAGAGTTTTATAAAATATATAATATATCCATGACGGAACACAGCTATCAACGATTATATAAAAAATCTGACGTGTCGGGTTATTTAGAATTGCCCTCTGCATGGGGGGTGTTTATGGCAATACGCCGTGCTGCCATGCAGTTGGCAATGAAAGAGGATGTGCCCACAATGTTTTTAACTAAAACGTTTGGGGTCACAATGAGAAACATACGTTTAATTAAAGCTAAGCGTGATGTTTCTGTTTAAAAAGGAAGGTCGTAAATAGTGTTAACTATCAATTGTAAATTAGGAGATCACCATGACTAAGTATAAAGTTAATTTTAAGAATCACTCTTCAAATTATGGCAAAGCTTGTATCTATCAGACGTTACCCGATATTGACGATCCTAATATTATGTCGTTAGCTTGGTTCTCAAAGGCTGCACATCCTAATACCAACGTGCAGTTTGATTGGAATATCGATTATAGCTACGTATGGGATGAGACAGGGGTATTGTTACCGGGCGTCAATTTTGATGCTTCGCAGGTGCTACCGGCCGATCTCGTTAACAAAAACCAGGTCACATTGAAGTATGAAAAGGGGGCGTTCAAGTTTGATAACCTTGGCAAAGGTAATCGCGATGGAACACTCTATATTACACATGATAGTAGCCTTCCTCTTGATATTGCATCGGTGGGGATCGGCATGTCAGGGGCAGGTACTTTTGTTGTACAAGCCCAGCCCAACCTGAACCTAAATTTCACGCCGCACCCGACGTATTGGATTGCGTTTGGTAATTATACCTCTGGACAGGTTTTGGATATCAGTGAAATTACCAATCAACAGCAATTAGACTTCCCTCCAAATGTGTATGAACTTGAAGTGGAGTTATTGATGGATAATACATGGTCGGTAAAAAGCGTTATTTAAAATACTGACTTTAAGATCAGCCTATATCATTAATAGTATGATGTTTATATGGGTTGGCTTAGATAGTTTAATTCAGCAGGAGAATTAATATGATACTTGTCGTATGTACAGATGATAGTAATTTAATATCCGTAGCTAACCGATCTATTCTCAAGTATCCGTTGGTTTATGGTCAACGTTACCAGGTATTTCATGATGACTTGCCGATGCTTAAAGCAGACGAAAATCTCTTCATTATTGCCCATGGCGCATTTCTTGGGGATAATGGTTTGCCGGTAATCGGTGATGGAGATACCAATCGAGACTTTTATATTAATGGTAATACGCTTTATCAAAGCCTAGCGAGTAAGTTTCCACCGGACTATGTGGGTAATGTGTATATTGATGCCTGTGAATCAGCGGATAATACAGAAGAAATGCTCAGTTTTGCTGAAACTTTCTATGTCTACTTTGCTGTCGATCATCAAAATTCAGGGGTGTTTGGTATTAACGGTGCAAGCAGTGGACTTATTCCTCTGCCTGATAATCCTAAATGGATACCGGTGACATTACAGTAAAGCGTGAGCAATATAATGGATATACCCAAGATAATTCGAGTTGCTTGTAGGCGGCAACTGACTGAGTCCTTTGGAGCATAGTCGACGCTGTGACTAGGGAAAGGAAGGAAGCCAACACCCAAGCAACTTGAAGTATGAAGGGTATAACTGACTCATTATCAAGGCCAGTATGTACGTTATAAAAAAATAGCCCCGGGCAATGCCGGGGCTATTTCACACTCTATGTTTAACCTTCGACCTTAGTCATCCAGGAAGCTACGCAGCACTTCTGAACGGCTAGGGTGGCGCAGTTTGCGCAAGGCTTTCGCTTCGATCTGACGAATACGCTCGCGGGTTACGTCGAACTGTTTACCCACTTCTTCCAACGTATGATCGGTGTTCATATCGATACCGAAACGCATACGCAGTACTTTCGCTTCACGCGCCGTCAGGCCAGCCAGCACGTCGTGCGTCGCAGAGCGCAGGCTTTCGGAGGTCGCGGAATCCAGCGGCAGCTCGAGGGTGGTATCCTCGATGAAATCACCCAGATGCGAATCTTCATCATCACCGATAGGGGTTTCCATGGAGATTGGTTCTTTGGCGATCTTCAGCACTTTGCGGATCTTGTCTTCTGGCATCAGCATGCGTTCAGCCAGTTCTTCCGGCGTTGGCTCGCGACCCATTTCTTGCAGCATCTGGCGCGAAATACGGTTGAGTTTGTTGATAGTCTCAATCATATGCACCGGGATACGGATGGTACGCGCCTGATCGGCGATAGAACGGGTGATCGCCTGACGGATCCACCAGGTTGCATAGGTGGAGAACTTATAACCACGACGGTATTCGAACTTATCAACAGCCTTCATCAGACCGATGTTACCTTCCTGGATCAGATCCAAGAATTGCAGGCCACGGTTGGTGTATTTCTTGGCGATAGAAATAACCAGACGCAAGTTTGCTTCAACCATCTCTTTCTTCGCACGGCGGGCTTTCGCTTCACCGATCGACATACGACGGTTGATATCTTTGACTTGCTCAATGGTCAGGCCGGTTTCTTCTTCGATCTGGCGCAGTTTCTGCAGGCTGCGTTGAACGTCTTCGGCAACGTCTTTCAGTTTTTCAGACCACGGTTTAGCCATTGCTAATGCCGCTTCAAACCATGTGTTGCTGGTTTCGTTGCCAGCGAACAACGTGACGAAGTTTTTCTTCGGCATTTTGCACTGTTCAACACACAGCTTCATGATGATGCGTTCCTGCGTACGGACGCGATCCATCATGGTACGCATGCTGTTGACCAAGAAGTCGAACTGCTTAGGCACCAGGCGGAACTGTTTGAACACGTCGGACAGCTTCAGAATTTCTTCTGCGGCTTTGGCATGGCTGCGGCCGTTGGCTTTGATCACCTGACGCGTGGCTTCATACTGCTCGCGCAAGTCGGTGAACTTCTGGCGCGCCAGCTCCGGATCGATGCTGTTATCGTCTTCAGCGTCGTCATCATCGTCTTCTTCATCGTCGTCATTTTGTTCTTCAGTCGACAACTCAGAACCGATATGGGTAGCGGTAGGGGCAATTTCTTCTTCCGCATTCGGATCGACGAAACCGGTGATCAGATCGGACAGGCGAGACTCGCCCGCTTCAACCCGATCGTATTGTTCCAACAGATAAGTAATGGCTTCCGGGTATTCAGCAACCGAGCATTGCACCTGGTTGATACCATCTTCGATACGTTTGGCGATGTCAATTTCGCCCTCACGCGTCAGCAATTCGACGGTACCCATTTCACGCATGTACATGCGAACAGGGTCAGTGGTACGCCCGATTTCAGATTCTACGCTAGACAGAACTTGCGCTGCGGCTTCTTCTGCATCTTCGTCTGTGCTGTTTGAGTTTTCAGCAAGCAGCAGGTCATCGGCGTCCGGTGCTTCTTCCATCACCTGGATGCCCATGTCGTTAATCATCTGGATGATGTCTTCGATCTGGTCGGAGTCGACGATATCTTCCGGCAGATGGTCATTGACCTCAGCATAGGTCAGATAGCCTTGCTCCTTACCACGGGTGACAAGTAGCTTCAGCTGTGACTGCGGGTTTTGCTCCATAAGACGGTATCCACACTTCAGAGTATTGGGTTGGTGTCGGTCGGCGAAACCGCCAACAATAGCATTTGGGGCGTATTGGTTATAGCCGCGGCCCACTATGGCGGCATGTTGCAGGGCTTTGCCCTCGCGTTTATCGGCACTTAAGCCGTTGTATTCTTCATGTTTCACGCCTCAGGGGGGCGGCTGCTTGCTCTTACCCGAATCAGTTACTTGAGTAAACGCATAGGATTTGTTCAGTTGCCGTCTACCTGAAACGTGAATAATGTTGGCTAAATTCAGTTTTTCTTCGCTAAAACTTGATTGAGAGAGCGCACTTCTTCTCGCTCTTCTGGGCTCAGGCCGTGCGTTCTGGCCTGGGCGATCAACGTTTCCAGCCGCTGCTCGAGCACGGAGTCATACAGGCTAGCCAGCGTGTCCAGAAATGTTTGTTCAACCATATCCTCAACGATCATATGGTTCCATGTCGCCAACGTTTCAAGCTGTTGGCTAAATTTGTTATCGCGATACAACTCTAACAGTTGCCCGGTAGTCAGACCCGGTTGCGACAAACAGGTTTGCACTAACTCGACAAACAGCGGTAAACCTGCCTGTTTAGTTTGCTCTAACCCATCTAATGCTGGCACTAGGGTGGCTAAATGCGGATTCTGTATCAGTAGTCCTATCAGTATACGCATGGTTGTGCGTTTTAGCTGGGGCGGCTGATAAGTATTCGTATTTTCCGTCTGCTTAGGCATCAGTTTGTCGAGCTGGCTGTCGTCCAACAGACCCAGTTTGCTGCCAAGCTGTTGGCGCAGGTATAAGCGCAGCGTTTCACCCGGTACTTGGGTGATCAGCGGTAATGCCAACGTGCTCAGTTTAGCGCGCCCATCAGGGCTGCTCAGGTCGACCTGCGGCATTAATGTTTCGAACAGGAAGGTGGAAAGCGGCTGCGCCTGCTCCATCCGTTGTTCGAAAGCCTCTTTGCCCTCTTTACGTACTAATGTGTCCGGGTCTTCGCCGTCGGGCAAAAACATAAACCGCAATTGTCGCCCATCGTTAAGGTAGGGCAGTGCGGTTTCCAGCGCGCGCCAAGCCGCTTCACGGCCAGCGCGGTCGCCGTCGTAACAGCAGACAACGTTATCGGTGGCGCGGAACAGCAGCTGAATATGTTCAGCCGTTGTCGAGGTTCCGAGCGAGGCGACGGCATAATCGATGCCGAATTGCGCCAGCGCCACCACGTCCATATACCCTTCCACGACTAATAAACGTTGTAGGGTGGAATGGCTCTGCTGCGCTTCGTACAGGCCGTATAATTGACGGCCTTTATGGAATACTTCTGTTTCCGGCGAGTTCAGGTATTTTGGCATACCTTCGCCCAACACGCGCCCGCCAAAGGCAATCACACGCCCGCGTTTATCGCGAATCGGAAACATCACGCGTTCACGGAAACGATCGTAGGTCCGCCCCTGATCGTTAGTCACCAGCATGCCAGCATCGTTCAATGCGGCACGGCTTTCGGCGTCACGGCCAAACCGTTTTAAGGCGTTATCCCAACCAACGGGTGCAAAACCGATAGCGAAATGGCGGATAACTTCATCACTTAACCCACGTTGTTGCAGGTAGTCACGCGCCTGCTTAGCGTTAGGTTGCTGCATTGATTGTTGATAGAACGCGCTGAGCTGTTCCATCAGTTGATAAAGACTCTGACGTTGATGGCGTTCGATCTGGGTTGGCCCTGAACCTGCCTCGTAGGGCACTTCCAGCCCGTGCATGGTTGCCAGTTCCTCGATGGTTTCGACAAACTCCAGCCTGTCGTAATTCATCAGGAAATCGACGGCGTTGCCGTGTGCACCACAACCAAAACAGTGGTAAAACTGTTTTTCCCCGTTAACGGTGAATGAAGGCGTTTTTTCGTGGTGGAACGGGCAGCACGCGTGATAGTTTTTGCCTTGCTTCTTGAGCTTCACCCGTGCGTCGATCAAATCGACGATGTCGGTGCGCGCCAGCAAGTCATTGATAAATACACGCGGAATTCGTCCAGCCATAAGCCCCGGTTCGACTGCCTATAAACGAGAACAAGCCGCGCATTCCTTTCGGAAAGCACGGCCTTCGTATGCAACTACTCGGTCTGCGTGTTCTTGAAAAAGAAAAAATCACGCGGCGGGGTTACCCCCGAAGGATTAATACAGACGAGTGCGGCGTGCGTTTTCGCGAGCCAGTTTCTTCGCGTGACGTTTCACAGCAGAAGCTTTAGCGCGTTTACGTTCGGTAGTCGGTTTTTCATAGAACTCACGACGACGAACTTCAGCTAAAACACCTGCTTTTTCGCAGGAACGCTTGAAACGACGCAGAGCAACGTCAAATGGCTCGTTTTCACGTACTTTAATTACCGGCATGTGCCTCTCACCTCAATAGAATTCGGTTTGCTGCTGGCCAAGCGCCAGCCTTTTCAAAATGGTGCGGAATTTTACTCCAATGGGCGCTGCTTTGTAAAGCACCAACTCAAAGAGAAACCCAACTCGCACCGAGCGCCGACCCGAATGCTATCCGATCAATATGGCGCAATTTTGCATCGGTCGCTGATTATAGACTAATCAGGAAAAATTGCTTGTTTTTAATCACAGTAACATTTGTTTCGAGAATCATGAACATAGCTTGCTGGCATCGGCAAACTGCGTACGGCTGGCGGTAAACTCCGGCGTTTGTGCTAAACTGGCGGCCGCACGTGAATGAGTGGGAAGGGTAATGCGAGTACTGGGTATAGAAACGTCCTGCGATGAAACCGGAATTGCAGTGTATGACGATCAAGCCGGTTTGTTAGCCAATCAATTATACAGCCAAGTGAAGTTGCACGCGGACTACGGTGGCGTGGTGCCGGAATTGGCCTCACGCGATCACGTGCGCAAAACCGTGCCGCTGATTCAGGCTGCGTTAAAAGAAGCCAATCTAACGGCGGCTGATATCGACGGGGTGGCTTATACCGCAGGGCCTGGCTTGGTGGGTGCGCTGTTGGTCGGTGCGACTATTGGCCGCGCGTTGGCGTTTGCCTGGAATGTACCGGCCGTGCCAGTACATCATATGGAAGGCCACTTGCTGGCGCCGATGTTGGAAGATAATCCACCGGCGTTCCCGTTTGTGGCGTTGCTGGTGTCCGGCGGCCATACCCAGTTGATCAGCGTGACCGGCATTGGTGAATACACCTTGTTGGGCGAATCGATTGACGATGCGGCTGGTGAAGCCTTCGACAAAACGGCTAAATTATTAGGGTTGGATTATCCCGGTGGGCCGATGTTGTCGAAAATGGCGCAGCAAGGTACTGCTGGGCGCTTTACTTTCCCGCGGCCAATGACCGATCGCCCCGGGCTGGACTTCAGTTTTTCGGGGTTGAAAACCTTTGCTGCCAATACCATCCGCGCTAATGGCGGTGATGATCAAACCCGTGCCGATATTGCACGTGCATTTGAAGATGCGGTGGTTGATACGCTGGCGATTAAATGCAAACGCGCACTAGAGCAAACCGGTTTTAAACGTTTGGTGATGGCCGGCGGCGTCAGTGCCAACCGTACCTTACGCGCCAAGCTGGCGGAAATGATGCAAAAACGTGGGGGAGAAGTCTTTTATGCTCGCCCGGAGTTTTGTACTGATAACGGTGCGATGATCGCCTACGCAGGGATGGTGCGCTTAAAAAGCGGTGCTAATCCAGAGTTAAGCGTGTCGGTGCGCCCTCGTTGGCCGTTGGCGGAACTGCCTGCCGTATAAAAACACCGGCGTGCGGTGACGTAAAGAGGGGCGTTAGTTAGCAGGCCGGTTACCCCGGCCTTGTCTTATTGATTATCGTCTGATTTCTCAACCGCTGCGCTCTCATGCTTTTTCTTGCGGAGTTTGCCCCAGATTTTTCCTTCCTGCCCGCGCCACAAGCGCTGAATATTATCGTGATGCCGCATCAAAATCAGGCAAGAAAGCATAGCGACCGGGAAGGTGAACTGCGGTTTGAACCACCAGACGTAAAAGGGAGCAATCAGCGCGCTGACAATGGCACCCAATGAAGAATAACCACTGAGCAACACCGTCAGTAGCCAGGTTCCGGTCATCAGGCCGGTTAAGTCCCAGCCGATCGGTGCGATGGCACCAAACGCAGTGGCAACGCCTTTTCCCCCACGAAAGTGAAAGAACACCGGATAAATGTGGCCGAGACAGGCGGCGATTGCCGTCAGCCCAAGGTACAGTGGCGGTACGTCGAGCGCATACGCGAGCCAAACCGGCAGCATCCCTTTCAGTACGTCAAAGACAAGCACCGCCGCAGCGGCAAGGCGGCCGCCGATACGTAACACGTTGGTTGCACCGGGGTTTCCTGAGCCATGTTCACGGGGATCGGGTAGCCTGGCGATCCGGCAAACCAGGATGGCGCTGGAAATTGAGCCACACAGATACGCGAAGATAATCATGCCAAGCGCGGTTGCACTCATAACGCGGCTCCGTTTAATAATGGTCGTTTTACTCGCAACATCCATGGATAATACGCATATTCCGCTGGAAGTGGTATCCGGCAAAGCCAAAAACAGAGAATGACGTGATGGATATCGTATTTATTGAAGAACTTACTGTAATCACTACCATTGGCGTTTATGACTGGGAACAGACCATTCGACAGAAACTGGTGTTCGATATCGAAATGGGCTGGGATAACCGGCAGGCCGCAGCCAGTGATGATGTCAATGACTGCTTAAGCTATGCCGATATCAGTGATGCCGTGATCCAACATGTTGAATCTGGGCGCTTTGCATTGGTTGAACGCGTTGCGGAGGAAATATCCGAAATGTTACTCCAGCGCTTTAAATCCCCATGGGTCCGTATTAAGGTCAGCAAGCCAGGGGCGGTTGCTCATGCCAGCCGGGTTGGCGTGATTATTGAACGGGGTCAGCGCTCGGCTGATTAACCGTCATCAACGTGCAACTTAAGGCCATTAATCTGGTCTGAAAATCAGAATTTTTTAGCGGCAGTGTGTTAAACAGTGCCGCTTTTTTATGTTTATGGCGAAAGATTAGGGGTAAGCGCGCGTATGACGGATATGTATTCATTATTTGTGGCATTTGTACTCGGCGTAGTGGAAGGGCTAACGGAATTTCTGCCGGTATCATCGACGGGGCATATGATTATCGTTGGTGAGCTGATGGGCTTTACCGGAGACAAGGCAAAAACGTTTGAAGTGATCATTCAGTTGGGATCCATTCTGGCCGTTGTTGTGGTGTTTTGGCGACGTCTGTTCGGTTTGATCGGTATCCATTTCGGTGGCAAGCCGGTGGCGCACGAGGGCCATACGCCAGGGCGGCTGAAACTGAGCCATATTCTGTTAGCGATGATCCCGGCCGTGGTCATGGGGTTGGTGTTTCATGACGTGATCAAGTCGCTGTTTGAACCGAAAAATGTCATGTATGCGCTGATTGTGGGGGGCTTCCTGCTGTTAGCGGCGGAATGGCTAAAGCCGAAGAAACCGCGCGCGGTGGGTCTGGATGATATTACGCATCGTCAGGCATTCATGATTGGTTGTTTCCAATGTTTGGCGCTTTGGCCGGGCTTTTCTCGCTCTGGTGCGACTATTGCGGGGGGAATGCTAATGGGGGTCAGCCGTTACGCCGCGTCCGAGTTTTCCTTTATCTTGGCGGTGCCGATGATGATGGGGGCTAGCGCTTTGGATTTGTACAAAAGCCTGCATTTCCTCACGCTGTCTGATTTGCCGATGTTTGTGGTCGGTTTTGTTACCGCCTTTGTGGTGGCATTGATTGCCATTAAGACCTTCTTAACGCTGATCAAACGTATTTCTTTCGTTCCGTTCGCCATTTATCGCTTTATTGTAGCGGCGGCGGTTTACATGGTCTTTATGTAAACCACAACGCATAAAAACCGCAAACTGCGGTTTGCGGTTGATGACACGCTCACCAGTATGTGGCGTTGATGATGCTCTGATAGAACCCGCATAGCGCGGGTTTTTTTACGTCTGAGGCAGCTCAGCGCTTTGCGAACGTTTCCATTCGGCCAGAGCCGCTTGCCGACGCCGCCTGACTTCATCACGTATAGCTAACCCTTGCAGACCGCTTGCGACGACCTCTTGCACCGAAACCCCATTGGCAACCTGATAGGCTTCACGCAGGTAATCCCCTTGCGGATAGGGATTTTGTTCGAATCCGGTGCGGCCGCGCGCATCGGCTTCGCTGGTCAGGATCATTTGCTGCAACCGTTGCGGTTTACGCCATACGTCGATAGCGTCGAACAGTTTCAGCAGGGTTTCCGGCCGTAGTTTCTCCACCGTATGTATGAGGTCGTGATATTCAGTCACCAGCTTAGCCAGATCGCGTAGTGGGTTCGGTACGCGCAGCCGTTGGCACAGATTCTCGACCAATGGCACACCGGCAGGGCCGTGTCCGTGGTGATGTGGCCAGTGCTCTTTCGGCGTCAGGCCCTTGCCAAGATCGTGACACAGCGCGGAGAACCGCACATCAATGTCAGGGCTAAGCTGGGCGGCGATCGTTAAGGTCATTAGCGTATGAATACCGGTGTCGATTTCCGGATGCCATTTCTCTGGCGCGGGCACGCCAAACAGCGCATCGATTTCCGGG
Organism: Serratia sp. NPDC078593; assembly: GCF_050268245.1. Taxonomy (NCBI): domain Bacteria; kingdom Pseudomonadati; phylum Pseudomonadota; class Gammaproteobacteria; order Enterobacterales; family Yersiniaceae; genus Serratia; species Serratia sp. NPDC078593. Next base: position 154,026 of record NZ_JBNNGK010000009.1, on the reverse strand, counting down.
AACAATACGCCTAACGCGTGACAATCGCGGAGTACCTGGAAGTAAATCTGCGGACTGTCGCTTTGTAAGGCTTTTTCAGTTTCTTTCCATACCCGTTCGGCGGTTAACGTGGTGAGCTCGCCGCTGTCAGCCATTTGGCGCATCAGCGCCGCGGTTTCCGGGGCAATGCTAAAACCAAGGTGGGCGAAGCGGGCGGCAAAACGCGCGACGCGCAATACGCGCAGCGGATCTTCACCGAAGGCGTCGGAGACGTGGCGTAACACCCTCGCATTCAGATCGTCAACGCCGTGATACGGATCAATCAACTCGCCATCCAGGGTTTGCGCGATAGCATTGATGGTTAAATCACGACGTTGTAAATCCTCTTCCAGTGTGACATCCGGCGCGGCATAGCAGCTAAAACCGGTGTAACCGTGACCCGATTTGCGCTCGGTGCGCGCCAGCGCATATTCTTCATGGTTTTTGGGGTTGAGGAATACCGGGAAGTCTTTACCGACCTGTTGATAGCCTAGCGCCAGCAATTCATCTGGCGCGGCGCCGACCACCACCCAATCGCGATCAACGACCGGTATCTTCAGCAATCGGTCGCGCACTGCGCCACCGACGAGATAAGTTTTCACTGTGTTACTCCCGAATCCTGTATTAAAACGCGGTACTTTCATTGAGCATAATTCGAGCCGCTTGTCGTCGCCAACTACGATATAGCGTGAAGTATGAAAGGGGATCTCAGATTACATGAATTGATGGTGGCGTGCTGCACTGATAAAACAGACCTGAATACAGCCCCGCCGGCTATTGAAGCCGGCGGGGGCTGATAACATCACCAAGCCGAATCTAGGGCGAATAGCTCGCCCCGATGCGGCGAGAGGGTGACGGTGTTATCAACTTAAGGCGTTTATACGTTACATATTGCCTTAGTTCATCCAGCGGTTGTTTTTCCGACGCGGGATGAGGCGTGGCAATAGCAGACCGAGCAGAAGACCGAGGCCGGCAACGCCACCGCCATACATGAACCATTGCAAAATGATGGTGCGCTGTTTGTCATCAAGCTGCAGATTAACCGCGCTGACCTTTTTCTGCGCGACCACTAATTGGTTTTTTAGCTCTTGATTTTCCTGTTGCAACCCACTGATGATGCTGTCGCTGGCGGCGACTTTTTGTTGCATTTCAGCGGTGCGTTGGTTCCAGCTATTATCGATGTTGGTCAACTTATCCGTGAGGGTTTTCACTTGTTGTTCCAACTCAGGCACCCGGGTACGAAAACTTGGCGTTTCACTGAGCTGGTCGAGTGGGATCCACACGCTACGGCCTTTGGCATCGCGGATCTGGCCATATTGGGTACTGTCATTCACACTGAGCAGTGTGACCTCATCGCCCGCGTTCAGCGTGCCAACAATACGGTATTGATTACCCGGGCCGCTATGGACGTAAGTAATCAACTCATCGGAGATATAGCGCTTATCTTCGGCTTGAGCGCCCCAAGCGATGCTGAAGCTCAGCACCGCGAGGCAAATTAGGCGTAATTTCTGCATTTAGTTCATCGTTTCTGTGTGAATTTATGGAACGATAGTAGAGGCTTCAGTGTGACGAAGCAACGGCAAAACCGGAATGGGAACTATCTTACTGTGTTCTATTCTGTGAGTTGCGCATCATTTTATCGCGTAACCGCTTTTTTCTGCAGTCAGTAGGGTTGGGTTAGCGTGAATCGCGGTAAGATAATCGCCATCGTGTGCCAGTGGGCTCCGCCTGCTCAGCCGCTACGTCGCCCCGACGCCTCTTTCGAATGCGTAACTTATTGGTGTAAAAGACTTATGACCGTTGAAATAGAACTAAAATTTATCGCTACGCCCACTGCGGTGGCGGCATTACCTACGCAACTGGCGGCTTGGCCGCATGAACATGCTGCGCCACAGCGTCTGACCAATATTTACTTCGAAACGGCCGACAACTTTCTGCGACGTCATGATATGGGGCTGCGCATTCGGGGTTTCGATGATCGCTATGAAATGACCATCAAAACCGCCGGCGTGGTGGTCGGTGGCCTACACCAGCGGCCGGAATACAACGTGCCGATCGCGACGCCAGAATTGGCGCTAGCACAGTTCCCCGCCGAGATTTGGCCACAGGACTGTGACGTACAGGCGTTACAGCAACAACTGCAACCGCTGTTTCGCACCGATTTTGTGCGCGAGAAGTGGGTAGTTACTTACGATAATAGCCTGATTGAAGTTGGGCTCGATCAAGGGGAAGTGAGCGCAGGTGAGCACATTGAACCCTTGTGCGAAATTGAATTGGAGTTAAAACAGGGTGATACCGCTGATGTATTGAAACTGGCGGCTGAATTAGCGGAGCACGGCGGTTTACGTCAGGGGAGCCTGAGTAAAGCGGCGCGGGGGTATCATCTGGCGCAGGGCAATATTGAGCGTGAGCGTCGTGCGCTTAGCGTGTTAAAAACACCTGCAAAATCAACCATTGAGCAGGGCATGATCGCCGGCTTTGAACTGGCGTTGAGCCACTGGCAATACCATGAAGAGGTGTGGCTAGGCGGGGATGCGAAGGCCAGACAAGGTGTGATGGAAGCTATCGCCTTGGTTCGCCAGGCATTGGTGGTGTTTGGTGGTTTAGTACCGCGCAAAGCGAGTGCCGATTTGCGTGCTCGGCTGACCGCGTTGGAGCCATTGTTAGAGGATAAACAGACGCAACCGCAGGTGCTGTGTTACAGCGCAGAATATTTGCAATGTAAGTTGGCACTCACATCATGGTTGGTGAACGGTGCATGGCGTGCCTTTATTGATGCCAAGGCGCAGACTAAGTTAGCAGGTTCGTTCAAACGCTTTTGCGACATTATGCTGGGGCGCAGTGCGGCAGAGCTGAAAGATGCGTTTAGCCGCCGGCTCAATGACGATGAGTATCAAGAACAGTTACCGCGTTTAACGCGCCAGCTTTCGGCATTGATCTTGCTCTCTGGTGCGTATCCAGATAACGAAACCGGGCCGTTCATCGACAGTTGGCGCGAACTGCATGCCGCTTTGGCCGAACGTCGTCAGGGTTGGTACGAAGGCTGCCGTAAACAAGCCTTATCACATGCGCCATTCTGGTTAAACGGCGCAGTTCGTTAATTATCGTCGGCCTGCGTAGCGCAGGCCGCAGTCAGAGGCATTCATCATGTTGCCACTTTCAGCCACATTACAGGCGCAAGCCGAGCAAATTGTGCAGCGGTTTCAGGAAGTCCAGGGCGATAACGTCACTTTCACCACCGAAGAACAACAGGTACTGGCATCGAGCGATTTCATCAGTGACATGCTGCTCAACCATCCGGATTGGTTAGAGACCTTACGCAAACAGCCGCCGTGTCCGGATGAATATCGGCATTACGCCGCCTGGCTGCAAGATTTGCTGGAAGAGGTGCATGATGAAACGCAACTGATGCGCGTATTGCGTCGGTTTCGTCGTGAAACGCTGGTGCGCATCGCGTGGGCACAAGTGTTACATACCAGCACTACGGTACAAACGCTGCAACAGCTGAGCGCATTGGCTGAAACGCTGATCGTCAGCGCGCGTGACTGGCTGTATCAAATCTGCTGCCGTGAATGGGGTACACCGTGTAATCACGAAGGTGTGCCGCAGCCCTTGTTGATTCTGGGAATGGGCAAGCTGGGCGGGGAGGAACTGAACTTTTCTTCCGATATCGATCTGATTTTTGCCTATCCAGAAAACGGTCAAACTAAAGGAGGGCGGCGTCAATTGGACAATGCCCAGTTCTTTACGCGGCTTGGTCAGCGGCTGATCAAAGCGCTGGATCAGCAAACCATCGACGGTTTTGTTTATCGCGTTGATATGCGTTTACGGCCATTTGGCGACAGTGGCCCTTTGGTCATGAGTTTTGCCGCCTTGGAGGACTATTATCAAGAGCAGGGGCGCGATTGGGAGCGCTATGCGATGGTCAAAGCACGGCTGATGGGGGGTGCTTATGACCCGTATAGCCAGGAACTACGCAAAATGCTCTGGCCGTTTGTGTTCCGCCGTTATATCGACTTCAGTGTCATCCAATCACTGCGTAATATGAAGAGTATGATCGCGCGTGAAGTGCGGCGGCGTGGTTTGCATGACAACATCAAGTTGGGCGCAGGGGGCATTCGTGAGATCGAATTTATCACCCAAGTCTTTCAATTAATTCGCGGTGGGCGGGAGCCGACCCTACAAGGGCGCTCACTGCTGCCGACGCTGCAAGCGGTGGGCGAGCTCGGCCTGCTGCCGCAACATCAGGTGGCGCAACTGAGCAGCAGTTATCTGTTTCTGCGCCGCTTGGAAAATCTCTTGCAGGCGATTGCCGATCAGCAAACCCAGACGCTACCGCAGGACGAACGCGATCAGTCCCGGTTAGCGTGGTGCATGGGGTTTGCCGACTGGTCGGCGCTAGTGGAAAAGCTGGAAAGCCATATGCAGTCGGTCAGAGCGGTATTTGACGACCTGATCGGCGATGATAGCGCTGATATTGAAGACGAAGCTGATTGCCAGCACTATCACAGCCTGTGGCAGGATGCGCTGGAAGCGCAGGAAATTATGCCGTTGATGCCGCACTTGGATGAAGAAGAGCGCCGTATGATGCTACGCACCATTGCGGATTTTCGTCATGATGTGGATAAGCGCACCATCGGGCCACGGGGGCGCGATGTGCTTGATCAACTGATGCCGCGCCTGCTGGTTGAGGTGTGTCCGCGCAGCGACGCACCGACGGCGCTAGCGCGTCTGACGCAGCTATTGCTAAGCATTGTTACGCGAACCACCTATCTTGAACTGCTGGTGGAGTATCAGGCGGCGCTCAGCCACCTGATTCGTCTCTGTGCCGCATCGCCGATGGTTGCCAGCCAGCTGGCACGCTATCCGTTGTTGCTAGATGAACTGTTGGATCCCAATACCCTGTATCAGCCGGTCGCACCGGATGCCTATCGCAGCGAACTGCGTCAGTATTTATTGCGGGTGCCTGAAGATGATGAAGAGCAACGTTTAGAGGCGTTGCGGCAATTCAAACAGGCGCAACAGTTACGTATCGCCGCGGGCGATATCGCAGGCGTGTTGCCGGTCATGAGCGTGAGCGATCACTTAACCTATCTGGCTGAGGCAATCATTGATGCGGTTGTGCAGCAGGCTTGGAAAGATATGGTGGCGCGCTATGGGCAGCCGAGCCATTTGCTCGAATGTGCAGGGCGTGGGTTTGCCGTGATCGGTTACGGTAAGTTAGGCGGCTGGGAGCTGGGTTACCGCTCCGATCTCGACTTGGTCTTTCTGCTGGATTGCCCGCCGGAGGTGATGACTGACGGTGAGCGCAGCATTGACGGCCGGCAGTTCTATCTGCGGTTGGCACAACGCGTGATGCATTTATTCAGCACGCGCACCTCCTCCGGCATTTTGTATGAAGTTGATGCACGTCTGCGTCCGTCAGGCGCGGCGGGGATGTTGGTCAGCACCATTGAGGCTTTTGCGGATTATCAGCAAAACGAAGCCTGGACGTGGGAGCACCAAGCGTTGGTGCGGGCACGGATTGTTTATGGCGATCCGGCACTGCATCCGCGCTTCGAGCAGATCCGCCGAGAGATCCTTTGCAAAGCGCGCAATAGCGAAACGTTGCAGCAAGAAGTGCGCGAGATGCGCGAAAAGATGCGCAACCATCTTGGTAACAAGCGACGTGAGTTGTTTGACATCAAAGCCGATGAGGGCGGCATTACCGATATAGAATTTATCGCTCAGTATCTGGTCTTACGTTATGCGCCTGATGAACCACGTTTGACGCGTTGGTCCGATAACGTGCGGATTTTTGAACTGATGGCCAATTACGACATTATGCCGGAAGACGAAGCGCGGGCGTTAACGCAGGCTTACGTCACCATGCGTGATGAAATTCATCACTTGGCGTTGCAGGAGCACTCCGGCAAAGTCAGCAGTGAACGATTTAGTGAAGAACGCGCACAGGTGCGCGCCAGTTGGCGTCAATGGTTGGGTTAAGCCGGAAACACGTTTTTGCTGGTATCAACGGTGTCTATGGTAACATTGGCACCATTAAATTTATGACATGTTTGGAGTTATCGGATGAAAGTTACACTGCCTGATTTTCGCCGCGCCGGGGTGCTGGTGGTTGGTGACGTCATGTTGGATCGCTATTGGTATGGGCCAACCAGCCGTATTTCACCGGAAGCACCGGTGCCGGTGGTCAAGGTGGATACCATTGAAGAGCGTCCCGGCGGTGCAGCTAACGTTGCGATGAATATCGCTTCGCTGGGCGCGAACTCCCGCCTGGTGGGGCTGACCGGCATCGATGATGCCGCGCGCGCGCTGAGCGCCAAGCTCAATGCCGTTAATGTGCGCTGTGATTTTGTTTCTGTGCCGACGCATCCCACCATTACTAAACTGCGTGTGTTATCGCGCAACCAACAGCTGATTCGCCTTGATTTTGAAGAAGGTTTTTCAAACGTCGATCCGCAACCGCTATTAGAACGCATCCAGCAAGCACTGCCGCAGATTGGCGCGTTAGTGTTGTCTGATTATGCTAAAGGTGCGCTAAGCAAAGTGCAGGGCATGATCAAACTGGCCCGTGAGGCCAACGTGCCGGTATTGATCGATCCCAAAGGGGCGGATTTTGAACGTTATCGCGGCGCAACGTTGTTAACGCCAAACCTGTCTGAGTTTGAAGCGGTGGTGGGCCACTGTAAAGACGAAGCCGAACTGGTCGAACGCGGTATGAGGCTGGTGGCTGATTTCGAACTCTCCGCCTTGCTGGTGACGCGCTCCGAACAGGGGATGACGTTGTTGCAACCGGGGCATCAGCCGTTGCATTTGCCAACTCAGGCGCAGGAAGTCTTTGATGTGACGGGCGCAGGTGACACGGTGATTGGCGTGCTGGCGGCGGCATTGGCGGCGGGCAATACGCTGCAAGAGTCCTGTTTCTTGGCGAACGCCGCCGCGGGTGTGGTGGTGGGCAAGCTGGGGACGTCTACCGTTTCACCTATTGAGTTGGAAAATGCGATTCGCGGCCGTGCCGAAACCGGTTTTGGCGTGATGAGTGAAGAGCAGTTAAAGAAAGCGGTCGCGCAGGCACGTCAGCGCGGTGAGAAAGTGGTGATGACCAACGGCATTTTCGATATTTTGCATGCTGGTCACGTTTCTTATTTGGCGAATGCGCGCAAGCTGGGCGATCGCCTGATTGTGGCGGTTAACAGTGACGCGTCCACCAAACGGCTGAAAGGGGAAACCCGCCCGGTTAATGCGTTGGAAAACCGCATGATCGTGCTGGGGGCGCTGGAATCGGTCGATTGGGTCGTGCCGTTTGAAGAGGACACGCCGCAACGTTTGATCGCCGATATTTTGCCTGATTTGCTGGTAAAAGGGGGTGATTACAAGCCCGACGAGATTGCTGGCAGTGCGGAAGTGTGGGCCAACGGCGGTGAGGTTAAGGTTCTGAACTTTGAAGACGGGCTATCAACGACCAACATCATTAACGCCATCAAAGGCGAGCGCGGCTAAATCGTGTTTTTGCCGCGATAATTTTTTACGGGCGACGCCGCGGTTGATTATATCGGTCATTGCTATCGTACCAAGCCGTTATATTCCTATCATGGGCGGCTGATGGCAAAGATTGGCGTTACGGTTGGTGATAATCGATTGGAAAAGTGGCTAAGCGCGGGTGTTTGCCGTTGCCGCGTGGTGCGAATAACGCGATTGTACAGGGGCTGAACGGATGTTCAGCCCCTGTGGCTAACCGGATAGACGTTACGCTTCTTCTTGCTTTGGTGCGCTGCCCAGTTTGCTTTCCAGCTCGGCCATACGCTGTTCCAGCAGGGCCAGTTTCTCGCGGGTACGCAGGAGTACCTGAGTCTGTACATCAAACTCTTCGCGGCTGACCAAGTCCAAGCGGGTCAGTTGCGCTTGCAGTACCTGACGGACTTTCTTTTCTACGTCTTCCCCGAATTCCCGGACGCCTTTAGGCATTGATTCATGTACCTGGCGTGCGATCTGTTCAATTTTTTTCGGGTCAATCATGGCGTATCCCTTTCAGAATGTAATGGCTGTTATCGTTACCTTACTTATTTGCGGAGTATCAACGCGGTAAGGAAGCGGCAAATCGGTCAACGACAGATTTGAACGGCGTTTTTGCTGGCCTCGGCGTGCGTTGAGGAGCGAGGCGCGATCTTAACCACGTCAGTGACTCACAGGCGCCAGAGCGGCCAACAACGATGCTGTTTGAAGTATGGCAGCTATAGTGTAATGCGAGTTGCCTGTCGGATAAACTAACTTTCATCTTGCTCCGTTCCGTGATCGCGGCACGCTTTGCCAATTGCCTCGCATTCCCATTAGCGTTATAGTCGTAAGGCTTATTCTCAGGGCGGGGTGAAAGTCCCCACCGGCGGTAAATCATCTTTTACGGTGAAAGCCCGCGAGCGCTCAGCCAACTTTTTCAGTCGGTTAGAGGTCAGCAGATCCGGTGTAATTCCGGGGCCGACGGTTATAGTCCGGATGGGAGAGAGTAACGGTATCTGCTGGGTTTTCACCCGCTTGCGTTATTTTGGCTATGGCATAGCCACTCCTCAAGATCGCCCTGGTTCTGGTAATCCATAAAGTTAATGAGGTTTTTTACCATGAATCAGACGCTACTTTCAGATTTCGGCACGCCGGTAGAACGCGTTGAACGCGCGTTGGATGCACTACGCAATGGGCGTGGCGTGATGGTGCTCGATGATGAAAATCGTGAAAACGAAGGTGACATGATCTTTGCCGCCGAAACCATGACCGTTGAACAAATGGCGCTGACCATTCGTCACGGCAGCGGCATTGTTTGTTTATGTCTTACTGAAGAACGCCGTCAACAGCTTGAGCTGCCAATGATGGTCAGTAACAACTCCAGCCAGTTCCAGACGGCCTTCACTGTGACCATTGAAGCGGCGCAGGGCGTTACGACGGGCGTATCGGCTTCTGACCGCCTGACCACCATTCGTGCGGCGATTGCTGATAACGCCAAGCCAAGCGATCTCAATCGCCCTGGCCACGTTTTCCCACTGCGTGCGCAGCCGGGTGGGGTGTTGAGCCGCCGTGGTCATACCGAAGCGACTATTGATCTGGTGGCGATGGCTGGGTTCAAACCCGCCGGTGTCTTGTGCGAGCTGACCAACGATGATGGCAGCATGGCGCACGCGCCGGAAGTGATCGCATTCGCTAAGCAGCAGGATATGACGGTTCTGACCATTGAAGATTTGGTGGCATACCGTCAGATGTATGAAAAGCAGGCGAGCTGAGCGCGTTCGCTAGGCACTGCGTCGCCGTGCTTTAATGAAGATGAAATCATCAGGCTGAACATTGTTCAGCCTGAGCTTGATGACCAAGTTGCCTGATGGCTCGAGATACCCGGGCCTAACGTAGCGAGGGGCGCTCCGGTGGCTTACGCCACGACGACCCCACCGCTACGCTTTCCCTAATAACGGGCTTTGTCAGTAGTCTGAGGCTGAACATTGTTCAGCCTTTTTGTATATCGATATCAGCCGATGCCGCCGCTTTGCAGCAACGTCAGGCTAAAGCCCATCACCGCCATACCGCATAATACGCCGTAACTGGGGTTATTGTGTGGATCGATCTCTTTTGCCAACGGCATCAACTCATCGACCGACAGCGCCACCATAATGCCGGCCACCGCCGCCATAATCGATGCCATCATCACCGGTGAAATCAGTGGGCCAAGCAGTACAAATGCCAACAAACCGCCCAAAATTTCTGCCAGCCCGGAAACCCCTGACCACAACAGTGCTTTGGTTTTAGAACCCGTAGCGGCATAGACCGGCCCTGCGACCGCTAACCCTTCGGGAATATTGTGGATGGCGACGGCCAACGCGATCCCCATTCCCAGCTCCAGATCGGCGGTGGCAGTGACGAATGTGGCGATCCCTTCCGGGAAGTTATGCAGGCTGATGCCCAGGGTTAGCAAAATAGCGGTGCGCTTTAAATTGTGCGGTGTGATGGGTTTTTGCATCAAATCTTGCGGGTGTTGATGCGGTAGAACGCGGTCGAGCGCAAAGTAACCCAGTAGGCCAATCATAAACATGCCGTAGCCGAGCATCGGCGACATACCTTGGGTATGCAGCGCAGCGGGGAGCATCTCCATAAGTGAAATCAGCAGCATAATGCCAGCGGCAAAACCCAGTGCAAACGCCAGCAGTCGATTGGAGGGTTTCTGGCCGATGATACCAAACAGGGCGCCCACAAAGGTTGCGCCACCGGCCAGCAGAGTCAGGATCAGCGGTACCGACATCGTGGTCCTCTATGTTAATGATTATTATTTATATTCTGATACTAACAGAGTAAAGACATAAATCGAGTTGATTTTCCTGATTGCTCTCATTGGGTTAGCCATTCAAATTTCTTGAAGATCACCATCACCGTTATCCGGCTGTGTCGCAGGGGGAAACGGCGTAAGGTAGTTAGCAGAAATGTTGATGACTCAGCTAAGGATATTTTATGTCGACCCTACGTATGCCCGCGTTATTTCTCGGGCACGGCAGCCCAATGAACGTACTGGAAGAAAACCGCTATACCGAAACCTGGCGACGGTTGGGGAAAACATTGCCGCGGCCTAACGCTATCGTGGCCATTTCTGCCCACTGGTACACCCGTGGCACCGCCGTGACGGCAATGGAACATCCAAAAACCATTCATGATTTTGGTGGATTTCCGCAGGCATTGTTCGATACGCACTATCGCGCTCCGGGTTCACCTGCCCTGGCGGCGCAGTTACAGCAGCTACTGGCGCCTACGCCGGTGATAGCCGATACCCACCAATGGGGGTTGGATCACGGGAGTTGGGGTGTGCTGATAAAAATGTATCCACAGGCAGACATCCCGGTGGTGCAGTTGAGTATCGATGGTACACAACCTGCGGAATATCATTATGCGCTGGGACGTAAGCTGGCGGCGTTACGTGAGCAAGGTGTGATGATTATCGCCAGCGGCAACGTAGTGCATAACTTGCGAATGTTAAGGCAAGCAGATGATTCGCGGCCGTATCCGTGGGCGGAGTCATTTAATCAGTTTGTGCGGGACAATTTGCGCTATCGCGGGGAGAACCACCCGTTAGTGCAGTTCATGCAGCACGAGGGCGCAGCGTTGTCTAACCCGACGCCGGAACATTACTTGCCGTTGCTGTACGTGTTAGGCAGTTGGAACGGTGAGGAACCGATCGAGATACCGATCGACGGTTTTGAGATGGGTGCGCTGAGTATGTTGTCAGTTCAAATCGGCTAAAAAAAATGCCAGCGTAGTGCTGGCATTTAAGGTGCTGAACGGCGTGCAATTGACTTCTTGCTGGGGGGCGTCGCTTGCCGCCCCGCAATCATCACCGCCGCGCCGTTGATCATTTAGTCAAGAATGATATGCGGATAAAAACGTGACAGATCCTGGGTGATCAGCTCACGATCTTCTCGCAGACCGATGCCGCAGGGTTGATCGTTCACGAGCCAACTGCCGATCAAGGTGTAGTTACCTTCAAACTGCGGCAGCGGGTGGAATTGCTGGACGATCATGCCTTCTTCGCCATAGGGGCCATCGACGCGCGCCACTTCTTCACCGTTTTGCACAATTTTGATGTTGGCACCTTCGCGTGAAAACAGCGGCTTAATCACATAGTGATCAAGCTGCGGGTGTTCATCTTCCGCGAAATAGGCCGGCAGCAAGTTAGGGTGATTCGGGAACATTTTCCACAGCATCGGCAGCAGCGCCTTGTTGGAGATAATGCTTTTCCACGCGGGTTCCAGCCAGCGCACGCCAGCGTCTTCCAGCTTGGTTGAGAACATCTCACGTAGCATGAACTCCCACGGATACAGCTTGAACAGATTGCTGATAACCTGATTTTGCAGATCGGTGAATTGGCCTTTCTCGCCCAGACCGATTTCTTCCATAAACAGAAATTCGGTGGCGATGCCGGCTTCCTGCGCGCAATCTTGCAGATATTGCACCGTACCACGATCTTCTACGCTGTCTTGGCAGCACGCCATGTGCAGCAGATTAAAGCCGTGTTCAGCTCTCAGTTCAGCAAAACGTTCGATCAACTTTTCTTGCAGGCTATTGTACTGATCCGCTTCGGCGTTCAGCTTACCGGCATTGAGTTGGTCTTCCAGCCAAATCCACTGGAAGAACGCGGCCTCATACAGTGAGGTAGGCGTGTCGGCGTTGTTTTCCAACAGTTTTGGCGGGTTAACACCGTCATAAGCCAGATCGAGGCGTGAATAGAGCGAGGGCGTATTGGTACGCCACGCGCTGCGCACGAACTCCCAGGTGTGTTTCGGGATACGGAACTTGGCCAGCAACTCATCGCTGTTGACCACTTTTTCAACCACCTGCAAACACATTTGGTGCAGTTCTGCGGTAACGCTTTCGATTTCTTCGATTTGTGCCAGCGTGAACTGATAATAGGCATCTTCACGCCAGTAGGGTTCGCCATACATGGTGTGGAAGTTAAAGCCAAACTCAGCCGCCTTTTCACGCCAGTCTGGGCGTTCTTCAATTGCAACGCGCTTCATGCCTTAGCCACCCATGCTGCGTGATGAGTGGGAGGTTGCATTGCTGCGCTGCATGCTGGTTTGTTTAGCTACTGACTCACCAAAGCCACCGCGCGTAATGGTATTGGTCACCGCTGGTTTAGGGGCCATCGCGGTTTTGGGCACCGTCATGGTGCGGCCGCCAGCGGTGGCTGCGCCATAGTTTTTACCCGTGGCGTCGACAAATTTGCCGTTAGCGGGGCTTGCTGGGTTTTTCGAGGTGAACAGCGGTTGTTGAGCGAAACCGGAACCGCCCATCATACGGCCCATCATATAACCGGCCATCAGTGGCATCCAGAAACTGCCACTGCTTTGCGATTCTGCCGCCATGCCCGCCTGCGCTGGTGCTTGTGTACACTGTGCTTCGCCAAATTCGGCGACGCAGTCTTCACGGGTCGCATACTTTGGTGCGGTTTTCTCCGCTTCTTTCAACGCGTTGTTGTAAGCGGTGGTGCATTGTTCGCTCATCGATGGATTGGCACGCGAGCAGTCGTCAGCATTTTGATACAGCGAGACGGTCTCATCGGTCTTTTCGCAGCCGGCCAGCATCAATACGGCACCGATCGCCAAAGCCACGGGCGCAACGCGATAACTGCGCCAAGATTTGCGGAACGTCTCTTGATTAATGTTTTTTGTCCGTTTCATGGTTATTAATCCCATCATGCGGGCTGTTTTCGCCCTTTCCCAGTCGTGGCGTAAGGATAGGGGAAAGCTGTTCAAAATTAAAGCTGAAACCCAGTGTTGGCGCGACTCTTTACGCAGCTATACGTTTGGCTGTGCGTCAGTTCTCTTATCCACGAAAAAAAGACCCACTAGCGTTTCAAAGTGAAACATTAATGGGTCTTTTATGTTCCATAATGAAACGAAAATGCGACGTGTCGCCAAGCGTTTTTTGCGTCGTATAGTCATGATTAATAACAACGCGTAGGCATTGTACCGACGCATCATCACCTGAGATCTGAACGTACCATCGTCAAATACCCTACAAGGATCTGGTTATGTTGAGAATCATTCAGTCCCCAAGCAAATATATTCAAGGTGCCAATGCGTTAGCCGCTGTTGGTGAACATGCTAAAGCGCTGGCCGATCACTATTTCGTGATTGCCGATGATTTCGTGATGAAATTGGCAGGCGATACCGCCATGGGCAGCCTGCAGCAGCAGGGCGTCAAACACCATGCTTGTCTGTTTAACGGCGAATGTAGTCACCAAGAAATCGAACGTCTTGGCCGTGAGCTGAAAGCACACGGCTGTAATGGTGTGATGGGCATTGGCGGCGGCAAAACGTTGGATACCGCCAAGGCATTGGCGTTCTACCAGAAAATACCGGTGGTCGTGGTGCCGACGATTGCCTCAACCGATGCGCCGACCAGTGCGCTATCGGTGATCTACAGTGAACGAGGGGAGTTCGAGGAATATCTGATCTACCCGAGTAACCCGAATATGGTGGTGATGGACAGCGCCATCATCGCCCAAGCGCCGGTGCGATTGCTGGTCGCGGGCATGGGGGATGCGCTTTCTACCTACTTTGAAGCGCAGGCCTGCTTCGATGCGCAGGCGACCAGCATGGCCGGAGGCCATTCAACGTTGGCGGCGCTGAGCCTGGCGCGATTGTGTTATGAAACGCTGCTGGCGGAAGGCATCAAAGCCAAATTGGCGGTGGAAGCCGGCGTGGTGACGGAGGCGGTAGAGCGCATCATTGAGGCGAATACTTACTTGAGCGGTCTGGGCTTTGAAAGCAGCGGCTTGGCCGCAGCACACGCCATTCACAATGGTTTTACCGTGCTGGAAGAGTGCCATCATTTGTATCACGGCGAAAAAGTGGCTTTCGGCACGTTGGCGCAACTGGTATTGCAAAACAGCACCATGCAACAAATCGAAACCGTGCTGGATTTCTGCCAGCGAGTCGGCCTGCCGATCACCTTGGCAGAGATGGGCGTTACCGGCGATTTAGCAACGAAGACCATGGCGGTGGCGCAAGCCAGCTGCGCCGAGGGCGAAACTATCCACAATATGCCGTTCAAGGTGACACCGGCCAACGTACAGGCGGCGATTTTAACCGCCGACCGGCTTGGCAGCGCCTGGTTGCAGCGCGCATAAACCGCAGGGCGCGGTACGCCGCGTCCACAGTTTTCTACAGAGGAGTTAACCGTGAAAAAGTTTATCAATCAGGTTGAGTCGGTGTTAGACGAGCAACTGTGCGGGCTAGGCGAAGCGCATCCAGAGCTGTTGGTGCATCAAGACCCGTTATTTGTCACCCGTGCCGGTGGCCCGGTGCAGGGTAAGGTGGCGATTCTCTCCGGTGGCGGGAGCGGTCATGAGCCGATGCACTGCGGTTTTGTCGGCGAAGGGATGCTTGATGGGGCTTGCCCGGGTGAGATTTTTACTTCTCCGACGCCGGACAAAATGTACGAATGCGGCCAGGCGATTGATGGCGGCGCCGGGGTTTTGCTGTTGATTAAAAATTACACTGGCGACGTGCTGAACTTTGAAACCGCCACGGAATTGCTGCATGAGAGTGGTGTACAGGTCGCGACGGTGCTGGTGGATGATGACGTTGCGGTGAAAGACAGCCTGTTTACTGCCGGTCGTCGTGGGGTAGCCAATACCGTGCTGATGGAAAAACTGCTGGGTGCGGCGGCGCAACGCGGCGATGCACTGGATGACGTGGCGGCGCTCGGTCATCGGTTGAACAATCAGGGCCATTCGCTCGGTATTGCGCTCGGTGCTTGTACCGTGCCGGCCGCCGGTAAACCTTCGTTTGTATTGACGGAAGACGAGATGGAGTTCGGCGTGGGGATTCACGGTGAGCCGGGCATTGAGCGGCGGCCGTTCACGACGCTTAATCAGGCGGTAGATGACATGTTCCATACGTTGATTGAACACGGCCATTATCAGCGCACCCTTCACGTTTGGGATCGCACACAGGGCGAGTGGCGCGATGAGGTGCAGGTAAAACAACCGTTAGCACGGGGGGATCGGGTTATTGCGTTGGTGAATAATCTAGGTGCCACTCCTCTATCAGAGTTGTATGGCGTCTATCACCGATTGGCGGAACGCTGTGCCGAAGCGGGGATCATCGTTGAGCGCAATCTGATCGGTTCTTATTGCACCGCGTTGGATATGCAGGGTGTGTCTATCACCTTGCTGAAAGTAGACGATGAACTGCTGTCATTATGGGATGCGCCGGTAAAAACGCCCGCGCTGCGTTGGGGTTGCTGAGGAGGAATTATGGCGTTAAGCAAACAACAGATCGTCGATTGGTTACTACGCTGCGGCGATGTCTTTACCCGTGAAAGAGACTTTTTGACCCAATTAGATACCGAAATTGGTGATGCAGACCACGGTTTGAACATGAATCGTGGCTTCAATAAAGTGGTTGAAAAACTGCCGTCGGTGGCAGACAAAGACATCGGTTTCATCCTGAAAAATACCGGCATGACGTTACTGTCCAGCGTCGGGGGTGCCAGTGGCCCGCTATTTGGCACGTTCTTTATCCGCGCCGCTCAGTCTACTAACGCCAAGCAGAGCTTAGATTTGAGCGAATTACAGCAAATGATACAAGAGGGCGTCGAAGGCGTGGTCATGCGCGGCAAGGCAGAGCCGGGCGATAAAACCATGTGCGACGTATGGTGGCCGGTGGTCGAAAGCCTCAGCCAGTCGGTGCAGCAACAAGTCAGCGTGGCAGAGGCTTTGCAACGTGCAGCGGAGCGGGCGCAACAGGCATTAGAGGGCACCATTACTATGCAGGCGCGTAAGGGGCGGGCCAGTTACCTTGGTGAACGCAGTATTGGCCATCAGGATCCCGGAGCGACATCGGTGATGCTGATGATAAAAACGCTGGCGGAGATTGCTGCATAACAGCGGGAGGCGACATGATCAATATCGTAGTGGTTTCTCACAGTGCATTGTTGGCACAGGGTGTGCAAACGCTGGCGCAGCAAATGATGCGCGGTGATGGCTGTAAACTGGCGTTGGCGGCGGGGGTGGACGATGAGCAGCACCCGATTGGCACTGACGCGATCAAAGTGATGGAAGCGATTGAGTCGGTGGCGGACGGTGATGGCATCGTCGTGCTGATGGACTTAGGCAGCGCGTTACTGAGTGCGGAAACCGCGTTAGACCTGCTTGATCCGTTGTTGGCGGCCAAGGTCACGTTGTGTTCTGCACCGCTGGTGGAAGGAACGCTGGCGGCGGTTGTCGCCGCCAACGCCGGCGCTGGGTTGGAGCAAGTGCTGGCCGAAGCGAGCGGCGCCTTACAGGCCAAGCAGGCGCAACTGGGGGAATCGGCACCCGCGATGGAGCCGGTCGCGTTGCCGATGAATCAAGGCAAGAGCGCCAGTTGGACAGTACAGAATGCGCATGGGCTTCATGCCCGTCCGGCGGCACGTTTGGCAGAAGTGTTGGCTCCGTTTGATGCCGAACTGGTGTTGGAAAAAGCCGGGCAGTGCGCCAACCCGCGTAGCCTGAATCAACTGGCCTTGTTGCAGGTACGTCACGGTGACCAGATTCGGTTGATCGCCAGCGGCCAACAGGCCGATGAGGCGTTAGCGGCCTTTAAGAATTTGGCGGAGCAACATTTTGGCGAAACGGTGTCAGATCGCCAGCAACCTTCGCTGCAAGGGATACCGGTTGAAGAGAGCATCAGCAGTGGCCCGGTGTTGCAGGTTTGTCACTTTTGGCCACCGGATGCGCAAAGCACCATCGGCATGGGCGATGTGGTTAATGAGCAGCAGCGTTTACGTGATGCATTGCAGCTTACGTTAAGCGATCTGAATCACTTAGCGGAGCGTACGGCAACCTTGATTGGTAAAGCACAGGCGGGCATTTTCGGTGCACACAGCCTATTGCTGGACGATCCCGATTTGCAACAGGCCGCCTATACGCGTATCGCCCAGCAGCTTTGTAGCGCGGAACAGGCATGGCGGCAAGAACTGGAGATCATCGCCGCAGAGTATCGCGCTTTGGACGATGAGTATTTGCGCGCCCGTGAGGTAGACGTTTATGACATGTTACGCCGTACTTTGTGTCACTTGCAGCATCAAACTATTCCGTTGATTAGCCCGGCGACACCGTCTATCTTGGTGATGGATGAACTGATGCCATCCGATGTGGTAAAACTCGATCGCCGCATGGTGCTGGGCATTTGCTTGAGTGGCGGTAACGCCTTGTCGCATAGCGCGATTTTGGCCAAGGCGATGGGCATCCCGATGGTTGTTGGGATGCACGATTGCCTGAGCAAAACCCGAAACGGCCAGAAAGCGATGCTGGACGCGGCGCGCGGTGTGTTGCAACTCAGCCATTAGGCACGCTGTTTGAATTGGCGGATATCAATCTGATATTGCTTTATTTTTCGCCAAAGGGTGGTGCGGCCAATCGCCAATAGCTGCGCCATTTCATTCAATTGTCCGTGGCTGACGCTGGCTGCCCGTAGAATGGCCAACCGTTCGGTTTCCGCCAGCGTGAGCATCGGCGCATCGGGTTGCGCGTCGTGTTCCAGTAACGGCTGATGGCCCAATAAATGCGAAGGCAAATCAGCCAGTTGAATATGATGTTGCTGGCAGATCATGGCAGCGCTTTCAACCACACCTTTCAGCTCCAAATCATTTCCCGGCCATAAATAGAGGCCGAGTTGCGCCAATACGTCATCATCTACCCGGAAGCGGCATTGGAAATGCAGCTCCAACGCTCTCAAGTGGTGTTGCACCAAGAGCGGAATGTCGCTTAGGCGTTGGCGCAGCGGTGGGATCTGAATTTCGAATGCTTGCAGGCTATAAAACAGTTGGCGACGAAAGCGATTTTGTTGCACCAGTAGCGGCAAGTTAGCGGCGCAGGTGGCAATAATTCGCACATCGACGGGAATAATGCGGTTGGAGTTAAGGCGCATAACGACGCCTGTTTTCAGCACTTGCAACAGTGCCGCCTGCTGGTCTGGCGGTAAATACTCAATTTGTTCGAGGTACAGCGTGCCGCCGTGGGCTAGCTCGAATTTACTCAGTTGTCCCGCTTCTTCCTCGCTGGCGTCACTGCCGAGCAAGTCACGTAAGCCTTGTGCTTCGGGCATGAGTTGGCAGTTGAGCGCAATATAGGGCCCAGCGGCGCGCTCGCTGGCATTGTGAATCGCTTGTGCCAGCAGTTCTTTGCCCACGCCTTCTTCACCGCACAGTAAAATCGGATGGTTGCCTTTCGCGGCCTGTTGGCCGTAGCGGATCAAACGCCGCATTTCCAACGAGCCAGATGGCATTTGCTCAAACGTGTGGCTGACGCGGCCAAGTTGGCTACTGACGTATTGATGCAAGCGTTCTAGCGGATGCAGCAAGGCGATAAAGCTGTATCGCTCCCCATCGGGAATCGGTTTTAAGGTCAACAATGTGGCGATGAACTGTTTCTGGCTTTCGAAGGTGACCTCAACGTGCTGAAGCGGTTGCCGCTGTGCTATCGCGCGGATGAGCAGCGCGGGCAGCGTTAACAGCTGCGTTAGCTGTTTGCCCTGGCTTTGTTGCACGTCAAGTTTTAGCGTGCTGGCGGCACGCTGATTGATGTATTGCAAATAACCGCGATGATCCCAGGCCATCACGCCATCGTCTACGCCATCGAGCAGCCCATAAAGCTGGTTAAGATGCCGGTTAGATTCGGCCAGCAGCCCGTCAGCATTGAGGGAGTTGCCGATCTCACGTGCAAGGGCCAGCGTCAATGAGAGATCGCTGGCCGTGCTGTCGGTTAACTGGCAGCCGAGCGCGATGGCACCACGTTGGCGGCCGCTGTTGTCATACACCGGCGTGGCGCAGAATGACCACGGGTGCAGCGCTTGTCGGACGTGTTGGTTGCCGCTTACCTGCATCGGATGCCCTTCGGCAGCGGCCAGCGACGGCGCGTTGGTGCCGATGTCGCCTTCTGCCCAATAGGCACCGGCTACAAAACCCAGTTGCATTAAGCGTTCGCGCGTGGTGGCGTCACCGCATTGCCACAGCATGCAGCCGCTTTCATCGAGGATCATCAGCACACAGCGGCGTTGTTCCATATATTCGTAGGCGTCTTCCAATGCCGCCTGACCCAGCGTCAGCAGATCGTTTTTACGCTGGCAGATTGAATGGAAGGTGGCACCTAGGGCACTGTGCGGTGCTTTCCATTGCGTTGGGTGCATCAGCATACGGCAACGTTGCCATGACGCATAGATTGCT
Source organism: Serratia sp. NPDC078593 (assembly GCF_050268245.1). Lineage (NCBI taxonomy): Bacteria > Pseudomonadati > Pseudomonadota > Gammaproteobacteria > Enterobacterales > Yersiniaceae > Serratia > Serratia sp. NPDC078593. The sequence continues at coordinate 134,274 of NZ_JBNNGK010000009.1, read as the reverse complement.
GGCGATGGGCGTTGCGAGAGCGGCAAGTCACCCTCAGCCATCAGGCGTTGCCAGAGTTGGGGATTTTCCATCGCGTGTTATCCAGGCAAGTTGTATGGCGAGAGGGGATGATAGCACTGACGCAGGGCGTACTGGCTGTGAGCTCGCGAACATTCAGCATAAAAAAAGGGCGCGGCTTACGCCACACCCTAATGGTTATCGCTGCCCTGCGATCAGTTCATGAACGTGTTAAGTACGTCGCCGGAAGCGGCAGAGGTATTGGTTCGTGAGGCCGATGTGGCCGGGCGACTGACCGGTGCAGGCGCATCAACTTGCTGCATCGGTGAGTTGTCCTGGTAGCCATCGGCATAAGCATCCTGTGCATTGTTGCGTGGCGCAACGGCGTCAGGTGCGGTCGGAACCGGTTTGCCCAGTGCGCCGTTCAGCATCATCAGGTCGTTCTCGTTTAAGGTACCGAGCGCCGATTTGATGTTTAACTGGTTGATCAGATAGGTATAACGGGCGTCTGACAGCTGGCGTTTAGCGTTATACAGTGTGGTGGTCGCATTCAACACATCAACAATGGTACGCGTGCCAACCTGGTAACCGGCTTCCATGGCATCCAATGAACTTTGTGCAGAAATAACGGCCTGTTTAAAGGCGTTAATGCTGCTGATGGACGCATTGACGTTGTTGAAGGATGAACGAACGGTCTGCACCACTGAACGGTGTGAACTTTCTAACTGCTCACTGGCGCCGACAAAGTTGTATTGCGCCTGCTTAACCTGCGAGTTGGTCTGACCGCCGTTAAACAACGGTAAGTTGAAGCTTACGCCGATTTTGTTTTGGCCGATGTCAGAATCAGGATTGATATTACGGGATCCATGATTATTGGTATTACTTACACCGGTAGATGCGCTCATATCAATCGTTGGCATATAGCCGGTTTGCGCATACTTAATCTGTTCACGAGCAAGGTCTTGGCTCAGACGCGCAGAAAGCAGGCTTAGGTTACGCGCTTCGGCTTCTTTCAGCAGGTTGTTAACCGCGGCGGGGCGTTTGGTGGTGAACCTGTCGGTATTTAGCGAAGCCAGTTCTGGATAAAAAGTACCAGTGACTTGGCGCAGGGCTTCCAACGCGTTATCCAGATCGTTACGGGCGGTGACCTCGGCAGCCAATACGTTATCGTAATTGGAGCGGGCGTTTTGCACGTCAGTAATGGCGACCAGGCCGACATTGAAGCGTTGGGTTGTTTGGTCAAGCGTACGGTATACCGCGTCTTTTTGCGCCTGGGTATAGGACAAAGTATCGATTGTCTTCAACACATTAAAATAGGCCGTGGCGGTATTGAGCATTAACTGCTGTGCTGCGGTTTGGAAGGTGACGTCGGAGATACCGGCGGTTTTTTCCTGTAGCGTTAGCGCACGCCATTTTGACATATCAAAAAGGGTCTGGGTCAGTGCCAAAGAACCACTGGTGGTATCCGAGTCGGTATTTTTGGCATCGCGATAACCGCTATTGTAGGTGTATCCAGCGGTTAATCCCAATTGCGGCAGTAACGGGCTACGCGATTCGTTGATTTTTTCGAATGCGGCATCACGATCGGCTGCGGTTTTACGCAGTTCCGGGTTACTTTCCCTTGCCTGTTTGTAAACCTGCAGCAGGTTCTCTGCCTGGCTCATTGCACTGAAGCCACCCAGGCTCAGTCCGATAAGAAGGGGGAGCAGTTTCTTCATTTGCATTCCTTGTTGTGCAGCAATATTGGTATGTTTACGCTGACGATAGTCGAAATAGTTGCCGATTCTAGCAGAGACTGCGGTTCTCAGAAGGTGGCTTAATGTGCCATCTAGCGGAACTTTTGCCTTAAAATCTGCCCTGTCTGTACGGGCTAAAATGCTTACGCACGCCGCACCTGATAACATGGACAACAATCTACCACAAAGCGGCAGGAGAAGGTCTTGCCGTTTCTGTCATCAAAACTGTTTATTTTAGCGGCATACTCACGCAGGAGAAGAGAGTTTATGAGCTACTTTCAGCCTACGCCCGTTACTTTCGATGAGAATGATGTAGAAATTATTGCACGAGAGACGCTTTACCGTGGTTTTTTTTCACTCAATTTATACCGTTTTCGTCATCGACTGTTCAATGGTGACCTGAGTGACGAAGTAAAACGCGAGATTTTCGAGCGCGGGCATGCCGCAGTGTTGCTACCCTATGACCCGGTACGCGATGAAGTGGTGCTAGTTGAACAACTGCGAATTGCGGCGATCGAGACATCCAGCTCACCTTGGTTACTGGAAATGGTGGCGGGTATGATTGAAGACGGCGAGAGTGTGGAAGCGGTTTGCCGTCGTGAAGCTCAGGAAGAGGCGGGCGTGATGGTCGGGCGCTGCAAACCGGTGCTGAGCTATCTGGCGAGTCCTGGCGGAACCAGTGAACGCTTATCTATTATGGTCGGCGAGGTGGATGCAACCACCGCAGAAGGGATCCACGGACTGGAAGAAGAGAATGAAGATATCCGTGTCCATGTCGTGAGCCGTGAACAGGCTTACCGTTGGGTTGAAGAAGGTGCGATTGATAACGCGGCATCGGTGATTGCATTGCAGTGGCTGGCGTTGCACCATGAATCGCTCAGAAAAGAGTGGATCAAGTAAATGACAAAGCGCTATACCCCTGATTTTCCGGAAATGATGAGAGTATGTGAAACCAACTTCGCTCAATTGCGGCGTTTGCTGCCGCGCAATGATGAAGTGGGTGAAACGGCGACTTATCAGGTGAATGGCGCTAATTATCGTCTGACGATTGTTGAATCTACGCGCTACACCACGCTGGTTGAGATAGAACAGATCTTTCCGGCTGTCAGCTATTGGAGCTTGCCTGCCATGACGGTACGGCTTTATCACGATGCGATGGTTGCGGAAGTGTGTTCCAGCCAGCAGATCTATCGCTTTAAAGCGCGCTATGATTATCCTAATAAAAAGTTGCATCAACGCGACGAAAAGCATCAAATTAACCAGTTTCTTGCTGATTGGCTGCGCTACTGTTTAGCGCATGGGGCGATGCCAGTGCCGGTTTGTTAAGCAGCGCCTTGTTACGTCGAATGGCCTTTGGGCTGGCTGTCGTTACCTAGCCAGCGTGGGCCAAGCTCCCAAGGATGATGATGAGAGTCGCCTTTTAGGTCAGGGCAAACGATGTTCAACTCGGTTTCGAGACTGGCGTGTCATTCAGTTGCTGCCACGATGCAACTCGAATAATTTGGGGTATAGACTGAGATAACAAAGGACACTACTTGGAAAGCCTGTTTAAACTGCCCGTGGTAAGTGGGGCCAAGGTCAGGATTCTACAAATAACAGATACCCATCTTTTTGCCGGTGAGAATGAAACGCTGCTGGGCATCAACACTTATTGCAGTTATCACGCGGTGTTGGATGCGGTTTGCGCCCAGCAGCGGGCGTTTGACCTGGTTGTCGCCACGGGCGATCTGGCTCAGGATCATTCTTTGGAAGCGTATCGTCACTTTGCTGACGGTATCGCCCGGTTGCCTGCGCCGTGCGTCTGGCTGCCAGGAAACCATGATTTTCAACCGGCCATGGTAGACGCGCTAGCGGCAGCGGGCATTGCGCCATCAAAGCATGTGCTGCTGGGGGATCATTGGCAAGTGATCCTGCTGGACAGCCAAGTGTTTGGCGTACCGCATGGCGAACTGAGTGAATATCAGCTTGAATGGATGGAGCGCTGTTTGCAGGCCAATCCTGAACGCTACACGCTGTTGTTATTGCATCATCATCCACTGCCGTCGGGTTGCACTTGGCTCGATCAACACAGCCTGCGCAATCCACATATGCTGGGGGCAGTACTGCTGCGCTACCCTAAGGTGAATACCCTGCTGTGCGGGCATATTCATCAAGAATTGGATCTTGATTGGCAAGGACGTCGTCTGCTGGCAAGTCCGTCCACCTGTGTACAATTCAAACCACATTGTACTAATTTTACCATCGACGACGTGTCACCGGGTTGGCGCTATCTCGATCTGCTGCCTGATGGCCGCGTAGAAACCCAAGTGTTTCGCTTGGAAAACGATGATTTCCGCCCCGACATGGATTCGGAAGGGTACTGATGCCTTCAACATTGCTTTACCTGCACGGTTTCAACAGTTCTCCTCAGTCAGCCAAAGCGTCGTCGTTTAAGGCGTGGTTGGCAAAACAGCATCCGCATATCGAAATGCTGGTTCCGCAACTGCCAGCATTCCCGGCGGAGGCCGCCGAGATGTTGGAAAACTTGGTGATGGAGCGAGCTGGGCAAACGCTTGGTGTGGTGGGCTCGTCGCTGGGGGGCTATTACGCCACTTGGCTATCGCAGTGTTTCGCGCTGCCTGCTGTCGTGGTAAACCCTGCGGTCAAGCCGTTTGAGTTGCTGATTGACTATCTTGGTCAAAACGAGAACCCCTACACCGGCCAACAATATGTGTTAGAGTCTCGTCACGTTTACGATCTGAGAGTGATGCAGATCGATCCTTTGGAGTCGCCGGATTTAATCTGGCTGCTGCAGCAAACGGGCGATGAAATTCTCGATTACGGCCAGGCAGTAGCGTATTACAGCGCATGTCGGCAAACGGTGGAGTCCGGTGGGAACCACGCCTTCGTCGGTTTCGAGCACTACTTCCCGCAGATTGTGGATTTTTTAGGGCTCAACGCGGTCTGAACGGGCCGCCCGGTACCTTCCTTTAACCACGAAAAAATAATCAACGATGACTCAATCCAGCTATAACGCTGATGCCATTGAAGTACTCAGCGGTCTAGAACCAGTGCGCCGTCGTCCCGGTATGTATACCGACACGACGCGTCCGAACCACCTCGGACAAGAGGTGATTGATAACAGCGTCGATGAAGCGTTGGCTGGCCACGCAAAACGCATCGATGTGATTCTTCACGCCGATCAGTCACTGGAAGTGATTGACGACGGTCGCGGCATGCCAGTGGACATCCACCCGGAAGAGGGCGTGCCAGCTGTGGAGCTGATCCTATGCCGGTTGCACGCGGGCGGTAAATTCTCCAATAAAAGCTATCAATTTTCTGGCGGTCTGCACGGCGTCGGGATCTCCGTAGTCAACGCGTTGTCGAAGCGCGTAGAAGTTAACGTCAAGCGTGACGGTAGCGTCTACAGCATAGCTTTTGAAAACGGAGATAAGGTGCAAGAGCTGCAAGCGACCGGCACCTGCGGCAAACGTAACACCGGCACCAGCGTCCATTTTTGGCCGGACGAACAGTTTTTTGATAGCCCCCGTTTCTCTGTATCGCGCCTGAGCCACTTGTTGAAGGCTAAAGCGGTACTGTGCCCGGGTGTTGAAATCTATTTCATTGATAAAGTTAACAATACTGAGCAGCGTTGGTGTTATCTGGATGGATTGACCGACTACTTGATGGAAGCGGTTAACGGCTTGATTACCCTGCCAGAAACGCCATTTGTCGGCAATTTTGCCGGCGATACCGAAGCGGTGGACTGGGCGTTGTTGTGGCTGCCAGAAGGCGGCGAACTGCTGACAGAAAGTTACGTCAACTTGATCCCAACCATGCAGGGTGGCACGCACGTTAACGGTTTGCGTCAAGGTTTGCTGGATGCGATGCGCGAGTTCTGTGAATTCCGCAATATTCTGCCGCGCGGTGTTAAGCTGTCGGCAGAAGACATCTGGGATCGTTGCGCTTATGTGCTGTCGGTGAAGATGCAAGATCCGCAGTTTGCCGGGCAAACCAAAGAGCGCTTGTCGTCACGTCAATGTGCGGCCTTCGTTTCCGGTGTGGTGAAGGATGCTTTCAGCCTGTGGCTGAATCAAAACGTTCAGGCGGCGGAACAGTTGGCTGAACTGGCGATTTCCAGCGCCCAACGGCGTTTGCGTGCGGCGAAAAAAGTGGTGCGTAAAAAACTGACCAGCGGCCCGGCGCTACCGGGTAAACTGGCGGATTGCACTGCGCAAGACTTGAGCATGACCGAACTGTTTTTGGTGGAAGGGGATTCTGCGGGTGGCTCAGCCAAACAGGCGCGCGATCGCGAGTATCAGGCGATCATGCCGCTGAAAGGTAAGATCCTGAACACCTGGGAAGTGTCGTCTGATGAAGTGCTGGCCTCACAGGAGGTGCATGACATTTCCGTGGCGATCGGTATCGATCCAGACAGCGAGGATCTGAGCCAACTGCGTTACGGCAAAATTTGCATCTTGGCGGATGCGGATTCTGATGGTTTACACATCGCCACACTATTGTGCGCGCTGTTTGTGCGCCACTTCCGTTCATTGGTCAAAGGCGGTCACGTTTATGTGGCAATGCCGCCGTTATACCGCATCGATCTCGGCAAAGAAGTGTATTACGCGCTGGATGAGGAAGAAAAAGCGGGTGTGCTCGAACAATTGAAGCGCAAGAAGGGGAAACCGAACGTACAGCGCTTTAAAGGGCTGGGTGAAATGAACCCGCTGCAACTGCGTGAAACCACGCTCGATCCAAATACCCGTCGTTTGGTGCAGTTAACCGTGGACGATGACGATGTGGATCAAACGTTGGCGGTAATGGACATGCTGTTAGCCAAAAAACGCTCGGAAGATCGCCGTAACTGGTTGCAAGATAAAGGGGATATGGCTGAATTGTCGGTGTAACCCCCGTGTTGGTTAAGCCGGGCGATAGGTCATCGCCCGGTTCTGACAATATTCCCCTCGCTTCCCAACCCCGTCGACATCACCTTCGCTTGCGCGTAGGGGCGTAGTACACTGCGCCCGTTAACCTAGTGCATAGCAGGCGTTCTTTACAGCGCGTCTTCCAACACATTAATACTGATACCCAGCACGCTGTCTTTGATGGTGGCACGATGCCGATGCATGTGCTCCATCTCAAGGTGTTTTTCTAAGTGCGCCAGACTTTCCCATTTTTCCAGCATGAACACCGAATCAGGCGCGCTTTGTTTCCAAGGCACTTGCGCGTTGAAATCGACCATCGGCCGATAGCCGCCACAGCCGTCTTCCGCCAGCACCAGCGGAATCAGCTTGTCGATCGCTTTCAATACCGTCTCACGATGGCCTGGTTTAACTTTGATTTCTGCAATTACGGTGATCATGACAACCTCAGTTTTCAAACAGCGAAAAGGTATACCCTAGACCATGCGGCGCCCTGTTATAAAGTGACCACGCAAGATCTGGCGGGGTACAGTTAAGCAAAAACGTTCGCCAGATGCTCACGATATCGTGCGATATCACGTTGAATATCGGGTTGTTTAATCACGTCATTACAGATAAATGTTGGTAATGCCTCTAGGCCAAGGAATTCGTTAGCTTTATGGAAATGCAAATAAACCCCGTCTATGCCGACGCCATGAAAGAACTGATCCGGATCGGTGAAGGCCTCTAACGGCGCATTCCACGTTAGGCTTAACATGTGTTTTTTACCTTGCAGCAGACCGCCGGAACCGTATTTTTTGCTGGCATCAGAGCGGGTACGGCCATCGCTGGCGTACAAGCTACCGTGACCCGCGGTGAACACTTCATCGATATATTTTTTCAGGATCCAAGGCTCACCCATCCACCAACCTGGCATTTGATAAATGATCGCGTCGGCCGACAAGTATTTTTGCACTTCTTCTTCAATATCATAGCCCTGATCGACCACCGTCAGCGTAACGTCATGACCCGCGTCGCGCAGGAAAGAGGCCGCGATGTCGGTCAATGTGTCGTTCAGTTCGCCATTAGAATGACCAAATTTTTTACCGGCGTTGATCAGTAGGATGTTGCTCATCAGGTTTCCTCTTTCAATAATCATCATTCCATTCAGTCTACGCTGGGTTGCAAGTGGTAAAAATACGATTTGTGTCACATTACTTTTGCTGTTTTAGCAATAATGGTGCGCATAACAACGCCTAACCTCGCCCGGTTGACTGACAATGCTGTGACAGAATACGGCCAGATAAGGTACTATCGCCCGCAAGAATCGACATGTACCCGACATACTTGGCGTTGTCGGTGTGTTGGCTGCACTTGCTCATCTCTGCCCGATCGTTTTCGCTATGCGCAGAGAGATTTCTGAGCGTGCTGGCTTCCCGCAGCGCCAATTATTGAGGGTTTGCAATCATGGAGACTGTTTTTGTGAAAGGCAGGATGTTCCTAAGCAAAGATTGCCAAGCCACGGTCTGAGGATAATTGAGTAATGAGTGATCTGACTCATGACGGTGTTGAGCGTTTACCGCTACACACATTCACTGAAAACGCCTATTTAAACTATTCCATGTACGTCATCATGGATCGGGCGCTACCGTACATTGGTGACGGCCTTAAGCCGGTTCAGCGGCGCATCATTTATGCGATGTCTGAACTGGGGCTGAATAACAGCGCCAAATTCAAAAAATCTGCCCGTACCGTCGGCGATGTATTGGGTAAATACCATCCGCATGGTGACAGTGCCTGTTATGAAGCGATGGTGCTGATGGCGCAGCCTTTCTCCTACCGTTACCCGCTGGTGGACGGCCAAGGGAACTGGGGGGCACCGGACGATCCGAAATCCTTCGCTGCGATGCGTTATACCGAATCGCGCCTGTCGAAGTATGCCGAAGTTTTGCTGGCCGAACTGGGCCAAGGCACGGTGGACTGGGTACCGAATTTCGATGGCACCCTGCAAGAACCGAAGATGTTACCGGCGCGTCTGCCGAATATCCTGTTGAACGGCACCACCGGTATTGCCGTGGGTATGGCAACCGATATTCCGCCGCACAACGTGCGTGAGGTCGCTGCGGCGGCCGTGACGTTGATCGATAAGCCAGGGGCGTCGCTCGACGATCTGCTGGCATTCGTGCAGGGCCCTGATTTCCCGACCGAAGCTGAAATTATCACACCGCGTGATGAAATCCGTAAAATCTACCAAAACGGTCGCGGCTCTGTGCGTATGCGCGCAGTGTGGAAGAAAGAAGACGGTAGCGCGGTGATTACGGCATTACCTCACCAGGTTTCCGGTGCCAAAGTACTGGAACAGATCGCCAGCCAGATGCGCGCCAAGAAATTGCCGATGGTTGAAGATTTGCGCGATGAGTCGGATCACGAAAATCCGACCCGTCTGGTGGTGGTACCGCGCTCAAATCGCGTGGATTTGGAACAGGTGATGAATCACCTGTTTGCCACTACCGATCTGGAGCGCAGTTACCGCATCAACATGAACATGATTGGTCTGGATAATCGCCCCTCGGTGAAAGGGTTGGTGGAGATCATCACCGAGTGGCTGGCGTTCCGCCGCGATACGGTACGGCGCCGCCTCAATTATCGTCTGGAAAAAGTGCTGAAACGCCTGCACATTCTGGAAGGTTTGCTGATTGCGTTCCTCAATATCGATGAAGTGATCCACATTATCCGCAGCGAAGATGAGCCTAAGCCGGTACTGATACAGCGCTTTGGCATCAGCGAAACGCAGGCGGAAGCGATACTCGAACTGAAACTGCGCCATTTGGCGAAGTTGGAAGAGATGAAGATTCGTGGTGAGCAGGATGAGCTGGCAAAAGAACGCGATCACCTGCAATCGCTGTTAGCGTCTGAGCGTAAGCTCAACACGCTGATCAAAAAAGAGATTCAGGCCGATGCGCAGGCTTATGGCGACGACCGTCGTTCGCCGCTGACCGAACGTGCCGAAGCTAAAGCGATGAGCGAACATGACTTTGTGCCGTCTGAGCCAGTGACCATCGTGCTGTCTGAAATGGGCTGGGTTCGTAGCGCCAAAGGCCATGATATTGATCCGACCGGTTTAAACTACAAGGCGGGCGATAGCTTCCGTGCCGCCGCGCGCGGTAAAACCAACCAGCCGGTGGTGTTTATTGACTCCACCGGGCGCAGTTATGCGCTCGATCCGTTGAGTTTGCCATCGGCGCGTGGGCAGGGTGAACCGTTGACCGGGAAACTGACGCCGCCGCCGGGAGCGACGATTGAACAGGTCTTGATGGCCGCCGACGATCAAAAACTGCTGATGGCCTCTGATGCTGGTTATGGTTTTGTTTGTACCTTCAACGATCTGGTGGCACGTAACCGGGCTGGTAAGGCGATGATTACCTTACCGGAAAATGCGAAAGCGCTGCCGCCGATGGCCATTCACGGTAACGACGACATGCTGCTGTCAATCACCAAGGCCGGGCGTATGCTGATGTTCCCAGTGGCGGATCTACCGCAGTTGTCGAAAGGTAAGGGCAACAAAATTGTCTCTATTCCGTCGGCGCAGGCGGCATCCGGCGAGGATATGCTGGCGTGGCTATTTGTGATACCACCGCAAACCTCACTGACGCTGCACGTGGGCAAACGCAAATTGACGCTGCGGCCAGAAGATTTGCAGAAGTTCCGAGCCGAACGCGGCCGTAAAGGGACACTGTTGCCACGTGGCTTGCAGCGTATCGATCGCGTTGAGTTGGATATGCCGCCGCGCGCCGCGGTCGGTGACAGCGAAGAATAAAAAATAAGGCCTGGGCGTGACATAAAAATATTGCGCCCATTCTCGACAAATTGCCGAGGGTTATTTTCAAATATTTAACATTGACCGGCATAAAGCTATTGTGCGGATGGTCTGCTGGCAGGAAAATAGCAGGTTGTGTTTTGCGCAAGCGCTTCGCGTCAGCAGTGTGCTAAAGAGGTTGTTATGTTACTCATTTTGCGTACCATTTTTGTCATCCTGTTTTGTCTCTTGGTGTGCATTTTTGGTTCGATTTACTGTTTGTTCAGCCCGCGAAATCCCCGTCATGTGGCAACGTTTGGTCATCTGTTTGGTCGCTTATCTACGGTCTTTGGCCTAAAGGTTGAAATTCGTCGCCCGGCAGACGTGAACGACTACGGTAGTTGTATTTATATTGCCAACCATCAGAACAACTACGACATGGTGACGGTGTCCAATGCGGTTCAGCCGCGTACCGTTACCGTGGGTAAGAAAAGCCTGGCGTGGATCCCATTTTTCGGCCAACTGTATTGGCTAACCGGTAATCTGCTGATCGATCGGGATAACCGCGCGAAAGCGCACGGCACCATCTCACAGGTGGTTGAACAGATTAAGAAGCGCAATATTTCTATCTGGATGTTTCCAGAGGGCACGCGTAGCCGTGGTCGTGGCCTGTTGCCGTTTAAAACCGGCGCATTTCATGCTGCGATTACTGCCGGGGTGCCCATCGTGCCGATCTGCGTTTCTAATACCAGCAATAAAATAAAGCTTAACCGCTGGAATAATGGGCACGTGATTGTCGAGATGTTGGAGCCGATAGACACATCGAAATATGCGAAAGAAAACGTGCGTGAGTTGGCGAACCATTGCCGCGAACTGATGCTAGCAAAAATCGCACAATTGGATGAAGAAGTCGCCCAGCGAGAAGCCAACCAAAAATAACATTGCCCATGGTGGCTAAGCGGCGCGGATAATTCTAACGGCAGCGCCATCGCTTCCTGCTACGCTTAACAGCATTGTCAGGCGTCAGGTTTTTGCACACGGTTTAGTATTTGTTTTCTGGAGAAAATATGTCACTCAGTCGGCGTCAGTTTATTCAGGCATCGGGCTTGGCGTTGTGCGCGGGAGCCGTGCCGCTGAGGGCTGAAGCGAGCGGAGCGCAATCCCCGTTACCGGTTCCTCCGCTGTTGGAGTCGCGCCGTGGTCAACCGCTGTTTTTAACCTTGCAACGCGCTCACTGGGCCTTTATTGCCAACAATCGAGCTTCGGTATGGGGAATTAACGGCATGTACCTCGGGCCGACGGTGCGGGTACACAGCGGCGACGACGTTAAACTGATTTACAGTAATCGTCTGGCCGAGCCGGTATCAATGACCGTTAGCGGTTTACAGGTGCCGGGTACGCTGATGGGCGGCGCGGCTCGCCTGATGTCACCGGGAGTTGATTGGTCACCGGTGATTCCTATCCGCCAGGCTGCGGCCACCTGCTGGTATCATGCCAACACCCCAAACCGGATGGCCCCCCACGTCTATAACGGCCTGGCAGGCATGTGGCTGATCGAAGATGAAGTCAGTAAAGCGCTGCCTTTGCCTAACCATTACGGCGTTGACGATTTTCCGTTGATTATTCAAGACAAACGTTTGGATAACTTTGGTACGCCAGAATATAACCCGCCATCGAAAGGCGGGTTTATCGGAGATACGCTGCTGGTCAACGGGGTGCAAAACCCGTATGTAGAAGTGTCACGTGGCTGGGTACGTTTGCGTTTGCTTAATGCCTCCAATTCACGGCGCTATATTTTACAGCTGAGTGACGGCCGTCCACTGAATGTCATTGCCAGCGATCAGGGCTTCTTACCCGCGCCGGTGGCGGTTCAACAACTGTCATTAGCGCCGGGGGAACGGCGTGAAGTGCTGATTGATATGTCGAAAGGTAATGAGGTGACCATCACCGCTGGTGAAGCGGCGGGCATTATGGATCGCCTGCGTGGGTTATTCGAACCCTCCAGCCTGTTGGTATCGACTCAAGTTCTGACCTTAAGACCTACCGGCTTGTTACCGCTAGTGACCGATAATCTGCCGATGCGTCTGCTGGCGGATCAATTGCTGGACGGCAGCGTTAGCCGTTCGCGAGAATTTCGCTTGGGCGACAATTTGGCCGGTATCAACGGCGCGATCTGGGATATGAATCGTATTGACGTGCAAACGCAACAAGACAGCTGGGAAAGCTGGACGATTCATGCCGATTCACCCCAGGCCTTCCATATTGAAGGCGTGCAGTTCCTGATCAAACGCGTCAACGGTGCACAGCCGATGGCGGAAGATCGCGGTTGGAAAGATACCGTGTGGGTTGATGGCGACGTCGAGCTATTGGTGCACTTTACCCAAGCATCGTCCGAACATTTCCCACTCTTCTATCATAGCCAAACGCTAGAAATGGCCGATCGCGGCTCTGCGGGGCAGTTTGTGGTGCAGCCATTACCGTGAGGTGAGGCGTTCCCCAGCCAAAAGCGGGGAACGCGCCAAATCAGGCTGGGGGAAAGGGCGCTGGCAGGTTATTGGCATTATCTTGGCCGCTAACGCAGGCCGCGACGCGGTTAGCCAGAGCGACCGCTTCCGGCAAACTCCGGCCAGCCGACAGGCCAGCTAATAATCCCGCGCAGTGTGCATCGACGCTATCCAAGGCAGCGATACTTTCGGCCGGATTGGCGGCGATGGGTTGCGGGGCATTTTTCCCATCACAAATCCACACACCGTCGCTATCCAGCCGACAGATCACGGTGAAATTGTGCGCGCTGGCAAAATGCTGTGCGGCGTCAAGCGCATTGTCTTCACCGCAAAGCAGGGCGATGTGTTGGCGATTGAGCGTTAGCCACGTCTCGCTGTCGCTGAGCATGGCGAAGAAATCCTCGCTAAGTTGGCTAACGCTGGCACCGGGATCGATTAAGCGACGCTGGTCATACGGCAAGCGGGTTAACCATTCGCGCAGTGCTTCGCCCGCGGTGCCGCTCAATTGATCGCCATTAATATAGATCAGTGTTTCTGGGGTGAGCGGTAGCGTTGCCAACTGCGCTTTGTTCCATTGCGCTTCGCAGCCGGTAACGGTGGTGATGTGATGCTGGCCGTCCGGCTCTATCCACGTCTGCTGCCAGCCGTTATCCATCAGCCCGTGGCGCAGCAGTACCGGTAGACCCCATTCGTTCATCACGGCTTCAATTGTCGCTCCCCAGTCACCCTTGCCGACCGGTATGCCATTGACCACCGGCACATTGAGCCGCCGTAACGCACTCGCGACCTTAAATGCGCTGCCGCCGATCTGTCGTCGTTGTGGCGCAATGTCACTTTCTTCACTATGGCGTGGCGAGTGTGGCCGCATCGACACAATTTCACCGACCGCGCCGCCCAGCACCAGTACCGGTGTTGATGCAAAAAATTCAATCATTTACTTTCTCTACGACGTTAGCGATGTCTTCGTATAGGCGGGCACACTAAAATACTTTGTCAGAAATAACCATGCTCTTTTCGCGGTGAGTGCGTATAATCGCCGCCCGGCGATGAATTAACCTGCAAAAAGAGCACGCGAATGAGCACCACCAGCCTGATCCAACCGGATCGCGAACTGTTTTCCTATAAGCCTTATTGGGCCGAATGTTATGGCACGGCACCGTTTTTACCGATGTCGCGTGAAGAGATGGATCAATTAGGCTGGGACAGCTGCGATGTGATTATTATCAGCGGTGATGCTTATGTCGATCATCCGAGCTTCGGTATGGCGATTATCGGTCGCATGCTGGAAGCGCAGGGATTCCGTGTGGGCATCATTGCCCAGCCGGATTGGAGTAATAAAGACGACTTCATGCGGTTAGGTAAGCCTAATCTGTTCTTCGGCGTCACCGCAGGCAACATGGATTCGATGATCAACCGTTATACCGCCGATCGTAAGCTGCGCCACGATGATGCGTACACGCCGGGTAATGTCGGTGGGAAACGCCCCGATCGCGCTACGCTGGTGTATACCCAGCGCTGCAAGGAAGCTTACAAAGATGTGCCTATCGTACTGGGTGGCATCGAAGCGAGCCTGCGTCGTATTTCCCACTATGACTACTGGTCTGATACCGTTCGTCGTTCGGTATTGGTGGACTCCAAGGCAGACATGCTGATCTATGGCAACGGTGAGCGCCCGTTGATTGAAGTGGCGCACCGTCTGGCTGCGGGGGAGAAAATCAGCGACATCCACGATATTCGCAATACGGCCGTGATGCGCAAAGGCCCGTTACCCGGCTGGAGCGGTGTGGATTCTACCCGTTTAGATAAGCCGGGGCGCATTGAACCGATCCCGAATCCTTACGGCGAAGATCTACCCTGCGCCGATGGGAGCCAGCCGGAGTCCGAAGCTAAACCGATTACCGTGCGCGCCGCCAAACCAAAGCCGTGGGAAAAAACCTACGTGCTGCTGCCCTCGTTTGAGAAGGTAAAAGCGGATAAAGTGCTGTATGCCCACACCTCACGTATTTTGCACCATGAGACTAACCCTGGCTGTGCGCGTGCGCTGATGCAAAAGCACGGTGACCGTTATGTGTGGCTGAACCCGCCGGCGATTCCGCTGACTACCTCGGAAATGGACAGTGTATTTGCGCTGCCTTACCAGCGGGTGCCACACCCGTCTTACGGCGAAGCACGGATCCCGGCTTACGATATGATCCGTTTCTCGGTCAATATTATGCGTGGTTGCTATGGCGGTTGTTCATTCTGTTCGATCACTGAACATGAAGGGCGCATTATTCAGAGCCGTTCTGAAGATTCGATCATCCGTGAAATCGAAGAGATTCGTGACAAGGTTCCCGGTTTTACCGGCGTGATCTCCGATCTCGGTGGCCCAACCGCCAATATGTACATGCTGCGCTGTACCAATCCGCGCGCTGAACAGACTTGCCGCCGTGCATCGTGCGTGTATCCAGAGATCTGTACTTACATGGATACCAACCACGAACCGACCATTAAGCTGTATCGCCGTGCGCGTGAGTTGGAAGGGGTGAAGAAGATCCTGATCGCCTCTGGGGTACGTTACGATCTGGCCGTGGAAGATCCGCGTTATATCAAGGAGCTGGCTACCCATCACGTCGGCGGTTACTTGAAGATTGCGCCAGAACATACCGAAACCGGCCCGCTATCGAAAATGATGAAACCGGGCATGGGCAGTTACGATCGTTTCAAACAGCTGTTCGATCAGTATTCGAAGCAGGCGGGTAAAGAGCAGTATTTGATTCCGTATTTTATCTCTTCGCATCCCGGCACGCGTGACGAGGATATGGTCAATCTGGCGTTGTGGTTGAAGAAGAACCGTTTCCGTCTCGATCAGGTGCAAAATTTCTATCCGTCACCGATGGCTAACTCCACCACGATGTATTACAGCGGTAAGAATCCGTTGGGCAAAGTGGGATATAAGTCAGAGGACGTATTTATCCCGCGTGGCGATCGCCAGCGCCGGTTGCATAAGGCGTTACTGCGCTATCACGATCCGGCTAACTGGGCGCTGATCCGCCGTGCGCTGGAGGAGATGGGGTTGAAATATCTGATTGGCAGCCGTCGGGAATGTTTGGTACCCGCACCGAGTATTGACGAACAGCGTGAAGCTAAACGGCTGCAGCGTCAGACGCGCCCGGCGTTGACCAAGCACACAGACGTTAAGCGCCAACGCACGCCGACTAACAAGCCGCCGCGTAAACCCATTCGTAACGGCAAGCCGTAACCGAGAGTTCAGCAGGGCGCTGTGAGCCATATTCTGAATACAGGCCGGGCATGCCCGGCCACTACGGTCAGGGTATGAGCGTCACATATCAGCAAGTTGGCAATGTCACATCCGTACCCCACGTAGGGGCGTGGCATGCCGCGCCCGGTTGGTTGATGCCGAATACTGAATGCAGGCCGGGCATGCCCGGCCACTACGGTCGGGGTATGAGCGTCACATATCAGCAAGTTGGCAACGTTACATCCGTACCCGCGCCCGGTTGGTTGTTTGATGCCGGATACTGAATGCAGGCCGGGCATGCCCGGCCACTACGGTCAGGGTATGAGCGTCACATATCAGCAAGTTGGCAATGTCACATCCGTACCCCACGTAGGGGCGTGGCATGCCGCGCCCGGTTGGTTGATGCCGAATACTGAATGCAGGCCGGGCATGCCCGGCCACTACGGTCGGGGTATGAGCGTCACATATCAGCAAGTTGGCAACGTTACATCCGTACCCGCGCCCGGTTGGTTGTTTGATGCCGGATACTGAATGCAGGCCGGGCATGCCCGGCCACTACGGTCAGGGTATGAGCGTCACATATCAGCGAGTTGGCACCATCACATCCGTACCCCACGTAGGGGCGTGGCATGCCGCGCCCGGTTGGTTGATGTCGAATACTTGAATACAGGCCGGGCGTGCCCGGCCACTACGGTCAGGGTATGAGCGCCACATATCAGCAAGTTGGCAATGTCACATCCGTACCCCACGTAGGGGCGTGGCATGCCGCGCCCGGTTGGTTGATGCCGAATACTTGAATGCAGGCCGGGCATGCCCGGCCACTCCGGTGCGGCGACGAGCGCGACTTATCAGCAAGTTGGCAACGTTACATCCGTTCCCCACGTAGGGGCGTGGCATGCCGCGCCCGGTTGTTTGATGCCGAATACTGAATGCAGGCCGGGCGTGCCCGGCCACTACGGTGAGGCGACGAGCGCGACTTATCAGCAAGTTGGCAACATCACACCCGTTCCCCGCGCCCGGTTGGTTGTTTGATGTCGAATTCTGAATGCAGGCCGGGCGTGCCCGGCCACTACGGTCAGGGTATGAGCGTCACATATCAGCGAGTTGGCAATGTCACACCCGTACCCCACGTAGGGGCGTGGCATGCCGCGCCCGTCCATATTGGCCATGATATACATGAACGAAAACAATGATTAGGGCGTTATGCTCCCCAATCACAGCCCTTTTGCGTTGATTCCTTATAGCTTGCTGTAAGCCGCTTCCACTTTAGCCAAATAGCGGGGTGCCTGCGCTGAAGGGTGATGTTGGCGTACGTGCCAGCGGAAAGCCTCCGGTGACAGGTTATTGATCATGCCAACTGCCTGTTGGCGATTGCTGGAAAACGTCCGAAGCAGCGCACCTGCGCCGTTGACGTAAGCCACTTCGGTGGCATAGCGCAACGTCACCGGGTTTTCAATGCCTTTGAATTGTCGTTGCAATGAAGCCAAATATGCCGCGCCTAGATCGATATTGGTCTCGGGATCCAGCAAATCATCGTCATCCGGGCAGCCACTTTTTTCCTTAAAACGGTAAGCGTCGCAACCGGCGGTGTTGGCTTTCAGTTGCATCAGGCCGATGGCGTTGGAGCGGCTGACCGCGCGTGGATTAAAGCCGGATTCTACCTGAATCATCGCGGTGATGAGTTTGGCATCGACGTTGTAATCATCAGCCGCATCTTCAATGGCGTCATCAAACGTGTGTCGATCATAGCGGACGTGATGGGGCTTACTGGAACAACCGGCCAGAATTAAAATGGACAGGATAACGCCAAGAGATGAAGCGGAAGCGAGTGGGAATTTCATGTGGCTCCGTGCTGTGTTGAGTATTCGCGTGATAGGTACGGCAGATTATCGCGTCATCATAACGTCAGTGCGGCTAAAACGTAGTATTTTATTCCCTCTCCGCAGGGGAGAGGGGAAGAGTAAAACTACAGTGTTTCTGGGTTTGGCCCCAAACGGTTGCCAATATCCAGTTTGGCAATGTCACTCAGTTCGTCTTTATCCAGTTTGAAATCGAACACCGCAAAGTTTTCACGAATGCGTGCCGGTGTGACGGATTTCGGGATCACGATCAGCCCGCAGTCCAAATGCCAACGAATGACAATTTGCGCCGGGGTTTTCTCGTATTTCTCCGCCAGTTTTTTAATGACCGGCTGTTCAAACACGCCATTGCCGCCCTGCGCTAGCGGGCTCCAGGATTCGGTGGCAATGTTGTGCGTTGCATTCCAAGCGTGCAACTGGCGCTGTTGCAGCAACGGATGCAGTTCGATCTGATTAATGACGGGTGCGACACCCGTTTCATCTTGCAAACGTTGCAGATGCGGAATGTGGAAATTGCAAACGCCGATACTTTTTGCCAAACCTTGTTCGCGTAGCGCGATCAATCCTCGCCAAGCGTCGACGTAGCGATCCTGCTCTGGTCGCGGCCAGTGGATCAGATACAGATCGACATAATCCAATTGCAGTTTTTTCAGACTGGTTTCCAACGCGGCTTGCGGATCGGCTTGATCGTCGTTCCACAGTTTGGTGGTGATAAACAATTCATTACGCGCAATTGAGGTGGACTGCAACGCATTGCCGACGCCTTCCTCGTTTTTGTAGATTGCCGCAGTATCGATGGAGCGATAACCCACTTCCAGCGCTGTTGTCACCGCGTTGGTAGTCTCTTCAATGCTTGCTTGCCAAACGCCGAGACCCAACTGCGGCATCAGATTACCGTCGTGGAGTTTGATGATGGGTTGCGTTGTCATGCGTATCTCCTTTTGACCTGATTACCGACTCTTGGATTGCCAAGAGCCGGAATTAAAGCCTAGCAGGAAATTGCCAGGTTGGGGTTAACGTGCTGCTTGGTAGATGCGTTCGCTAACTGCTAAGGTAATATCCTGATGTTCACCCAGCGCGGTCATGCCGTGCTGTTGCAGTTTTTCAATCAGTGCCGGAATGCTGTTGCCGTCAAGCTGATAATCCGCCATGCGGGTTGGCACACCCATTTTTTCGAAGAACTCACGGGTGGCTGCAATCGCGCCGTCAATACGCTGTTCTTCACTCCCTTCGCGTAAACCCCAGACGCGCTCAGCATATTGCAGCAGTTTTTCACGCTTTTGCGCTTTCTTTTCCACCAGCAATGCCGGCAGGACAATCGCCAATGTTTGAGCGTGGTCAAGCCCGTGCATAGCGGTCAGTTCATGGCCGAGCATATGGGTAGCCCAGTCCTGTGGCACGCCTGCGCCAATCAGGCCGTTCAACGCCATGGTGGCACTCCACATAACATTGGCGCGCACCGCGTAGTTCTCCGGCTCTGCCAATGCACGCGGGCCGTCTTCCAGCAGCGTCAACAGCAAACCTTCGGCAAAACGGTCTTGAACTTTGGCATCGACCGGATACGTCAGGTATTGCTCAATGGTATGCACAAACGCATCGACCACGCCGTTGGCGATCTGGCGCGGCGGCAGTGAGTAAGTGACCACCGGATCGAGCACGGCAAAGCGCGGCTGTACCAACGGTGAGAAAAAGTGCTGTTTGTCGCCGCTGCTCTTACGGGTAATTACGGCACCACTGTTCGATTCGGAACCGGTGGCGGGCAAGGTCAGTACGCAACCCATCGGCACCGCACGGGTGATCTCGCTGCCAACGGTTTGCAAGATATGCCAAGGATCGCGGTCTGCGGTGTAATCCGACGCTGCGGCAATGAACTTGGTGCCATCAACCACGGAACCGCCGCCTACCGCCAGCAGGAAATCAATCTTCTCTGCGCGCACCATCTCTACCGCTTTCATTAGCGTTTCGTAGGTTGGGTTCGGCTCGATACCGGAGAACTCCAGCACGTTACGGCCAGCCAGCGCAGAGTAGACTTGTTCCAACACGCCATTTTTCTTCACGCTGCCGCCACCATAAGTGATCAAGATGCGTGCGTCGGCAGGGATCTGTTTGCCCAATTCTGCAATTTGATCGTTACCGAACAGAATTTTTGTTGGGGTATGAAGAATAAAGTTTTGCATAGATTATTTGTCCAGTTTAAAGCCTTGTTGCCCAATGGCAGAAAGCACATTCGGGAAATAGATATGTTGGTAATAGCTGGCGGTATTGTTCCCCCAGTCATCGCCGTCGCTGCGGCCGGTCTGTTGCCAGTGCTTCACCAGCGTCTGGTTATAGGCTTTGATAGCTTCGGGTAATACGTCCGGCTGATAATGTTCTTCATGGCGGAAGCTGGCGATTGGCAGACGCGGTTTTTGTTGCGCAGGTTGATCGACATAGCCGATCGCCAATCCCGCCACCGGTAATGTCAGCGCGGGCAATTGCAGGAAGTCGATCATTGCCTGAGGATCGCGGCGAATCCCCCCGATGGGCACAATGCCTAAACCGTGCGAGCGCGCGGCGGTCATCAGCGCCCCAAGGGCGATACCGACATCGGTAGTGCCGGAAATCAGGCTCTCGATGCTTTGATGTGCTATCTGCTGTTTACCACTCATCGCGATGGCTAAATCTGTTTTATGCATATCCAGCAGCACGGTAATGAACACGGGCGCTTTAGCGATCCACGGTTGTCCACCGGCTATTTCCGCAATGCGTGCGCGATGTTCGGCATCACGCGTGACAACCAACGAGACCTGTTGCGAGTTGACTGAAGTCGGCGCCAAGTGGGCGGCAGCGATAATGCTGTCGAGCACCTCATCGGCGATCGGGGTATCAAGATAGCTGCGTTCGCTGCGGTGTGAAGTGAGTAATTCAATGGTCTGGTTCATGCTAATCCTACGAAGTGGGTTAATAGCGGCTTGCCTAAAAGCCCAGCCAGCGGAGGCGAGCTTCAAATTCATTGAACGTATTGTCAGCAACTTAGCGCCCTAGCACAATGCACATTCCTGTCTTGTTCTTGCCTATTTCTACAATGGGCTGTAGAAAATGGTAAGTTTCAACTATTATTTGTGCCAGATCATTCTGATTGTAAGAGGCTATTTCAGTGAGTGAGGTTGATGAACTGCGCAGCCGTATGGCGCGGCAGGCGGCGCGTTTTGCCCGCGGTAATGGCTATACGTCCTCGCCGGTGCCGCAGGTAAAGATCCTGTATGTCGATCAGCACAGCCCGCGCCAGCCGGTGATGTATGAACCGGGCATCGTGATCGTTTTTCAGGGTCATAAAGTCGGCTACTGCGGCAGTAAAGTTTTTCGTTACGATCCGCGTAATTATCTGTTGATGACGGTGCCGCTGCCGTTTGAATGCGAAACCTTTGCCAGCCAAACGCAACCGCTGGTGGGCATGGCGGTCAATATTGATACGCAAATGCTACAAGATTTGTTGATCGACATAGGGGATGACGATGACCTGATGAAACCTGCCGCACAAAGCAACGGGGTTAACTGTGCGTTATTGAGTGAAGAGATGCTGTGCGCCACCGAACGCCTGCTGGATGTGATGGAACGGCCGTTGGATGCACGCGTATTAGGGCCGCAGATCGTGCGTGAAATCTTGTATTACGTGCTGCGCGGTAGCTGCGGTGCGTCGTTACAGGAGTTGGTTAATCGGCACACCCACTTTAGCCAGATAGCCAAAGCGTTGCGGCGTATTGAAAATCAGTATGCAGAAAACCTCAACGTTGAAGCGTTAGCCAATGAGGTCAACATGAGCGTGTCGGCTTTTCACCATAACTTCAAAGCGGTTACCAATACTTCACCGCTGCAATACGTGAAATCGTATCGCTTGCATAAGGCTCGATTGCTGATGGTACACGATGGTTTGAAGGCTAGCACCGCCGCTATCCGCGTGGGTTACGAAAGTGCCTCTCAGTTTAGCCGTGAGTTCAAACGTTTCTTTGGCGCAACGCCGAGCGATGAACTCGCCCGGCTGCGTGAAGCCAGTGCGGCATTTATGCAAGGGTGATGACGATCTTGCCAAAGGCACCGCGATCGAGGTGTGCCAGTGCTTCGGGGAGTTGATCTAATTGATAACATTGATCAATAACGGGTTGTAGGCCATTGGCATCGACCGCCCGTACTAAATCTTCCAGAGCCCGACGGTGACCAACGCCGATGCCTTGTATCACGGGGGATTTAAGCAGCAGCAATCCGGTGGATCCTGCCAGCTCAATACCGGCTAGTGAACCAATTACAGAGATACGTCCATGTATGGCGACTGCCCGCAAAGAGTTGGCAAGATTAGTACCGCCAACGGTATCGATAACATGGTCGATACCACGCTCCTGTGTCAATGCATACAGACTGTCTACCCAGTCTTCCTGTAGGCGATTGATGCCATAATCAGCACCTAATTGACGTGCTAACTGTAACTTTTGTTCGCTGGCCGAGGTGATATATACCTGTGCGCCATGCGCCTTGGCAATTTGCAGCGCAAACAGTGCCACACCGCCAGTACCTTGCACCAGCACTGTTTGACCCGCGTGGAGTTGACCGCGTTCTATTAGGGCAAACCAAGCCGTTAATCCGGCTGTGGGTAAAGTACTGGCTTGCGTATCGTCAAGCGTTTGGGGCGCAGCGCTAAGCCAGTTCTCATCGACTACGATATATTCTGCCAGCACGCCTTGATAGTGTGCACCTAGCGTAGGGTTAGAGGGCATACGTGCGTTTCCCGTCAACTTGCCATCTATCCAACCTGGGGCAAAGTTGGAAATGACGCGATCGCCGGGGCGAAAGCGTGTTGCGCAAGCCCCAACCAGATCCACTTCGCCGGCCATATCTGATGCAGGTGTGAACGGCATTGATGCTTCAATCGGCATCAATCCTTCTATTAGCATCTTGTCGCGATAATTGAGCGCGACGGCTGTCACTTTAACGCGAACCTGATGTGGCCCGGGTTGGGGGATTTGATCGCGGATCAGTTGTAGATGTTGACGCCCAGTGGCATTCATTATCCAGCGTTGCATGGTACTCGCCATTTTTTATTCCTCTGCGTAATCAGAGCAGAAGATTCTATCGTTGATTTAGTTTCGTCAGTGGCGATAAAATTTCGCCTTATTGTTTCCATTAGGGCGACAAAAATGAACGATCGATTGAATGGTATCTCTGTATTCGTCAGTGCAGTGGAGGCCGGCAGTTTTGCACAGGCGGCGAATCGGTTACACCTATCTCGCTCGGCGGTGGGGAAAAGCATTGCTCGGTTGGAGCAGAGGCTTGGGGTACGCCTATTTTATCGTACTACCCGCAGACTCAGTCTTACCGATGACGGCGCGTTGTTCTATGAACGTTGTATGCGGGCGTTGGATGAGATTCATATCGCTGAAGCGCTGCTGGAAAGTGGAAAACGGCAGGTTAGCGGGCGGCTACGCGTGTCGATGCCGGTACTCTTGGGCCGTATGTGCATTGCGCCATTGTTGATGGAGCTTGCTGGCGAACACCCGAATTTAGCGTTAGAGCTGTCATTTAATGACCGCTTAGTTGATATGGTTGAGGATGGATTCGATCTGGTGGTGCGCAATGGACGTCTGCCAGACAGCTCTAGGTTAGTGGCGCGTCGATTGGGGCATTATCCAATGGCATTTTACGCCTCACCAGCCTATTTGGCACGCTGGGGAGAACCCAAAAGTGTGGCAGAGTTGGTAGAGCACAATGCGGTTACTTATATCCGTTCCGGCGAGTTACTCAACTGGGATATTCCAGTTGAAAAGGGGAAAACCCATCGTATCGAACCTAAATCGCGAGTGATGATGGATGATTTACAAGCGCTGGCAGATGCGACCATCGCAGGGTTTGGCATTGGGTGGCTACCCTGCTGGTTGGTACATGATCACGTCACCCACGAGAAGTTGGTGAGGATATTGAAACAGTACCCGGGAGCGGAATATGAAGTGCATGCGATGTGGCCACAAACCCCAAGTTTGCCACTTAAGGTGCGGCTGGCTATAGATATGCTGGCGAAAAAGCTCCCCGCCAGCATAAGATTAATTGAAACGCACCATGGGTAATGGATTGCCTATCAAGAGGCGCTACGTTTTTTTCGCCAAACTACCAGCATGGCGCCGCATAAGCCGACGACCAATAAGACAAGCGGCAAGATCATTAACCCGGCCATGACCTGATCTTCGTAGCGCTTCACCAGCGGGATTTGGCTGAATGCGTAACCCAGGCTGACGACGGCGCCTACCCAAATGACCGCGCTGAGCCAGTTGAACAGTTGAAAACGAGCATTGCTGAGCCCGGAAATGCCGGCCATAGTAGGCAGTAACGTACGGACAAATGCCAGAAAGCGGCCAATTAGCAGCGCCATTAGACCGTGATGGTTAAACAGCCTGTGTGCGCGTTGGTGATATTGTGCGGGCAGTTGCAGTAGCCAGCCTTTGACTACGCCGGTGTGACCCAGCCAGCGTCCTTGCAGATAACTGAGCCAACAGCCGAGGCTGGCGGCTAGCGTCAGAATAACGATCGTGGGTACGAAAGCCATAACGCCTTTGGCTATCAAGGCGCCTGCCAGCAGTAGCAAACTGTCACCGGGTAGAAAAGAGGCGGGAAGCAATCCATTTTCTAAAAACAGCGTGGTGAAAAGTACCGCGTAAACCACCCAGATAACGGTAGGATCGGCCAACGCAGTGAAATCTTGTTGCCATAGCGCGTGAACAATCTCTCTCAATACTTCCATTCTATGTCCTGTGGCGCTGATAGGATGCGGAGCAAATAACAATAACGTTAGTGTACCCCTAATGGTTTCACAGCACATTAAACGAGGTGCAGAAAAGTAGGGCTGAGAGGGAATTTTTGCGCGGTTTATATCAGGCGGGATAATCCCGCCTTTACACTATTAGCCAGCAATGCGTTCGAAGCCTGCCGCTAAATCATCGATCAGATCCTGCACGTTCTCCAAGCCAATATGCACCCGCACTAATGTACCAGTGAAATCTACGTTGCCGGCTGGGCGAATCGCGTTCAACTCTTCGGGCTGATTGGCTAGGATCAATGACTCAAAACCGCCCCAGGAATAGGCCATGGTGAAATGGCTGAAATTATCGAGGTAGTCGGCCAATTGCCGATCGGTCAATCGCTGTTTCAACACAAACGAAAATAAGCCATTGCAGCCGCTAAAATCGCGTTGGTAAAACGCATGCCCTTTGCAACTTGGTAGCGCCGGATGATTCACCACCGCTACTTCCGGCCGTTTACTTAGCCATTGCGCAACGGCGATGCTGCTTTGTTGATGCTGTTTTAGCCGCACGCTCAGCGTACGTAAACCGCGGCTGGCCATGTAGGCGGTGTCGGCATCGACCATTTGCCCCATCAGATAAGAATATTCGCGTAATTGTTGCCAACAGCGGGCGTTAGCGACGGCGGTGCCGAGCATATAGTCGGAATGGCCGATGATGTATTTGGTGCCAGCCTGAATGGAAATATCGATGTCGAATTCCAGCGCCTTAAACAGCACGCCAGCCGCCCAAGTATTGTCGATCATGATGACGATTTCTGGATTGACCGCCCGAACGGCCTGCACGATGGCGGGAATATCCTGCACTTCCATCGTAATCGAACCGGGAGATTCGAGAAACACCACGCGGGTGTGCGGTTGGATCAGATCGGCAATACCGGCACCGATCAGCGGATCGAAATAGGTGGTGGCGACGTTCATGCGCCCGAGGATATGGGTACAGAAATCCTGCGTGGGTTCATACACCGACCCAGTCATGAGCACGTGATCGCCTGTACTGACAAACGACAGAATCGCGTTAGAGACTGCCGCTGCTCCGCAGGGATAGAGCACGCAGCCCGCTCCCCCCTCCAGTTCGGTCATGGCATCCTGAAAGGCAAAGTGGGTGAGGGTGCCGCGCCGGCCATAAAAAAGTTCGCCATGTGCGCGATTAGCGGTGGCATGTTTTTTCGCCGTAACAGAATCGAAAACCAGTGAAGAAGCGCGTTGGGTGACCGGGTTAACCGCACCTTGCGTGTAGCGTTTGCTGCGGCCAACGCCGACCAGCGCGGTGTCGAGATGTTTAGATGTCATACGAGGCTTACCTTATGGCTCTTCACTGGCAGAATGTTTTGCTACGTTATCATGATGCCACTTAGCCATCCAGACGTTTTTACCTCTATCATGGAGTGGATTCTCCATTATACCGAACAGGCGGGGTAACCATAGCAAAATGGTGGGGATATAGGTGACTAACAGCAGAACCATAAACAGTCTGTAATAGAACCGATTTTACCATTCAGCACCTTAGCAGATGTGTCTCGTCGCGGAAAATATACGGCAGCGTGAAGGGAGGGCAAAAGCGATGCCTGCGTGACGAAATTGTTGGCATTTAACTGTGTGAATGTTAATCAGCGAGTCATGGGCAAGCTTGTGCTGGCGCGGCTTTCCTCTTTTTTAGTCTAGCGGTGCGTTATTGAGTAAATAATAATGATAACTACTATCAATCCGCGATTTGTTTGATATGATCGCACGCTGAAATCTCGTTAATTTTGATCGGTAATGGTTGGAGGCGCAGCGTGAAAACGGCTGGCAAGACGATAAATCAAGGCTCCCGCGGCACTGGCCGGGGATATTGGGGCGCCGCATTCGGGCGGAGTGTGATCGCGTCAATGGTATTGGTGGTGGGGTTGGCAGGTAGCGTTCAGGCAGCACCAGCGGCCAATCCAGCCGTTGCCGAAAGCGTGTCTGCGGCGGCATCAGCGCCTGCCGATACAACACCAAATAATGTCACACCCATCAACCCGGCACCGAGCGTACAGCCACCGGCAACACACGGGATGGATCTCTCCGTTTGGGGCATGTACCAAAATGCGGACGTGGTAGTAAAGACCGTGATGATCGGTCTGGTACTGGCCTCGATCATTACCTGGACTATTTTATTTGCTAAAGGCAGCGAACTGATGCGTGCTAAACGCCGTTTGCGCCGCGAGCATCAAACCTTATCCAAAGCGCGTTCGCTGGATGAAGCCACAGAAATGGCGCAGAACTTCCAGGCTGACAGCATCTGCGCGACGTTGCTGAATGATGCGCAGAACGAATTGACATTATCGGCGCAGTCTGACGATAACAACGGCATCAAAGAGCGTGCCGGCTTCCGCTTTGAACGTCGTGTCGCCGCGTATGGCCGTCAACTGGGTAAAGGCAACGGCTTCCTGGCGACGATCGGCGCGATTTCACCGTTTGTGGGGTTGTTCGGTACGGTGTGGGGCATTATGAATAGCTTCATTGGCATCGCTCACTCGCAAACAACCAATTTGGCCGTCGTGGCGCCGGGCATCGCGGAAGCGCTGCTGGCAACGGCGTTGGGCTTGGTTGCCGCCATCCCGGCGGTGGTCATTTATAACATCTTTGCCCGCGTAATCGGCGGCCATCGTGCTCAGGTTGGCGACGTAGCGGCAGAGGTGTTGTTGTTGTTAAGCCGCGATCTGGATCTGGCGGCAACGGCGGAAACCAAACGCTCACAACATGCTCACCAACTGCGAGTGGGGTGATGTATGGCAATGCGCTTAAATGATGATGTAGACGACGGCGGTGAACTGCATGAAATCAACGTGACGCCGTTTATTGACGTCATGCTGGTGTTGTTGATCATCTTTATGGTGGCAGCGCCGCTGGCAACGGTAGATATTCGTGTCGATCTGCCGGCATCGACCGCGAAGCCTCAACCGCGGCCGGAAAAACCGGTGTTTCTGTCGGTAAAAGCAGATCAGCAGCTTTACGTTGGTGAGCAGCCGGTTTCTGCCGAACAGTTGGCTTCCGTGCTCGATCAGCGTACGCAATCTAACAAAGAAACCACGATATTCTTCCAAGCCGACAAAAGTGTGGATTACGCCACGTTGATGAGCGTCATGGATACGCTGCGTAATGCCGGTTATTTGAAAGTGGGGTTGGTAGGGATGGAAGGCGGCGCCAAGTAATTTTTTCCGCTTTTACCAAGGGGTGAGCATGCGACATGCTCGCCCCTTTTTTATTAACCGCGTGCGTGGGCTGCGGCATGGGCGATGGCGAGGTAATCGGTATTGTAAGCGCGCAGGTAGTGACTGAATCGATCGCTTTAGCGGACGGATCCAGCTCATCCAAGAAGGGAATGCAGCTTTCCTTGGACGGCATAGAAACCGCCCAGCCGCGAATACCCAACGCCCGCACACCGCCGATGGCGGCCTGAATATCCTTGGTGGTGAATACCTTGTAGATAAAGTTGAGATCCAACGTTTGATACAGGTCATGATGAAAGTGTGCCCAACGTTGCCAGGGCGGCCAGCCAATGACATGCACAGTTGGGTGTTTAATTGCATGCAAAGATAAAGCATTAGGATTGTGCCAGTTGCGCCAGCGAACCCGGATGCCGCCAGCGCAGGTTGCCCGGCAGATACAGGCTGTTTTGCGCCAACGGACGTTCGTCAATCAGCTGGGTGACCCGCTCAAAGCTGTGCTGTGCCAAACCAAGGCAGTCTTGCGCCACGGTATCAATTTTTAGCGTCATACAGTCAAACAGATAGTGATCGTCAAAGCTGCATAAATGGATGTCGCTCTCTAACAATTGGTGCTGTGTAAGGTAGCGCAGTACCCCTTCAAGCAGGCCGCAGGCGGCAGTAAATAGGGCCTTGGGCGGGCGACCAAGGTGGGCGCACAGGCCAGCAATCATTTCATAACCAGAGCTTGGGTGATAAGTGCCGTTGATAATCCAGTCCGGCTTGCCGCTTACTCCTGCGAGCGCCAGACCCTGCTCGAAACCGGCCAGACGATCGCGGGTTGGCGACAGGCGTGGCTGGCCGCCAAGAAAATAAAATTCGTCGGGATGCTGGCGGGCAACGTTTTCCACCAGTTGGGTGGTAGCGGCGACGGAGTCGGTGATCACCAGCGGCAGATTAGAGCCGTTGATCAACCGGTCCATTTGCACCACCGGCAGGCTGGCGTTGATCTTCTGGTATTCTGCATCGTTGAGCTGGCTAGAGGCGACAATCAGCCCGTCAACTTGTCGCTGTACCAGGCTGTTGACCGCCATCATCTCCTGCGCGGGGTTTTCATCGGAGCAGGCGATCAGCAATTGCAAACCCGCTTCGCGGCATAAGGTTTCTAACTCGCGTGCAATCACCGCAAAGCCGTAGTTGGTCATTTCCGGCACCACCAGCCCTAAAGTATGGCTGCGGTTGGAACGCAGTGAGCGTGCGTGAATACTTGGCTGATAATGCAACTCACTCGCTAATGCTAAAATACGATCGCGTGTCTCGTCGGAGACGCGGTATTCCTTGCTGCGCCCATTGAGCACCAGACTGGCGGTCGATTTCGATACGCCAGCGCGGGTGGCGATATCAGTGATAGTTATGCGCTTATTTTTTTTCACTAATTACATCTATGATTTGGCGTAGGTTGCCTCATTCTAGCATGATGGATTTGAGCGGCCAGTATTGCAGCGCCAGTGGTGTTTCTCCACTTAAACAGAGTTGCGGCGAAAGGCGGGGGAAATAGCGAGAACTCATGACAGCCTCACCTTGATTAATGAAAATTTCCACGCTGGAACGGTCGAACAGCAACTGTAGCTGTTGCAATTCACCGCGCCAGTAGCGATGTTCCATTGTACCGCTGCGCAGATTGCTGCGGCTCAAGCGAAGCCGCGCGCCATCCCAAGCCAACTGCATCGCGTCGCCAAAGTGGGCGCTGAACGGGCCACTAGGATGTAACCGTAGTTCGGCACTGTCGATGGATAACTGCGGCGCATCGGTGGGTAAGCCTTGCCACTGGGTTAATTCACCGCGCAGTTGTTGCAGTTCATCCACCGGTTGTTGATACAGTTTACCGTCGCGTAGCGACAGTTCGCGCAAACAGGTCATGGTGTGTAGCCAACCGTAATTGATGGTCGGATGATATTGCTCATCCTGTTCGGGCACCCCCATCCAGCCGACCAGCAGCCGACGGCCATCTTCCGCCAGGGTGGTTTGCGGCGCATAAAACTCAAAACCTGCGTCTAATTCATGGAAGTCGCCGTGGGTAAAGTGTGCCGTTGCGTAATCGACTTTCCCCAGCAGGTAACCGGCCTGATACAAATTCTGATAACGCTCTGCCTGGGCGGGTAAGCCTTGTGGGCAGCAAATCAGAATATCGTTATCGGCCAGGCTGAACAGATCGGGGCATTCCCACATATAGCCAAAATCACCGATACCATTCAGGTGCGAACCGGCAATTTCCCCCTGTTGTTGCCAGTGGTGCAGATCTGTTGAGCGGAGTAGCAGCACTTTACCGCGATCGTGCAGATCGCGCGCACCGAGCACCATGTACCAATGCTGTTGATGACGCCACACTTTCGGATCGCGGACGTGGCCGCTGTAGCCTGCGGGTAATGGTAGCACCGGGCCAAGCTTATCGTACTCACCTGCGGGGGTTTCTTGCGCCAAACATTGATACGCGGTGCGCGAACCGTCAGGAAATTTTACGTTACCGGTATACACCAATGTTATTTTTCCATCTTTCACCACCGCACTGCCCGAATAGCAACCGTGGCTGTCATACTCCGCGCCGGGCAACAGGGCCACCGGTTGGTGTTGCCAATGGATCAGGTCTTCGGACAGCCAGTGCCCCCAACATTTGCGGCTGTGGTCGCAGGCCAGCGGATTCCATTGATAAAACAAATGGTAAGTGCCGTTATGCTGAATAAACCCGTTAGGATCGTTGAGTAATCCGACGCTGGGTGCCAGATGCCACTGTGGACGATGTGGATCGCTGGCGGCGCGCGTTTGGTTGCTCATCAGCGCCAGCGCCGTTTGCTTCATCAGGCTGAGTTCGCTCATGATTCGTTGTCCGTTTTGTATTTCAGCAGCAGCGAGATAAGGAATGCGCTGCCAAAGGCAATCACTAAACCTATCATGTAGCTTAGCAGCGAGCTGGCTTGCACGATGGCCATGCCGGGAATTGCCGTCAGGCCGACGGCGTTCATCCCGACGTGGTTGGCGACGACCCAAGCGCCACCCAGTGCGCCGCCCGCCAACGCGGCCAGGAAAGGTTTCACGAAACGCAGGTTGATCCCGAACAGCGCCGCTTCGGTGATGCCCAGCATGGCGGAGAAGCCGGAGGGCACGGCAATCGCTTTGATTTTGGCGTCGTTGGTTTTGAAGTAAACCGCCAGGCAGGCACCGCCCTGTGCGATGTTCGCCATCGACCATATAGGCAGCAGGAAGTTGACCGCGATATTTGGGTTGCCAAGCAGCCCGGCTTCAATAGCGTGGAAGCTATGATGAATACCGGTAATCACGATCACTGAATATAGGCCGCCAAACAGCAGCCCCGCCAACCAACCTGCGTGGGCGATTAGCGTACTGAGCACCAATGAAATACCGTCACCGAGCACCCGCCCCGCAGGGCCGATAAACAGCATGGCGACAAAGCCGGAGATGATCACTGTCAGGAACGGGGTGAGGATCAAATCCAATGAGTTTGGGATCGCTTTGCGTAACTGCTTTTCCAGCATACTCATAAACCACACGGTCAGCAGCACCGGAAACACTGTTCCCTGATAGCCAATCATGGCGATTTCGATACCGAAGAAATCCATGGTATGAAAACCACTGGCGACGCCCCAAGCATTGGTCAGTGCCGGATGGGTGAGAATGCCGCCGAGAGTGGCACCGAGATAGGGATTACCGCCAAATTCGCGGGCGGCGGTGAAGCCAATCAGGATCGGTAAGATGATAAATGCTGCAGAGCTGAACATATCCAGCATGACGAACAGCGCGCTATTAGCATCGGCCCAGCCATAGGTTTTCACCATGCCGAGCAGCCCCATCAACAGGCCAGAAGCGACAATTGCCGGAATAATTGGCACAAAAATATTCGACAACAACCGGGCGATACGTTGCAGAGGGTTGAGTTTTTTTGCCGCAATATCGGCAGCTTCTGACTTACTGGACTCATTAACTTCTGCTGCTTTAATAAATTCAGCATGAACTTTATTCACCAGCCCGGTACCGAATATCACCTGAATTTGCCCGGCGTTACTAAAACAGCCTTTGACCCCTTCTAATTTACCGATCGCAGCCTTATCAACTTTGCTGTCATCAAGTAATACCAGACGCAGGCGGGTGGCGCAGTGAGCGGCACTGGCGATATTTTCTTTACCGCCGAGCAGCGGTAACAACGCCTGAGCGATGGCGGTGATATCCATGAGGTTTCCCCTTTAAGGTGACAATACTGCCGCCGTTAACGGCGGCGAAAAGTAGTTAGCCGATCAGAAAAAGTATTTAAATCTGGCCCGCATACCGTAGCGTTGATCGTTATCGCTGTTAGCGATCTTGTTGTCGGCATTAGTCTCTAACCATGAGGCATAGGCTCCGAGGTACAGGTTAAAGTTCTTCATATCCAGTATGTTGGGTATTTGGTACGAAGCATGCACAGTATGAATGTCGTAACGGCCGGGTTCGCTAAGTGGATTGTCGAGATTAGCCGTTATGCTAGCGGTGGAAAATTCTTTGATGTTGTTATGTGCATAAATGTAGCCCAGTTCAAAGCGACGCCACAGTAGGTTAGTGCCAGCAGAGAAATCCTGCTCGCCTGCTGCATCTAAATAGGCGCTGCTCACGTTGGCGACGATGCCGTTATCCGCATCGGCCGCCAAACCGTTCCACGTTAGCGTCATGCCGTAACCGTTACGTTTTGACTGATCAACCCATTGGCCTCGGGCATTTTGATAGCCATACGCGTTGTTGACCACGTTGCTCTCCATCGCCAATGCGGCGCTGAATTGATCCTTTTTCCATGCGATAACAGGGCGCAGATAAGCCACATTCTTTTTATTGTCTAGCGTGTTGCCGTGATAGGTGCTGTCTTGGAACAGTGAGGTGCCGTCTTCAATCAGCGTGTTGAGTTCAAAGTACCAGTTTCCCGCGTATTGGCTTAGCATCAGATTGCCGCCGCTGCTGCTTCGGCCTCGGCCTTCTTTCATCATGTAGATATAACCGAATCCGTCCGCATATAAATCGTTGGCAGTGTTACCAGAGTATTCGATAAAGGTGTCTTGGTTGAGTGGGAACATGTCATAGGCTTCAAAGCGGCCGATTTTGGCCTGCCAGTTTTTCTCATTGCCGAAGAAGAAAGCGGCGTCATCAAGATTCATTTTGCCGCGCATGTCGGCCAGCGGTTGAACACTAAAGCCAGAGAAGTTGCCGTCTGAGTGGCGACGATAGCCGTCGATGCCAATCAGAATCCGGCCATTGATATCCCAGCGCTCTTTATTTCCCGGTTTCCAGTGTTTGTTATCGGTGGTTTTCAACGAGGTCAGTTGGCCGCTGCGGCTGGCGCCGTCCAGATTAAACTCCACGTCACCGTACAGTTTCAATTCACCGAAGTTATTCAGTTTTAAGTTGCTGGCCGCTGGCGCTTGGCTTTCCAATGTGGCGGTGCGCTGCGCTACCTGTTCAGTTTGCTGTTCGGTGGTCAGCGTGCGCTTTTCCAGCCGCTGCGCACGTTGTTCTGCCGCCGTTGCGCGTTTTTCGGCAGTTTGTGCTCGCTGTTCTGCCTGTTGAAGCCGTTGCTCCAGTGCATTCAGGCGGGTTTCGATGCTGTCGGCATTGCTGGTGGCCAGTGCCGAGGTTGAGATGAATAATCCTGTAGTTACAGCCAGATAGCTTAATTTTTGCATAATATTCTATCATCCGAGAGGTTATTTATTATTTTTTGCTAAATTGCTAAACCGGTTTTTCAGGCTGAACAATAATTGAGAAACGGTAGGAATGGCAAACAAGTTAGCTAACCCGATTCAGCTATTGTGATCGAACGCGCAATTTACATCGGGAAAGGCGGTGGGCGGGGTGCCCACCGGAGCACATCAGGCGTGCTGTTGCAGAAACTGAGCCAATTGATTGGCATGTGGTAGGGCGGTCATGGCACCTTTGGCGGTGGTTGCTAACGCACCGCAGGCTTGGGCCTGGGCGATGACCGAAGGCCATTCGTCTGTCGGTGGCAGCCCGCCTAAAGCGGCCAGTGCGGCCAGCAGCCCGCCGACGAACGCATCACCCGCCCCGGTGGTATCTACTGGCTTAACGGGCGTTGCCTGGAAACGACGCAGTTGCAGGCCATCATGCACATACACGCCGTCGCTGCCCAAGGTAACTAATAACACCTTGAGCGGGAAACGCGCCATCATCCAAATAATGGCACTGTCCAATTCGTCTATGTTACTGATAAACGTCAACTCGTCATGTGAGATTTTAACCACATCAGCCAGCATTAGCGCTTTCATCAGGCACGGCCGTAATGCATCGGGTTGCTTCCAGATATCCAGGCGAATATTCGGATCAAAACTCACCCAACCACCGGCAGCCTTGATGCGTTCCATCGCATGAAACGTGGTGGTGCGGCTAGGCTCTTGTGATAAGGCAATAGAGCAGGTATGCAACCATTCATTTGCTTTAAATGTCGGTAAATCAGACTGTTGTAAAAATAAATCGGCACTGGGCGTAACCATAAAGGTAAACGAACGCTCACCATTCGCGGCCAGATCGACCAGCACTGTTGAGGTGTGATGTTCAGCATCTGCTGTCATATGAGTAATATCAACGCCCTCATTCTGAAGCACTTGCTGTAGAAAAATGCCAAAACTGTCGGCACCAACCCGGCCGATAAATCCACTCTCACCGCCCAAACGTGCGATACCGACGGCCACATTGGCGGGTGCGCCGCCCGGGCATTTTAAGTAACGTACTGCGTTTTCAGGTACTAGGTCGACAACGGCGTCCCCCAATACCCATACACGATTTCCCATGTTTACTCCCTGCTTTTAGCTATTATTCGATGGTAAGCTAAAATAGCTGAACCGGTTTAGCTATGCAATGGAATAATCAGCATCAAACGCGTTGTGCTAAGAGTCAGCTAACAGCGATCTACCTAAGATTATTCTGTTCCATTTTTCGTTTTTTTTGGATGGATTCTTATTTTTTAGTGGATTAACTTATAAGTGGTTTTTTCTAGATTACTGTTTCGGGTAATATGTTTTTTTGTTCTTAATTAAAAGGCATCCGATAAAAAATCGGTTGAATCTTAATATATAAGAACATCTTTGATGTCATTATTAATTAGGGAAGATGATGATGAAAACGGCAATGTTGGCCGGCACACTGCTGGCCGCTTCATGCTGCATGGCCACTGCTCAGGCAGAAAGCCATACTGTAATACTCGATTATGCACATACACAGCTTAATAATTTTAACGATCTAGATGGTGTGAATATTAAGTATCGCTATGAATGGGGATCGTCCATTAGCGTGGTGAATTCCTTTACCGCATTGCATGGTGATAATAATAACGCCAGAGGCGATAAAACAGAAATTCAATATTATTCTTACACCGTCGGGCCGGCATACTATGTGAGTCGCTATCTGGTGCTGTATGGACTGGTGGGATTGAGCCATAGCAACGTCAAAAACTCGGCGGCTTGGGTTGCCGATCACTCCTCCGGCGCGGCGGGCGGTTCCCGTGGTGAAAGCTCAGGATCCCATTTTGCCTACGGTGCCGGCATGTTATTTACCCCAACCGAAAACCTGATGGTAGATGTGGGTTATGAAGGTTCAAAAATTGATATCGGCGGCAAAGAGCGTGATGTTAATGCTTTCACCGTCGGCGTAGGTTACCGCTTCTAAAAAAATAATGCCCCTCTTCATTGTGTCTCGAAGAGGGGCATTGTTATCGTTTCAACGCTATTAATTTGTGACAGCTACGCTTTTGCGTGAGGGTAATTTTAATAACCAGAAAAGCAGGCTAGCGGCCAATAAAGAGTTGATGGTTGGCACACCCCATTCGGTCACCAGACCGACGACACCGCCCGCAATACTGGCGATAATTGCCGCCCAGCCAATGGTTGGCGTCTGATTGGGAAGCTCACCACGCGCACGGCTTTCATCCAAAATCTTACGGTGGCTGCGCAGAATATAATAATCGACCAGCATAATACCGATAATGGGTGGGAAGACAACGCCCAACACCGTTAAGAAATCCACAAAACGATCCAGAATCCCTAATACTGACAGCGTGGTACCCAAAATCCCAATGACGATAGTGGTGGAGGTGTACTTCAGCCGTTTACCGGTAATGCCTTCAACCGCATTCACAATACCTAACGAGGAAGAATAAAGATTAAGATCGTTTACCCGCAGCGTTGAAAATACCACGACCAGCAGACCCGCCCCGCCAGCGACCTGTGACATGATAGTGACGACGTCAGCGGTACCGATCGCTTTCGCGATGAGGATTGCCAAGCCGTTAACGATAAATTCACCGGCAATGATCGTGGAGAGCGTGACGCCCAACACATGTTTGCCGTTTTTAGAGTAACGCGTCAGGTCAGGCGTCATCAGGCTGGCGACGATAGCGCCGCCCACCACAATGGTGATGCCTGCGCTGATGGTCAATGGTTCACCCGGCGGTGCCAGGCGTAAGATCTCTGCCAGATTGTGACCCGTTAGCGTGGTGACAGAGATAAATGCCACCAGCACAATAAACATCGGTACGGCGATGCGCGCGGCGATGCGTAATGCTTTAAAACCGAAAGCCACCAGAATGGTCAGTAACGAGCCTGAAAGCGCGGCAGACCAGGCGAAACCAAGACGGTCTTGCAGGGCGAAATTGAGCGATTTGGCGAAAATGGCATTCTGGATGCCAAACCAGCCTAACAGACTGACGGCAACCACCACACCGATCAGTACCGAACCTAATCGGCCAAAACCGCACCAACGCGCAAGTAAGCTACCAGAAACCCCTTCGCGCATCCCCGCGTAGCCCAGTGCAAAGGTCACGACGCCAAAGATAACACTGCCGACAAAGATGGCGGTGAAGGCTTCAAGCAAGGTCATGGAGTTGCCTAATACGGCACCGAGCATGAATTGGTCCAAAGCGGTGAGCATGCCCATATGAACCATTGCTACGCTCAGGAAAGATACTCGTTTATCCTGAGGAACCCGGCTTAACGGGTAGTCTTCAATTTTTATCACGTTGAAAAATCCTTGATTGGCTTAAATAAACTGTATGCCTTTTTCGATTAAACGGTCGGGAATATAATTATCCAGGTTGGCGTGTTTACAATATTCTTCAAATTGCTGTAGTGAATGAACATTAGCTTTTTGGTAGACATTGTAAATTCTATTTTCTATGGTTTTCTGACTGACGTCATAAACCCTGGCGATCTCTTTCGTCGAGAATCTTTGCAGCATCAAAAATATAATATCAAGCTCAGCTTTGGTGAACGTATCGGTTTCCACTGCGGTGGTTAGGATACTGGGTTTTTGCTGGTTAATATATTTCAATGGGCTAAGCGTATCGAGCGGTTTGGCATTCCACAGCACGCCGATAATTTGCTTATCGCTATTGTAAATAGGCAGCTTTTCACTAATAAACGGTGTGAGGGTATCTTTGCCAAACCAATAATGCGTTTCTATTACCGCGACACGATCGCGCGACTCTTCGGTACGGCGATCGTGTTCTATCAACTCTGAAGCACACTCGGCCCATGTGGCAGGGAACTCGTCATCGAACTTCCCTTCCAGATTAAAATCAAGCGGTGTGTTGGTATAGAGGTAGGCAGCCTTATTCATGTAAATATGGCGAGACTGCTGATCTTTAATTCCCCATGGCTCACTTAAATGCTCGATCATGGCGATCAAACCGTTTAAATATGATTCATTACTGACACCGGAGGAATCCATGCCTACCTCTTTAATACCCTGTTTAGACTAGATATTTTTCGCTAAATAGTATCGAGTATGCTTATGAGCGTAACCGCCGAGGTCGCCATAAGCTTCATAGCCGAGTTTTTCATAAAAACCTTTGGCTTGGAAACTGAAAGTATCGACATAGGCCATATGACAACCGCGATTTACCGCTTCTTCTTCGGCTTTTTTCATCAGCTTAAAACCGTAGCCTTGAGCGCGATACTGTTCACTGACCCAAAGATACTGAACTTCCAAACCGCCCCACCACGTTCTGGCAACCAAACCGCCAACGATTTGGTTGGCATCATCGGTGATGGTCAGGAATAACGGTCGAATATCGACGGCGTCATATTTGTCATTATGTGCCCAGAGGTTATCGATGACATGTTCTTCGTCTTTCGGGTTTGGGGTGTCGGTGACATGGATATCCATTTTTGATTACCTTTTATTGCTAATAATTTCAATCTGAAATCAAATGGCGCACGCCCAACAGCACTTATTATCATTTTTATTCATGTGGTGCAAGGGTGATTTTCACCCGTTCATCTTTCTCAATGAAAGCGTTATGGTGTTTATCACAAGGCGCATATAAGCAAATTAATTCGATAGTTAACAAAACTGCCTTGATTATAAATAGCCTCACCACTCCTACACCAGGGAAATCTTTTATACCGCTTTTGCCGGTATCACAGCACCAACATTATATCCCCCATGCTCAGTAGTATGGGGGACATAATGCTATCTCTATGATAAAGATAACGTTTGGATGATGCACGTATTGCCTTGTTACACTATGCGATAAGTGGCGCAAGACTTTCAGGCATGCAAGGTCGGCCATTAACCAGACAGGTAGCAACGAATACTGCCTCAGCATACACCACGTTATTTACCAGAATTTGCTGTTCGAAATTTGCGCGATTACGCTTTTCATTCTTGGCGGGTTTGCACGTTACAACAACATTATCACCGGCTTTTAAACTTCTTTTGAATTTAAGCGTGTACTCCAACAGTATATGAATCCGCCCTTGCTTAAACTCTTCTTCAATATCTAACCCCAGAACCTCAGCCATAAAAGCATGGCGAGCCCATTCAAAATAAAAAGGGTAATAGAGGCCATCCACGACGCCCTGAAAATCGACATGTTTTTCGTCAACATCATATTGTTTGCTAAACATAGCGTATTCCTTGATTTAATCATGCTTATCGGTTTAGTCACGGGTTACGTAGCGTCAGGCCAATGACTGATTGTTGCAAGCAGTATATGCGATGATAACTGGCAGATAAAACCTGAAGAGACGGGATTATACGCCGTTTTGAGTTTCAAGTTTTGAGGGGGATCAATGCGGTTTCCGCTTGCTTAATCTATACGTTTACCGCACCCGCACCATCGGGTCTATACCTTGGGGCTTATGCTGAGTGGGGTGATGGCAGTGGGAAAGCGACACCAACAACAGAAATAGCGCGTACATCATCGTTATTCGCGTAAGGCGGTACATTAATATTCAGAGAGAAAATACAAACTGACCTTGTTTGATTTTATTAACCCGGGTATTCCATAGTTTCTTTCATGCTATACATTTATAGATACAACGATATTATATTATTGGTTTTTTCGGCGATTAAAAATGTGTTATTAAGAATATTAAACTGATGGCTCATTAGGTATTAATAATAACATCATAAATCGGTTATTATTTACATGGCCCTTTTAAAGGACAATGCTTGTTGTTTTGTAGGTAATATCCTGAAATGGAGAAAAGTAACGATTTTTATTTATATGACCTTGTGTTTTATTATCTAATAAATTAATGTTCGCAAACCTTTGTGCTGTGTATTTCACGCAGGATAAAAATCTAAAAGGAATTATAACCATGAATAAAAATAAAATTGCTTTGTTGATGCTTGGCGCTATTATTTTTTCAGCCAATACTTTTGCTGGAACCATCAGCAGCAAAGAGCAGGCGATGCGTAATACAGTGACCAAGTGCATCAGTGACATTCAGCAGAGCCAGGCTAAGAATAGCCAAGGTGAAAAAACAATACTCGATGTAATTTATGGCTATTACGGTGGAGCCTATAAGTTTTGCGGCTCAGCAGCAGAAAAAACGCGGACTGCGATCGCGGCTGGTCACGACCAGCAAGAAAAGTGGGAAGCGGAGTTTCAAGACTTATATTCAGAGTATCAATCTATCCCTCAAGAAGATAAGAACAAACCAAATGCTTTGAATATAATGAAAAAAATCCGCGCCTTGATGGTGCCAAATAAACTTGATGCGCGTCATGCTCAGTCGAAATTGGTCGTTTATCGTACCATGATGCAAGAGATTGATAAATTAGAGGCTCTGCTACCTTCCATTGAAGGGCAGTAATAATATCAATAGATTAGAGTATTAAATAATAATGTACCGGTCAGCTTTATAAAGCGACCGGTACTTTTTTATAAGCGTAGCGATTGCCTCTTTTATATGCATAAAATCTCACTTGTCATATTAATTCTAATTGTTTACTCCACAGGTGTTAATGCAGGTGAGCATTTCTATATCTCGCAAGGGGAGAGAGATATCGGTTATATAGAGCTAGAGGTAACAAAGGGTGGTTTCCCGTGCTTTGATCGTGAGAAACTTTTAGCATGGAATATTCTCTCGGAGGGGAATAAAGATCAGATAAAATCGACAGGTTGTATAACGAGTAAAGATCTTTATCCGTTAAATATCTCAGTGGGGTTAATTGATAAAATAAATATTATCATGTTCACGTTTTTAGAGTCCACCGAGATAAAAAGTGATCCTCGCCTTTCGATAGAGAATAGAGATTATGGTATTCCCGCGATTCTTATTAACTACGGTGTTAACTATAAAAAATATGAAGGTAGCCGCTATAGGCGAAGAAAGCAAAAGGATAATGTAGTAGCCGAACTGGAGTCTGGTATTAATTTTCGACAATGGCGTCTCAGGTCAAAACAGTATCATGATAATGAAGAGATGCGTCAGAAGCGAGTTAAGTTTAGCGAGATCTATGTTGAGCGAGATATTTCAGATATAAACTCACGTTTACATATTGGTGATGGCTATAATGATACATTTTACCTTGACGCTTTCCCTTATCGGGGTATCAGGCTGGCATCGGATGATAATATGTTTACCTCATCGCAGCGGGCAGTATTGCCTTGGGTTTATGGTGTGGCGATAACGGATGCCGAAGTTGAAATTATGCAAAATGGTAAGCCCGTTTACCGTACCTTGGTTTCACCCGGTGATTTCGTCCTGAGGAATATCAAACTGTTTGATAAGTCAGGCGTAATTACCATGACGGTTAAAGAAAGCGACGGAAGTATAAATTACTATGATGTACCGTGGAATCGATTAGATAATATTATTGAAAAAGATGCATGGAAGTATGATATTTCCTTTGGAAAATTTATCAGCGATGGGCGCGATGAAGAGTCTACTCCGATTTTCTTCCAGAGTGGAGTGGGATACGGTATTTCTGCAAAAAACTCAGTATTTGGTGGCGCATTGCTATCGCCTGGATACTATAGTCACTCATTCGGTATAGGGCAGCGATTAAACCAATACGGTGATGTTACGCTTAATCATCAGGTTAGCCATATCAGCGCCGCAGGGCGGGGAGCCGTTAAAGGGGAGAAACTGCGTCTGCAGTACGTTTCCGACCTCAGTAAAATCAATACTAGCATAAGACTGTATGGTGAGTATTTCCTGCGCCCTCATTTTAATAATTTTAACGATTACTCATATAACGCAGTAAGCGGTTATTTTTGTTGTGATTACTATAAAAAGGAATACACCGTTGATTTTTCGATTAATGCCTTGATTAGTCCTTCACAAAATTTATCTATAAATGTTAATCAAGAAAAGTATCAACAGAATCAGGGGAAGCGAACATTTTACTCGATGAGGCTTATGCAAAATGTTCCAGGGTTATCGCTGGATTTGGATATGTCATATTATCAATACCAAAGTCAAAAAAATGAGATGAGATTTGCGATTAACTTCAGAATACCGCTTAAAAAAATCGGGTTTAATAATACCAGCATGAATCTGGGGTACAACTATGACCCTTATAATTTATATCAAAGTCAGATCGGTATCAGCGGCAAGCGACTCAATAACAACCTGAACTATCAAGTCGTGACCCGATATGGCAAGCATAATAAGGCAAGTTATCAGGCTTACACTC
This sequence comes from Serratia sp. NPDC078593, assembly GCF_050268245.1. NCBI lineage: Bacteria > Pseudomonadati > Pseudomonadota > Gammaproteobacteria > Enterobacterales > Yersiniaceae > Serratia > Serratia sp. NPDC078593. The sequence goes on along the minus strand of NZ_JBNNGK010000009.1, from coordinate 92,291 downwards.
GTTATCGCTATGCGGCTGGGGAATCGACTCTCCGATACCAATCTGGAACCGATTACGCATTGTATTCGGCGGGCAGCACAGGTTCACTGGTCATTCATCAAGGGGGCGTGACGTTCGGGCAAACCTTAGGGGAAACCAACGCATTAGTTTATGCCCCAAAGCACCCCAATACCGAGCTCCCCGACCAGGTAGATGTGATAACTAACGAGCGCGGTTATGCCGTTATTCCCGATCTCATTCCCTATCAGGTCAATGTGGTTAATGATGCCATCGGTAAAGAGCCAGCATTTGATGAAGAAGCACTGAATGAAGTGATCAATGTGCCAACCTTGGGTGCGCTATCATATTATGAGTTGGTAAACTAAGCATCGATAAAAAGAGATAAATGTCACCTGTGTAGTGATTTGATGTGATCTCCGATATCTTGAGCTTGCGTACCACAGCGTTATTTGCGGCTCATACTCATCTTGCTGCCAGCATACCGCGGCCGTTAACATCCTCCCCATACTCGTTATCTTGGGTATTTCGCCACCCCGTGTAGCATGCTGGTGTGCATCTCATCAGTGCGGCATGACGCAATGACGTTTCCGTTGAGACAACCTGTGCCTTGGTAGACGGTGTTGACCCAAAAGTGTTAAAAGGTATCTGAACGAATATCTGATAAACAATTTTAACGGGAACAGGTTCATATTGACTGGAGTACGAATCACTGAGGTAAATATTATGACGATAATAAGAATATGAATGGCAAGTGTGAGGTGGTGAGAATGTTTTTTGGGGTGTGGTCTGATAATTCTCAATTGAATATAAGCTTACCATCAAGGCACCTTGACAATATTGTATTCAAAAAAATAATGGGGTGTTTGGATGCGGTTTGATATAGTCGATTTGCGCCTTTTTCTGAATGTTTATAAGGCTGGCAGTATTACCGGGGGCGCGGTGTTATCGAATCTCACCTTGCAATCCGCCAGTGAGCGTATTCGTGGCATGGAGCACGAACTTGGCGTGCCATTACTCAGCCGGTCGAAAAAAGGCGTGAAGCTTTCCGACGCGGGATATTCACTGGTTAATCATGCAAATATGATATTACAGCAGGTTGACCACATGCGCAGTGAACTGCATCAATACGGCAATGGGTTGCGCGGCCATATTAATTTGTTGTGTAACTCATCGGCGCAAAGCGAATTCTTACCAGAGCTACTGGGACCGTATTTGCTGAGTAAACCTAATATTTCTATTTCCGTTAAAGAAATGCCCAGTTGTGACATTGTGTCAGCAGTTAAAAACCAAACTGCGTATTTGGGCGTAGTCGCTGATTCAACACAGTTAAACGGGCTGGCTTCGCTGCCTTTCCGTGATGATGAATTGGTGGTGTTTGCGCCAGCAGGAAGCGAATGGCATAGCCGGGAAAGTGTGGCTTTTGAAGAGGTTGTTAAAGCCGAGTTTATCGGTTTATACGAGGGTAGCGCACTTCAGGAGCATATTGAGGGGCACGCTAAAAGGTTAGGGCACCGTCTTAGCTATCGGGTAAGAATGACAACGTTTGATGCCGTTATGCAGATTGTTAGCAGTGGGGTAGGGATAGCTATTATTCCAAGACGCGCGGTTGAGCGGCATAATGTTAACCAGGCGGGAAAAATTATTCGTCTTTCAGACCCTTGGGCCGATCGTAAATTGATTATCTGTGCCCGGGATTTTGCCGATTTGCCTGGATACATGAAAGAGTTTGTTGATTTTATTGCACAGCATCGGGTGGGGGGATGACGATCACTCGATTGCCATATAGGCGCCCAATATAAGCAGGGCGACAAAGAAGCAACGGCGGAATGCAAGCTCACTGATGATGTTACGCAGGAATTGCCCTGCGTACATCCCTATTATTGCTGGAATTAATGCAATCGTAGACAAATAGTAATCGACGCTTTCGAGTTCATTATTGAGGGAAAGGTGTATCGCCAGTGCAATGGTGGATGCTGTGAATGCCAAACCGAGAGACTGGACAAGGTCATTTTTATTCAATTGAAGAGACTGCAAATAAGGGACCGCTGGGATAACAAAGACGCCTGTTGCAGCGGTAATCGACCCGGTAATGTAACCCACTAGCGGCGATAGCCCTTGCTCGAGCCTGCCGGGCGAAGGCAATTTTTTGGCGATCAGACCAGAAAGACCGTAAATGATAAGAACAACGCCCAGTGCGGTCTCAGTCCATGACGCAGTCGCGGTTAACCCCGGTAATACGCTAAATAGTGTACCGATGAATATACCCGTTATAAATCCCCATAATCGTTTAATGAGCGTGAGAAAGGCAGGCCCAATGAATAACTGCCAAATATTGGTCACCAATGACGGAATAATGAGCAAGCTGGCGGCGCTGGCGGGGGACATGGCCAGGGTTAATAAGCCCATTGAGATGGTGGGTAATCCGAGTCCAATAATGCCTTTTACGATTCCTGCCAAAAAAAATACAGAGATAATTGCAAGCACTTAAATCCCCTTTTTGAATGAAATCCTCTGATTCCAAGCATGATTAACATGATGTTAAGTGAATCCATTAATTTCTGTATATGCGTATTTTGTTTAGGATGTATCAAGCAAAAGCTGACTTTATGGTGTCTGACTATTTTGCGGTCGCTTGCTAAATTTTCATTTTTTTAGGAGTATTCTTTGCATAACCAAGCATAAGATAAAAAAAACGTTAGTTAACAAGTACTATGCATATTCTAAGGGACAGTTATTCTGGAGCCATATATTATGAAACCCATGGTTAATTCGCCGTTATCCCAGTGGTTATCCGTTGCTGATGACATTGCACGATGCTTACGTCAGAGTGCATCCGAACGGGATCAGATCCGCCATCTCAGTACTGAACAGGTAAATGCCTATGCGGCATCCGGGCTTTGGGCACTAACGGTTCCTCGGGAGTTCGGCGGGCTAGCGCTTGGTTTTCAGGCGTTAAGCAAGGTAACGCGCATTATTGCTGCGGCAGATCCATCGATTGCGCAAATTCCTCGCAGTCATTTTCATATTATTGATTTACTCAATGCTGTAGCCACGCCCTCTCAGAAGCGTTTCTTTTTTGGTGAAATCCTGGCGGGTAAGAAATTCGCGCAAGGAGCTTCGGAAACGGGCGGAAAAAATGCGGCCGATATTCGTACCACCTTAACCCAAGATGGTAAAGTCTGGCGTCTGAACGGCAAGAAATTTTACGCAACCGGCTGTATCCACGCTGATTGGATCGGTATTGTGGCGAAAGATGATATCGGCGTATTTATGCATGCTTTTGTCCCGAAAGATGCCCCGGGTATGGAGATAAAAACCGACTGGTCAGGTTTTGGTCAAAAGGTAACGGTCAGCGGAACTGTATTATTAGATAATGTTGTAGTTAATAGTGAACACATTATTCCGTTCACTGAGGCATTTATCGAGGCCAATCCTATCGGATCAACATCACAACTCATTCACGCTTCAATCGATCTGGGTATCGCGCGGGAATCCATTGACGAAGCGATAAAATACATCAAGCAGACAACCCGACCGTGGATCGATAGCGGTGTCGAAAAAGCCAGTGACGATCCGTATATTATCGCCGGGATCGGTGACTTGGAGGTCCGCTACGCTGCCGCTGTTGCCATGCTCGATCAGGCTGCTAATGAATTGGATGAGACTGAGACTTACACCGACGAGGATGTTGCACGGCTTTCTGTACGCGTTGGCATTGCGAAAGTGCTTGCGAGCGAAATTGCGCTATTAGCCAGTAATAAATTGTTTGAGTTTGCCGGTGCCAGCGCGACGCAGGAGTCGCTAAATTTACATCGTCATTGGCGCAATGCCAGAACGCATACCCTGCACGATCCTGTGAGCTGGAAGGTCAATGCGATTGGACAGTATTATTTAAACGGTCTACATCCGAAGCGGAATAATTATATTTAATCTGCGCTCGTGACTGAGAAATAGGCGGGTGGTGCGTGCTCAGATGCTAAGCCGTTGACCCATAAATGTTGTGGCGTTTATGTCGTAGTTAAACAGCTATCCGCCTTTGCTTTGTCGCTGGAGCCAATCAGCAAGATGCACTGCCTTGCGATATTGATGGGGCGTATTAGAAAATAAATTTTCTCGGTTCATGTAGTACACCAAACGATCACCTCGTTAGCGTAGATACGGATGGGTGAATTGATTAATTAATCATCAGATCTGCTTAGTGATAGTGATTATTTTGCATTTAATATAAGTGAAACTACTATTTTTTTCAGCCTCATTAGGTATCTATAAAAGTTTATTTGTTGATTTTTAACAAAAAAATAATTGTTATGGTTTTTTCTGTGACATCATCAGTTAAATCCTTATTTGCAAAAATCACGAAGTACCGCTATGCTTATTTCTCGTTAATATTTTACCGGGTTTAGCTTGCAGGAAGCAGCCAAGATGTCGGGAAAGGGGGTTACTTCGCAATGGGCAACAGGTTTGTAAATAATCGCTGGTTCACTGCTGCCAGAAAGCCACGGCTAAATGATTCAGCCTTATATTGTCTTGCTCATGCCGGCGGCAATGCCGAGGATTTTCTTGGCTGGCAGTCTGGCTTAACTGACGACATAACACTTAAAGCCGTGGTGCTACCCGGAACCGGTCGCCGCTATGACGAGGCTTATCAAGCCAATATCGATACCCTAACGGATAATATTGCTGCGGCAATTGAGCAGGAGGACGACAAACAGTTTTATCTTTTTGGCCACAGCATGGGGGCGATATTAGCCTGGGAAGTGGCGAAAAAAATGAAGAAAAAGTCACCCAATGGTTTGATCCTTTCTGCTTGTTTAAGCCCGCCGGAAATACCATCGCCACGTATTAAAAAAATGGCTGTAATGAGTGATGATATTTTTATCAAGGAAATGGTTTATTTTAACGGCCTTGATGAAAATATGATAGCCAACCCCTTTCTTAATGAAATTATTGCTGAAAAGCTAAAGCGTGATTTTAAGCTGATCGCAGGATACCGTTATCAACCGACGGAGGCTATTGATGCGCCGATAATGGCGATAGTCGGCGAGAATGATGCCCATGTTTCGGCAGATAAAATGGCGCAATGGCAAGCGCACTCAAAAAACTTTCTTGGTTTAAAACAGGTGTCGGGCAATCACTTTTATTTTAATGACAACCCAAGTGTCATTACTAATGCGATTAACGAAATGGTTCATGAGAGCCGTAATAAATCGAGTAATTACCAAGTTTTAATATAATTAGACGTTTTTGAGGTTATTTATGCTTACGGGAAAAATAGTGCCGGATGCGTTCAGCCAGCAACAGAAGGCTGCGCAATTTAAACAGTTACATACGCATGGTACCCCCTTTGTAATGCCAAATCCTTGGGATCGTGGCACCGCTATTTTAATGCAGAACGCCGGATTTAAAGCGCTAGGAACCACCAGCGCAGGGCTGGCATTCTCGCTGGGAAAATTAGATCGGGCAGATTCAGTGACGCGGGATGAAACCTTAGACAATGCGCGAACCTTGGTTGAGGTGACACAGCTCCCTGTCTCTATCGATCTTGAGGATGGCTTTGGTGAAAGTCACGACGCCATCAGGCAAACCATTCTGGCGGCAGCGGCAACTGGTGCCGTTGGTGGATCGATTGAAGATTATACCGGTAACGCTGAACACCCTATTCGAGATTTCGCTTCGGCGGTGGCGCGGGTAGAAGCGGCGGTTGAAGCGGCGAAAAGTTTGCCTTTTGCTTTTACCGTGACTGCCCGAGCCGAAAACTACCTTTATGGTATCCACGATCTTAAAGATACGATCGCCAGGCTGAAAGCGTTTCGCGATGCGGGGGCTGATGTGCTTTACGCTCCTGCCTTACCGGATGCGGATGCGATCAAAGCCGTTTGTCTGGCGGTTGACGCGCCGGTGAATGTACTGCTGGGGGCGGGGAATCGGTTGTCTGTCCCAGAGCTTTTTGCCCTAGGTGTCACCCGCGTGAGCCTCGGTTCTGCGCTGTCGCGTGCGGCCTTAGGGGGATTTGTCTCCGCACTGCAAGAGCTACAGCAGCACGGCACCTGTCAGTTCCTCGATCGTGCGGTGGGTTATTTTGATGTTGCCCCTCTTCTAGATGGGAGCGCGTCCTCGTGCTGAATCAACCTACCGTTGCGCGCAGTCAGTTACTCGCGCCGCATTATATCTTAGGCGATAAAAAACTGGCTTGGCATGAGCTTAGCGGCCATCAGGCGCGTGCTAAACAGTTTGCGATGCCGCTTCAGCCAGCGCTTTGGGGGTGGGGAGACATTTATCAAACCACCCGCTCTGTTACGGAGATGGCGATAGATACCGCTCGGGAGACACTCTCCGACGCGGGTTTGTCTGGGCAGGATATTGATACTTTGATCGTATGCAGCTCGTCCTTGCACCGTGGTACGGACGCACACCGGCAGTTCTTGAGTGAATTCACCACCGCACTCGAGCTGGCGCAGGTTGAGGTCATTGGTGTATCACTTGGCCGCTGTACCAATTTGCTCAAAGGGATCCACCTGGCGCGCAGTCTGATTAGCGCGGCGCAGGCAAGACGCATTCTGGTTGTCACCAGTGATGCGATCGATGATGAGCAACAGCGAATGGAAAACTTTGCACTGTTTTCCGATGGTGCTGCCAGTTGCCTGATTTGCCATGCCGACGAAACGCCGCAAGGCTATACGCTGCTTGCCAGTGGCGAACGGCAAGATCATCGCCAACTTGGCCAAGGGCTTTCTGCCGAATTGGTGCGCGCGGTAAATCAGGATATCCTGCCAGCCGCCGGCGTGACGGTCAGCGACATCACACGCTTATTTCACAGCAACGTTTACCTGCCTTTATGCCAACTCAATGAAATGCAGGCGGGTTATCAGCGAGCACAACTCTATACCGACAATATTCCCCGCTTTGGGCATTGCTTTGCAGCCGATCCACTGATCAATTTTATTGACGCCTGCAACGATAAGACGGCGAGCGACGTAGCGCTATACCAACTGGCCGTCAGCATTCCCGGAGCCAGATCCTCATTGCTATTGCAGAAAGGAAATGCCTGATGTGTGCGACATTTTCCGATAACACCACGTCATTACCTGATAATAAATTTCACTTTTCGCCCGCGGCTTATGCCGCATTAAATGCACTGCGTGACAGCGCCGATGTGCGGAAGCTGTATAACGCGCTGGCAGGCGATATCGAAAGTGAAGAGCAGCAACTTCTGTCGCTGCATTTAATGCAAACCTGGTTGACTGCGCCGCTATCCACGCCGTTACCGGACGATCGCGATGCGCTTGAACATTATCTCGCCGAAGCTAAAGAAGCGTTGAAACAGGCTGCTAGCACCTTGTGCCAGTCTGACGACGAAACGCGCAGCCACGTGCTCAAACAGCGGGCATTGCTTTCGATGCTGGCGGGATGTTGGTTGGATCGCGTCTCTCAACCGGCGACTGAGCCTGCGGGCGTGGTGAATCTGCTGAATGCTCAGCACTTTATGCTAAAGGGGCTCGATGACATCAACCAGAGTCAGCAACAGCAACGCCAGCGGCGTTTTGCTGAGCTGGGGGTTGCCGTGCCCTTTGTCGGGGTTCCGGGGGCGCTGGCACAACTGCAAAGCCATGATCTGACACTGTGGCAGGCGACGTTCTGGCTGGCACTTTCCCGCTTGCCCGCCAGTTATTTACCCGAGGTGGCCGGTGTCCATTTTGCGTATTACTCGCTGAATTTTGACGATGCGCTGCTGGAGATACCCCCATTACTGGCCGAATCGCAGTGTGCAACGTTGCTAGATGGTTGGATCAATGCCTGCGATGCATCGGCGAGCGGTCAAGACGATTTAAAACGGTTTTATCGTGCCGCTTGCCTGGCGACGGAATTGGAGCGCCAGCACGCCGATATGCTGCGGGGGCAACAACAGCAACTGGCGAACCGCACGCGTGACGATCGGATGGCTGAAGTTGTTGCGCGTCACTTCCCCTTTGCAGGAAAGCAACATCAGCAGATCGCCTTAGAGAAAAAACCGTTGAGCCAGTGGTCGGTCGATGACAGAGCGGCAATGACCGAATTCTTGACGGCGTTTAAACGTTCGCCGTATTTACGACAAAAAAGCTCCCAACCCAGCGGTTGCCGATTTATGCAGGCTATTCGTTTTGGTGGTTCGATGTTCGGCATTTTTGATCGCCGAGAAGCGAACATTATGGCGGACTGGATTGACGAGATGCAGCAACATGAACGCGACATCACGCTGAGCGAACCATTGCAGGCAGGCAATCCGCAAGCTGATTTTTGGCGCGATCGTTGCCGTGAAACCCGTATTGATACGCAACTTTGCCTTGAAACGCCTTCACTACCGGATGAGCGTACGTTGTTTTATCGCTTGGTGAATATTGAGCATTACGCCAACCACTTAACCATCATCAAACAACAAGTGAGCGCAACGCTGCAACAGGCGACGGCGCTGTTTTCCACCGGTCAGCAGGGGCGTTATACCGACGCCAGCTATTTCGACTACAGCCCCGCAGCGCTACGCGCACGAACGGAAGCGATTTATTGGCAAAAGTTAGTTAATCCGTTTCAACGTTTAACCCACATTCCCGATCGTGAAAGCGTGATTTTTAATCAGAAATTGATGGCGCTGGGCAGCATGATCGATGGCGCCTGGGCACATCGGTTCGGTAATACGCTGCGCTGTCACCGCCGTAGTGATGCCATGATGCTGGCGATCTATGCCGATGAAATGGGGCGTGGCGAGGTGGATAAAAATCATATCACGCTGATCTTACAGGTGCTAAACAGCATGGGGATTGTGTTGCCCCACATTCGCGATCCTGAGTTTTGCCATCAGCAGGAACTGCCCGATATCTACGCGTTTTCTTTACATCAATTGGGTATGTCGCTGTTCCCGGATTCATTTTATGAGGAATTGCTGGGCTACAACCTAGGGATTGAAATGCTGGGTCTGGGGGAAATGCGGATGCATGAGATCCAAAAGCTGCGTCGTTATGGCTTTGATACCGGTTATGAAGAAGCACACCTCACCATTGACAACTTTTCTGCCGGACATGCACGGCAATCTGTTGAGTTGATCGTGGCTTACATGGAAGACCTGGCACCGAATACCTCGGCCGATGAGCGTCAGCAACGCTGGCAGCGGATATGGCAGGGCTACGCCTCCTTTGCCTGGTTCCTCGAAACCGAGCTGAAAAATAACCTGTCTGCCGTTACCGAGACACCCGGCGAAGTATTGATTTAACGCTGATATTAACATTTTGTAAGGATGCCTTGTGAATCAATGTATTAGTCACGATCCGCTGCTGTTGTCGATGCCTTTTTTTACCTCAGCGCATCAACAATACGTACACAATTTGGATCAATGGTGTCAGCAGCAACGTGAAGCATTACTGACGTTACGCCACTTGCCGGTTGCTGAGCAGGGGCGTCAACGGCTACGGCTTTTGGGGCAAGGCGGCTGGTTAGATCATCTGAATACCCATCAGGAGCCTAAGCCCAATGATGCTCGCCGCCTGTGCTTATCCCGGCAGACGTTGGCCTATTATGATGATTTGTTGGATTTTGCCTGGTCGATCCAATCTCTCAGTGGCAGTGTGATCCAACGTTATGGCAATGATGCGCAGCGCAACCGTTATCTGCCCGCGTTGGCAACCGGAGAACGTATCGCCGCTTTTGCCCTGTCTGAAATACAGGCGGGAACCGATATTGCTGCGTTGACGCTGAGTGCGCAGCGTTGCGAGGGGGGATGGCGGCTGAACGGCGAAAAAGCCTGGATTGCTCAGGGTGACATTGCCAGCGATATCATCGTTATTGCCCGTACCGGAGAAGGGCCGGGGCCGTTGGGATTGAGTGCTTTCATGGTTGATACTGCCGAGAGTGGTGTCACTGCTCAAGCGTTAGACGCTATCGCTCCGCGCTCATGGTCACATTTGCGTTTTGACAATGTTTGGGTCGCGCAGGAAAACCTGCTGGGCAGCCCTGGGCAGGGATTCATCATTGCGTTGGACATTCTGGATCGTTTCCGCATGACGGTCGCGAGCGCGGCGATCGGGTTTGCCCGTCGCGCGGCGGATATTGCGTTACGCCATGCGGCGCAACGAAAAATATATCAAGGGCGCTTGCTGGACCTGCAATTGGCGAAAGCGACGCTGGCCAAAATGGAGGTTTCACTTTCTGCTGCCTCCTTACTGACGGCCAGAGCCGCCTGGCAACATGATAACGGTCAAGCGTTTGCGCGGGAGTCCGCCAGCGCTAAATACTTCGCGTGTGAACAAGCGTGCAATATTGTTGATGACGCCATGCAACTGCTCGGCGCTGCGGGCATGGTTGCCGGTAGCCAATTGGAATGTCTGTATCGACAAATCCGCCCATTACGTATTTATGAGGGTGCTTCAGAAGCGTTATTGATGAATATCGCTTCCGCCTTGGATACCCAGCGGGTGATTAACCGAGAGGATTTATCGTGAATAGCTCACTTAACCCGCTCAACGCCATTCAGCACGCTTCGCCGTGGCAATATTACGCCCAGCTCACGCGTGATACCCCAGTCTATTTTGACACAACCCTGAATCTGTGGGTGGTGAGCGATGCGGCATCAACGGAGGCCGTGCTCGATAACCCACAATTACAGGTGCGTCCTGCTAGTCAGCCGGTGCCGACGGGCATTATCGGTACACCGGCAGGTGAGGTATTTGGCCAACTGGTTCGCATGCGTGAAGGTGAGTATCAGCAACAACTTAAAACCGTCATCATGCAGGCATTTTCCAGCACGGATTTAACCCAAGTGCGTCAACTGGCACAGCAGCATGGCCAGCGTGCATTACGCGACGGTGAAGAGATCAACCGTTGGTTGTTTTCCGTGCCCGCAGGTGTGGTTGCCAGCCTGTGCGGATTTATGCCGCAGGCGGTGCCGGATGTGGTGGCATTGATTGCTGAATTTGTGTTGTGCATTCCTGCCAGTGCCACGCCTGAACATCAGCAACGCGCTAGCGTGGCGGCACAAAGGTTGCTGGACATCTATTCCGCGGAGATTGCCCACGCGCCGCAAGGCACATTGCTGGCAGCACTGCTGAGGTGCGCCAATGACGCAGGTTGGTCGCAGCGTGCGCCATTACTGGCCAATGCCATCGGCTTTTTATCACAAACCTATGATGCGACGGCCGGGCTGGTGGGCAACACCTTACTGATTGCACAGCAGTATCCCGACATCTGGAAAGAACAACCTGTTGAGGCCGTTATCGCCGAAACCGTTCGTTATACGTCACCGATACAAAATACCCGCCGTTTCGCCACGCAAGCGGTGATGCTGGGCGAGCATCAGATTGCGCCGGGCGACGCTATTCTACTGTTGTTGGCGGCAGCGAATCGCGATCCGGCCCGTTTTCCGCAGCCTGATGTATTCCAACCGGCACGTAATGAGCAGGCGTGCTTCACATTTAGCGGTGGTCGCCATCGTTGTCCTGGGGCTGCCATCGCGCAGGCCATCACGCAGGGTATGGTTTCTGCGTTAGATATTGAGATGCCGGCGTGGCGACAACAACTGCACTTACGCCGTTATTTGCCGTCAGGCAATGCCCGTATTCCCGAATTTACCTGTTCCAAGATTAACTGAGGTCCTGGATGAACACCAAAACATCGTTACCTGAAGCTTTTGTTTTAACCGGCGCATTTTGGGCAATATGTCGCAATTCGCTCTATCTGACGCAGCTTGCTGAACGCGGCTTGGCTATTTTGGTACTGACGCCGGAAAGTTATCGCCAGCAGGCGGAAGAGGCGCGTGGCCATGCACACAGTCCGGTCTCTCGTATCACGGAAGTGGCCTATGTCGAAGGCTCGCTGGACAAAGAAGCCTCGTTTAATCCTAGCGTGATCGCGGCCATACAGCATTGGCGTACGCATTATCAGATCGTCGGTGCGTTTGCCGTAGGTGAGACGCTGGTGGAGCCCACCGGTATCATTGCCGATGCGCTGGGTATACGTTCACCTGGCTTGCGCGCGACTCGCGTTTGCCGCAGCAAATATCTCCAACGTTTTTATCTTAATGCATTCAGCCCCGACGCCGTGATGGTACCGCCAGAGCAGCGCCATCGCGTCAATCTGGACTCGCTGTCTTATCCCTTGATCATAAAGCCGGCGACCCGGCACTCTTCTTCTGGGGTGATCAGTGTGGATAGCGCACAGCAGGCAAGCCGCGCGTTGGCCGACTATCCCTCGTATGAAACGTTGCTGTTAGAGCAAAAAATAGTGGGGCAGGAATATTCGGTAGAAACGCTGTCACAAAATGGCGCAGTGATATTTGCTAGCGCGACGCACAAGGTGACGACGGATACCCACTCCAATACCTTTGTCGAGCTGGCGCATACGGTGCCGAATCAGGATGAACACAGCGCACAATTATTGGAGGCAACCAAACAGGTGCTTAAGGCGCTGGATTTTGGCGATGGCATTGCGCACGCCGAATGGCGCGTGGACAACACGGGGCAACCTTGGCTGATGGAGATCGCTTCACGTACGCCAGGTGACGGTATTTTACCGCTGTATAATCTGGCCTATGGACAGCCGCTCGAACCGGCAATTTTACGTATCATGCTCGGTGAACCGGCGAGTTTGCCAGCCCCTGCCCGCGTCGCCCGGCAGGTATATCTGGAACATCCACCCGGCATATTGACCGATGTGCAGATCGACTGGCCTGGCGTAGAGATCGCGTGGATTAAAGATAATGATACTTGGCCTGTCATTCCTGCGGGGAGTCGGGACGATGAGCCGACTCTGCGCGCCGTTTTTGTTCACAAACAGCGTGGCGATCGCCTTGAGCCGTTACGTTCATCCGACGACCGCGCCGTGGTCTTCTTCATTGATGCGAACAGCGTAGAACAGCTTGATCAACTAGAGCAGCGGGTTAGAGCAGCGATTATGTTGCAAGTAGAGGGCCGTCATGACTAACTCATCACATCATCCCGGCGTATTGGAAACGTTTTCGCAAAGCCCACTGTCATCGAAAGTAGTGTTGCTCGGTGTGATGATCAACCGGCTTTCCGGGTTCTTACAGATATTCATCGTGTTGTATTTGATATCGCTGGGTTATTCGCATCAACAAACCATTATCGCGTTGGCGACTTATGGGGGCGGTGCGGTTATCGGTGCTCTGCTCGGCGGTACCATCAGCGAACGTTTCGGGCCGCGCTTTGCCAGCATGATCAGTATGGGGGCGACGGCGGTACTGACGGCGGCGTTACTTTATCTGGACCATTTTGTTGCCATTCTTGCTGTCGTGGCGCTTGCCAGTTTGTGCTCGCAGCTATTTCGTCCGGCCTCGGCGGCGTTGCTTTCGTGGGAGACGCCGCCAGAACGGCAAACCATGATTTTTGCCATCTATCGTCTGGGGTTGAATCTGGGGGCGACAGGCGCACCGCTGATAGGCTATGCGCTTTACCACTGGGGCGGGGAGAGCTTCACGTTGCTGTTCTGGGGTGAAGCGGTTATCGCCGGGCTGTATGCGTTGTTGGCGATGCTCACGCTGCCGGGGAAAAGGGATATCGGCGAACAGGAAACGCAGAGCGATTTAGCGGGCAGCGTGAAAGGAAGCTATCTGGACGTGTTGGCCGATCGCCGTTTTGTGTTGTTCTTATTAGCGACGTTTTGCCACTCGGCGGTGTATGTGCAATATATCACCACACTGCCGCTGTACGTTGAGGATAAAGGGATACCGCTATTCTGGTACACCCTGGCCGTCTCGCTCAACGGTATTATTGTGATCTGTTTTGAGCTGTTCATCACCAAATTCACCCAAGGTTACAACAAAAGATATGTCTTAGCGTTCGGCTTTACGCTGATCGGCGCGGGCGTGGCTTTTTATGCCGTTCCTATCGGGCCTGCTGCGTTGATTGTGGGGACGTTGATCTGGTCGTTGGGTGAAATCATCTCAGGCCCCTCCTTCTTTGCTTTTCCAGCGAATGCGGGCCCGGGTCATTTGAAATCTCACTATTTGGGCAGTTTCCACTTTATGTTCAGTCTGGGGATCGCACTGGGGCCGGTTATTGGTGGCTGGCTCTACCTATCACTGGACACCGCCTTCTGGCCGGTTATTGCGCTAGGGGCACTTTTTGCCGCGTTGATCTGTGGTGTATGCACCAGAGAGCCGGCTGCGGCGGCGTTAAACAGGGAAAGTAAAACAACCATTAAAACGGGTGAAGTTATCGAGTAATTCATTATTTCAACTGGATAAGGGTAAGTTTATGACACAGGCACTAACAGGCGTTCCTACGCATTACAGTTTATTTGGCATCGGGGCAGGGCCAGCGAATTTAAGTCTGGCTTCGCTATTGCATGATAAACCCGATGTGACCAATCTGTTTATCGACCAGAAGCCGGCCTTCTCTTGGCATGATGACCAAATGATTGAGGGGGCCACTCTTCAGGTTTCGTTATTTAAAGATTTGAGTACGTTGAGCGACCCGAGTAATAAATTTACTTTTATGTCTTATTTGCATGAGAAAGGGCGTATTTATCATTTCCTCAATGCACAGTTTGATGAAATCCCTCGCCGCGAATTTCGTAATTATATGGCTTGGGCGGCAGAAAAGAATGACAACGTGTTATTTGGTGAGCGCGTGTTACATATCGATTTTGATGGTGTATTCCGCATTGAAACCGACAAGCGACATTTGACCGCCGATAACCTAGCCATTGGCGTGGGTACCAAACCTTGGGTGCCAGACTTTGCCGTGTCGCAACTCGATGACTCGCAATTTCATGTCAGCCAATATATGAAAAAGAACAATAACCTTGCGGGTAAACGCGTGGTGATTGTTGGCGGCGGCCAGTCCGGGGCTGAGGCATTTCTTGATTTATCGTCTAAACCACAAAGCGAACGGCCAAAACATATCACCTGGCTGTCGCGTCGACGTAATTTCTTCCCGATTGATGACTCAACATTTACTAATGATTTTTATATGCCGTGTTATTCGGAGTATTTTAGTAAATTACCGTTGCATCTGCGTCAGAAAACTAATCAGGAAAATGTGTTGACCTCTGACGGAATCTCCGAATCTACGCTGCGGGCGATCTATCAAAAACTCTATTGCCTTAAGTTTATTACACCTGGTGAGTTGGGCTTTGATTTACTGACTAACCGCTCAGTGGATAACGTGATGCGAACCTCTCAGGGGCGTTGGCGTGTTGATTATCAACATTGCGACGTTGAGTATGCCGAGCAGGTTGAGGCGGATGTCATCATCTGGGCGACCGGCTACCGTCCAGCGGAAAAAAGATTCCTGGATGGTATAAAAGATCGCATTCATTATGAAAATGATGAGTTTGTGGTCGATGATGACTTTGCCATTGTTTGGGATGGCCCAAGGAAAAATAATATCTTCGTGCAAAATGCCGTGCGCGGGCAACGCGGTTTACCCGATGTGAATCTCAGCCTGAATGCATGGCGGGCGCAACGTATTATGGGGCGTTTATGTGGGGAATATCCGCGCCAACAACTTTCATCATTCATTGATTGGTCACCAGACTGTAAAAATCATGCCGCCGATTATGTTAATGATGACATTGTGCCAAAGAAAAAAGCGATAACGGCGCGATAACTATAATTATACCCATCCATTTCAAATAAGCCTATTTTTGGCTTGGTTGACCTATTCTAACGGCTTATTTATATCAGCGCGTAGGAATAAGTGTGCCTGTTGCCATGATGCTAATTGAATTATTAGGGTATATCACTATGCGGTCTGAAAACATTATGAAAAATAAAGACGATATTGCCATTGTCGGTGGCGGTATTATTGGTACCGTTATCGCACGTGAAATAGTTAATCATTATCCGCAAGCCAATGTAACGCTGATTGAAAAGCGGTTCTGTGGTGCAGGGAGTTCTTTTTATTCTGCGGGGGTTCATTTCCCTCGTGGTATGAGTGAACGTGTGCGCGAAATGTCGCGCTATAGCCACGATTATTATCAACCATTCATTTGCGAAGGCGCGCCTTTTTATGCGTTGCCGATGACGTTGATTACCGCGCAGGCGCAAAAAGAGGAAACGCTGGAGAGTTATCTTCCGCTAGCCGAGTTTACGCCAGCGGCGACCCGCGATCCTGCGCTGTGTTTCTCCCAGGAAGAACACTGTGTACTGCAAGGCCAAGGCGCGCATTACGCCGATGTATTTGCCGTGGTCCAAAAATGGTTGTTGACGTTGCGCCCGCAATTGACGGTACGTGAAGGGTTAAGCGTGCAGACGCTAGAGCCACAGACTGGCGGCTACCGCATCACGCTAAGTGACGGCAGCGTGCTCAATGCCGGTCAGGTTATCTTGGCTCCGGGGCCATGGGTTGCCGCGCCAGCCTGGCGTGAGCGCATTGCGGGATTAGGTATCCGGGTGAAAAAGGTGGTTGCCGTCCATATTGAGCGGCAGCCGGAACCTGACGCAGCCCTGACCATTCTCCATGATGAGGATGCTTTCTTACTGCCTTGCCATAGCCGGGGGCATTGGTTGTTCAGTTATACCTGCCAGGAATGGGATGTTCTGCCTGAACAAGCAGGCCCGCTTGAGGCGCGCGATCTGGATAAGGCGCGAGAAATTCTGAGCCGCTATGCGCCGGCACTTGCCGCACAAATAAAAGATGGCCGTGTGTTCTGTGATGCTTATAGCCCATCACGGGAGCCGGTCATCGTCCGTCTGGACGAACACCTTATTTTCGCCGGCGGCGCCAATGGTTCTGGCTATCGGCTGGCACCGGCTATCGCCGCCGATGTTACCCAACTTTTAACGCAAACCGCTTTCTGAGGATGCCAAGATATGATCATTAATCGTTATGATTCTAGTGCGCTGTCGAAGCAGTTCGGCATTGATATTAGCAGCATTGACGGCATGGATTTTCCCGCTGGTTGGGGGCGCGTCCGGCCCGGTGAACGTTCGAACAGCCATCAGCACGACGAAACTGAAATGTTCGTGATTATTGCGGGGAAAGGGACGCTGATTGTTGATAGCCATCGCCATCCCGTGGCAGCGGGTTGCGTGGCACAGTTTGCGCCGTTTGAGTCCCACGTTCTGGAAAATAGCGGGGACGAGGATATTATTTTCTTTCTTCAGTATCGCCGCGATGCCGAAAGCGCTCGCCATTCTGCCTCTTCAGTAACACGACAGAATCCGCAGCGCCCGCAGTTTGTCTTTTCTACCCCGCCGACGCCGAACGGTGATTTGCACCTGGGCCATCTTTCCGGCCCCTATTTGGGCGCCGACGTGTACGTTCGCTATCAGCGAATGCTTGGTAACCAAGCCTGGCATATGACCGGTTCGGATGACTATCAAAGTTATGTCGTCGCCCTGGCGGAGCGTGAAGGCCGCACGCCAGCCGAGACGGCACAGCACTTCTCTGACGAGATTTTGCAAACTTTGAAAATGATGGATATCGAACCGGATCACTATACCGTGACCAACGATGCGCCAGGCTATGTCGAAGGCGCCCAGCGTTTCTTCAGCCGCACGCTCGGGGAAGGCAAGGTGACGTTCGCACCAAGTGCCGCCTTGTGTGATGCACAAAGTGGTAAATATCTTTATGAGGTCGATGTCTCTGGCCAGTGCCCCGGCTGTGGCGAGACGACTAACGGCAATATTTGCGAGCAATGCGGTGAGCCTAATGTGGTAGTGGATATGGCGCAGACGGTATCTAAAATCAATGGGTTACCGCCAGAATGCGTGCAAACCGCGCGTTATTTGTTGCCGTTGCATCAGTATGAAAACGCCGTGGCAGAACACCATAAGGTGGGGCGAGTACCGGCCAGACTGCGTGAGTTGGCGAATCGGGTCTTTTCTCGTGAAGGGGTGACGATTCCCGTATCACATCCTGCGGAATGGGGGATTGCCCCAGCAGAAGCCGAGGGGAAAGGGCAGGTCATCTGGGTTTGGCCGGAAATGAGCTTCGGCTTCTTATATGACATCGAACAACTGGGGAAAAAAATTGACCAGCCGTGGTCGGCGGATGAGCCGCAAAAGGACTGGAAAATTGTGCACTTCTTCGGTTACGACAACAGTTTCTATCACAGCATTCTGTATCCGGCGTTGTATAACCTGGCCTACCCGGCATGGCAGCCGGATATTGATTACCACTACAACGAGTTTTACCTGCTTGATGGCAAAAAATTCTCGACTAGCCGCCGCCATGCGGTGTGGGGCAAAGAGATCCTCACGCCGGAAAGCGTCGATGCGGTACGTTTCTATTTATGCCTGACACGGCCGGAACAAGAGCGAACCAACTTCCGTTTAGCCGAATGGGAAGATGAGGTGCGTGAGACGCTGATAGGCGAATGGCAATGTTGGCTACACGATCTTGGCGATCGCGTCAGCGTTAACTATCAGGGGCAAGCACCGGATGCCGGTACCTGGACGAAAGAGCATGTCGCATTCTGGGCGCGATTGAATGGCATTTTATCTACCGTTAGCGATGCGCTGAATCCCGATGGATTTTCGTTACGCAGTGCCGCACGTCAATTAAAAACCTTGGTGACGGAAACCCTGGTGTTCTCCCGTAGCCAGCAGCGGTTAGCAGGCTTGGCGCAGTGGCGTGATGAGTATCGTACCGCCGTTGCGTTGGAACTGGCGGCGGCTAACCTGCTGTCTGCCATTGCCAGCCCGCTGATACCCCGTTTTGCTGCCCGATTGGCGGCGGCGCTGGGTAATGAAGCCTCTACCTCGTGGCCGCAGCAGGCACAGTTAGTGTCTCCCGGCAATCGCATCGCCCTGCAGAAAACTACCTTCTTCCATGATCCGCAGCAACCGGCTGAAAATAGCCACTGGCAATGGCTAGCGGAGAAGCTGGGCATTCTGCTGCCAGATGCCCGCTTACAGCCGACTCAGGCATTGTCTCAGTTGGGGGCAACATCGTTGATGACGGTGACGCTGCAATATCAACTACTCCATGAACATCAAGTGGATGTACCGCTGGAAACGCTGTTGAATCAGCCTCTGGGCGAAATTGCCGGCCAGATCGCGCGTCAGCAGCAGGGGGCGGAAGTATGAGCATTGCCGCATTATTGGAACGCATCACCGATGCGGGATTAACGATCAGTGTACAAGGCGATAACTTAAAGCTTGAAGGGGCAACCCAAGCGATTCCGCCGCAATTGGTGGCGGACATTCGCGTGCACAAGGCAGAACTGTTGGCCGAGTTGGCTGAGCGTCAAAATACGTTTCCGCTGACCCCGCTGCAACAGGCGTACTACCGTGGTCGTGCCTTGGTTTCCGAGGGCGGTGGCGTTGCCAATCAGGTGTTTCATGAGATAGAAGGCGTGTGGGATTTGGCGCGGTTAGAGCAGGCATTACAGCAGGTGGTGCAGGCGCATTCAGCGTTGCGATTGCGTATTACCAGTGACAACGCGCAGTATGAAAGTAGCGAGTTACCGCGCATTGCACGCCGTGATCTACAGGGGCTCAGTGCCGATCAACAGCAACAGCTACGTGCCGAGTTGCGTGATGAAAAATCCCACTTGGTCTTACCCCCTGATGCGTCGTTGTTGCAGGTGGAGGTCGCTATTCTCTCTCCGCAAAGCATGGTGTTGTATGTCAACCATGACGGGATGATTATCGATGGCATCAGCATGTTTTTGCTGTTCCAGCTTTGGCATCAACATTATCAATCGCCACAGCCGCAGACCGAATACCTGCCGTTTCGTCAGCATATCGGCGCGCGTGAACAGGATAAACAGCATGCCGTCAGCGCTCGCTCGCGAGATTACTGGCTGGCGCGGCTGGCAACCTTGCCAAAAGCCCCAGCGCTGGCGCAAAACGCCAAGCCAGCAGAGCCGACCCCGCGCTTTAAGCAATATCTCGTCACTCTGGATGCTGAGCATTGGGCGTTATTACAGCAGCAGATTAAAGCGCAGCAATTAACGCCGGCTTGCGTGTTGATGGCGGCATGGGCGGAAACGCTGTATAGCTGGGGAGCCGGGGAAGACTTTACCCTGAATGTGACCCTCTCTGAGCGCCGTCCTATTCATCCTCAGGCATTTCGAACCATCGGCCCGTTTTCCGATCCGATGTTGGCCGAAATACATCTTGATCATCAGCACCCGTTTGTTCAGCGCGTACAACGTTTACAGGCACAACTGCATAAGGACATCGACCACCGTTATTTTTCCGGGATTGAGGTGATGCGTGAGCTGGCAAAAGTGCGTGGTTTTGCGGATGCGCGCATGCCGTATACCTTTAACTGTACGTTGGGGGCGCTTGAAGGAGTGAATGGCGATGCGCTGACGCTGCTTGGACGCGAAGTCTCTACTTTAAGCCAGACACCGCAGGTGTTGTTGGATACTTTCCTCTTTGAACAACACGGCGCGCTGATTATTCGGTTGGACGGTGTGGAGGCGGCCTTCCCAGAAGGATTCTTGACGGCGATGGCGGAAGGATTCCAACGTTTGCTGCAGATGCTCTGCCAGCCGCAAAGTTGGCAACACCGTTTGTTCGATCTGCTGCCTGAGGGGCAGCAACAGCGGCGTGCGCAGATCAATGCGACAGTCGCAGAGGTGCCTCATCACCTGCTCGGCGATGGGTTTGTCGAGCAAGCGCACCTGAACCCCTCGAACCCGGCTATTTACACCTTAGACAGGCAGATCAGTTACGGTGAATTACTCAACCGCGCAGCGGAAGCCGCGCAATGGTTGCAGCAGCATGGGGTTAAACGTAATGAACTGGTTGGCCTAATCGCCCACCGAGGGCCGGAACAGATTGTCGGCATTCTGGCTATTGTGTTGGTCGGAGCCTGTTATTTACCGATCGACGCTGGTCTGCCGGAGGCGCGTCGTCACTACATGTTAACAGACGGCGAAGTCAGGGTGGTGTTGACGAATGCCGATGTTGCTGTGTCACAGCCGTGTTTTGACTTGCGCCACCCGCAGGATAAGACCTTCACGCTACCGGCACGAGCGGCTGATGCCACGCAGGATGATCTTGCCTATGTGCTGTATACCTCCGGCACTACCGGCGATCCGAAAGGGGTGATGGTCACGCACCGTAATGTGGTGAACCTGGTGGCCGATTGCCAGCAGCGTTTCGATGTGCAGCCAGAGGATCGCTTTTTTGCCATCAGCGCGTTCAATTTCGATCTCTCGGTTTGGGATGTGTTTGGCGCTCTGTCAGCGGGAGCCGCTTTGGTGATGCCGGATGCCGATCGCGCCACCGATGTGGAACATTGGGCCGCATTGTGTCAGACGCGCGGCGTCACGATTTGGAACTCGGTGCCCGCCATTGTGCGCATGATGTTTGACCATCAGCCAGAACTGCCAGACAGCCTGCGCTTGGTGATGATGAGCGGCGATCGCATACCGCCCGACCTGCCTGCCGCCATGATGGTGAAACGCCCCGATATTGCCTTCTGGTCACTGGGCGGGCCGACGGAAACCACTATCTGGAACATTTGCCATCCGATCTCGCCTGCGGATTGTCATGGCGAAAATATTCCTTATGGACGCCCTAACGCGAATAACCACTGTTCGATTCGCCATGCGCAAGGTGGTGAATGCCCTGACTGGGTGGCGGGTGAAATTTATGCCAGCGGTATCGGCGTGACGCAAGGCTATTGGCATGACGAGGCCAGAACGCGCGAACGTTATCCCGTTGATGCCGACAGCGGACAGCGTTTCTTCCGTACCGGCGATCTGGGGCGTTACCTGCCGAACGGGGATATCGATATCCTTGGCCGGGTCGACCTGCAAATAAAGATCAATGGTTACCGCATTGAGGCCGGTGAGGTGGAGAACGTGCTGACGGCACAGCCGGATATTGCACAGGCTGCAGTGGTGGCCGCCAAAGATGCGCAGGGTGACGTACTGGTTGCGCATTTGGTCGCCGAGGGCAACAGACCGACGCTCGGCGAACTACGCCAGCGCATCAGCCCTTTGTTGCCGGATTATATGATCCCTGCACAGGCGATCTGGCACGATGCTTTACCGCTTAACCGTAATCAGAAAGTCGATCGTAAAGCCTTAGCGCAGATCCCACTGCGAACAGAGATGGCCGGTGGCGTGGAATCAGCGCCGGTACAAGGTGACATTGCGCGTAAGTTACAGACGCTGTGGCAGGAGGTATTGGCCTGCGACGCGATCGGAATAGAGCAGGACTTTTTCAGCTTGGGTGGTAACTCATTAAAAGCGTTGCGTATTTTAACCTCGGTACGCAAGACATTTGGCGTAGCAATGCCATTGGAGTCTGTTTATCAATTTAATACGGTACAGGCGATGGCGAGCCAAATCGTACAGCGAGGGGGAAACTAATGAACGACTCGGTCATTAATGACATTGTTAACCGTCCGCCGGAGCACGACGGCAACTTATTCATTGCCACACTTGGCGGGCAGAAAACCTTACCGCTGCGCGATTTGTACCGCATGGCGGGGCAGGTGGCCAACGGGTTGTTGGCACAGGGGATTCGTGCTGGCGATACTATCGGTATTTTGGCGGATAACTGCCTCGAATGGGTATTACTGGATCTTGCTGCGCTGCGGCTGAAGGTGCGCACTGCCGGGTTTGATCCCGGCAAGTTCACCGCCACGCCGACATTGGTGCAAGACTATCAGTTGAGCTGTTTGTTTACCGATAAACCTCGAGACGAGGCGTGCCCGGCAATTCGGGATATCGCTTCAATCAATGCGCTGCTGGGTGATTTTTCCGATAGCCTGCCTGCCGTCGAGTATGCCACTACTGACACCACCACCATTAAGTTTACCTCCGGCTCTACCGGGGTGCCGAAAGGATTAGCCGCCACCGCGGGAAGCACCGACGCCTCCTTGCGCGGCGTCCAGCGTATATTCGCTCATGGCCCGGAGGATTGCCTCTTTGTGTTCTTGCCGTTGTCGCTGCTGCAGCAACGCTATTGGATCTATTCCGCCCTCAAATACGGGCATGATGTGGTGCTGAGTAATTATCAATCGGCCTTTGTGTTTATGGCGCAACGGCAACCTACGGTAGTGATGGGGGTTCCTGCTTTTTTTGAGGCGGCGCGCCAGCACATCATGCGGCAAGGCGGCGACGATGCGGCGATGAAAGCGCGGGCTCGTGCCCTGTTTGGTGAGCGCATCCGTTATTTATGGACGGGTTCTGCACCGGCCGATGCGGCCACGCTCGATTTTTATCCCCAGGTCGGTTTGCCGTTGTATGAGGGATATGGCATGAACGAAACCTGCATCGTCACCAAAAATCACCCTGGCGCATTCCGTCCCGGCAGCGTCGGTCAGGTTATCGACGGTAAAAAGGTGGTGATCGATGAAAACGGCAGTGTTGTCGTCTACAGTGATTATCCGGTGAATACGCGTTATCTGTATGCGCCCGAAGGCGCTTCAGAGAAAATTTTTACGCCGGATGGCGGCGTGCGCACGGGCGATCTGGGCTTTATCGACGAAGACGGTTTTTTATATATCAAAGGCCGCTCGGACAACGTGATCGTGTTGGATAACGGCAAAAAAATTGATGTTCAGCCGATTGAAGCCCGTTTGCGCAATGAAGGCGCCATTGCTGAATGTGTCATTTTCAGCCCGCAGCAAACCGATCTGGTGGCGGTTGTTTCACCCGCGTTTACGCCCGCCGATACGCAGGCCATTTATGCCGCCCTGCACAGTGTGAATCAGATGACGGAAAAAGATGAGTTTATCAGCCGCTGGGTGATCGCTGAACAGCCGTTCAGTATCGATAACGGTTTGCTGACCTCGCAGTATAAACCGATTCGTAAAGCGATATTTGAACGCTACCAACATGACATTAACGCCGCTGTAAAGGAGAATCACGATGACAATTAATCTGGAAACCGTTGCTCGCCAAAGGCTTACCGCTGTGCTCGCTACCCCGATGGACAGCGAGCAGCTTGATGCCAGCGTCAATATGCGCGATGCATACGGCCTGACCTCGCTGAATAAAATTCTGTTTATCACCTCATTGTGCCAGGAGATGGATATTAATCTGGCCGGTTTGACGGAAGAGGATCTGGCGCGGATGCATTCGCTGGATGATGTCATTCGTATCTTGGCACCGCATGCGAATGTGCAAACGGCAAGTCACCTGTAAGGAGCCGCATTATGTGTTGGAAAACCCAAGCCTCAGCAACGTTGGAAAATGAACATGTTATGTTGCGCCCAGTCAGTGAAAACGATCGGGAAGCGGTGCGAGAGCTGGCGCGCGATAGCCATATCTGGCGCTATTTTGTGTTTCGCGTGAGTAACGACGACGAGTTTGAAACGTTCTTTAACGCGATGCTCAGCGATCACGCGGCGGGAACGCGCGCCGTTTTCATGGTGGTGGATAAATCCAGTGGGCAAATTGCGGGCAGCATGAGTTTCGGCAATATGGCGGAAAAGGACGCGCGGCTGGAAATTGGTTGGTCCTGGTTGGGTGAAGCTTTTCGCGGCAAAGGAATTAACCGCTGGGCGAAATATTTATTGATGCGCCATGCGTTTGAAACCCTCGGTGCATTGCGGGTGGAGTTTAAAACGGATGTGCTCAATCTTCAGGCTCGGGCGGGATTGCGCAATATCGGTGCGCAGGAAGAAGGGGTGCTGCGCAGTTTCAACACCATGCCGGATGGCCGACGGCGTGACGCTATTTTCTACAGCGTGCTGGCAGCGGAATGGCCTAATGTCAGTGAGACGTTGCAGCATCATGCGAAAGTCCCCTACCCGGCGGAGGCGCAATGAGTGATGCGATCCCGGTTGTTACGTTGCGCGGTGACGCACGATCCAGAGGGATCCAACAGGGTGAACAGTGCCGACAGGCACTGTGGCAATTTGCTGACGATCACCTGTGCCGTCTTAACCTGTTAAGTGATGCTCCGCTATCGCTGGTGGCTTTGGATGAAAAAATTGGCCGTTACCGCCAGTTTGTCACCGAGTGGTTGCCAGAGATTGCACAGGAAGTTGACGGTTTAGCGATCGGCGCGCAGATGCCGGTGGCGCTTGCCTGGCTGCTGCAACTGCGGCGTGAGGTGCTCGGTTATAACCGAATCACAACCGGCGGCGATTGCACCACACTCGCTTCGCAGGAAAGTGAGCCTTGGCTGGCGCAAACGGTGGATTTGAACGGCAATCTGGATGACGTTATTCACGTTCTAGCCTGCCAGGATACGCCAATCCCGTCATTGGTACTGAGCTTTGGCGGATTATTGGGCTATCTGGGTATCAATCAGGCGGGGTTGGCCGTTGGGCTCAATATGGTGCTAGGCGGAACGTGGGGAGTCGGTATCCCGCCCTATCTGGCGATTCGCCATCTACTGGATAATTGCGCCAATGTCGAGCAGGCGATGGACGTCCTGACTCGTTTGCCGCTCTCCAGCTCGCGCTCATTTACCCTGTGCGATCGGCAGCGTGTACTCTGCGTCGAGTGTATGGATAACCAATGGCGTGTTGTTCAACAGGATAGCCGTACGACGATGCACACCAATCACTTCTTGCATCCAGATTTCCAGCGTGATGATGGGATCAATATCTTCGCGAAGAATTCATCAATGCAACGGCTGGCTAAAGCACAGGATTTTTTGGCAGCAGGACCGCATCAGGGGGAGGCGTGTTTTACCTTGTTCAGTTCCCCCCCCGTGTGCGTCGCGGACAACGGCGATATTCGGCGTGAGCGTACCGTGGCAGGCGTGGTAATGTTGCCAGAACAAGGGCGTCTGTTAGTTCGTCCGGGTAATCCGTCGGTTAATGCGAGCCAATACTTTTCATTTTCTGATTAATTTGTGCTTTTGAGGGCGTCCTATGTCGAAACATCTTCATCACTATCATCTGGCTTTAACCTGGACCGGCAATCGCGGCGAGGGCACGGCAAACTATCGCGCTTATGGGCGGGAGTACGAGATTGTGGGCAATGAGGGGAAGATCCTGCGTGGCTCGGCGGATCCGCAGTTTTTAGGCGATCCTACGTGTTGGAACCCAGAAGAGATGTTGATTGCGTCTTTGAGCGCCTGCCACCAACTTTGGTATCTGCACCTGTGTGCCGATGCTGGGGTGCGTGTTGTGGGCTATGAGGATGCACCGCATGGCATCATGGATGGACTCGGTGGTAAGTTTACCGAAGTGACGTTGGCGCCGAAGGTGACTATTTCGGCGGATTCGGATGAGGCATTGGCACTGGCGATACATCATTTGGCGCATGAAAAGTGTTACATCGCTAATTCGATGAACTTCCCGATACATCTCGCGCTTGATGAATCGGTGGTGAAGGCCGCATAAAGTAAATACTGCTCTGGTGATTTTGCCTCAATCACCAGCAATAATGTGGTCATCGCGGCCGGGCATATAGTCCCTCAACGCGCCAACACTGACAATATTCACCGTAGTGGCCGGGCATGCCCGGCCAGTGTTCAATATGGCGTATTGGCCAACACCGGGCGCGGCGTGCCACGCCCCTACGGTGGGTGAGCACCGTGCTGCCATATTCCACAGGGTATTTTATTCCATGGTAGTGGCCGGGCATGCCCGGCCTGCATGCAATATTTCGCAGCACCCACGGCATCAAATCACATCCACGGCAGTAAACTAATTTCCGTACTAAACTAATCAATAACTCCCGTTTACAGCGGATGGTTTCGTGGGATTGCACGCTGAACTGGGCAAGCTAAGCGGAGGTGGCACCATGCGTTACCAACATATCGTGATTGCCGTCGATCTTAATGGCGATAACAGCAAGCTGTTACAGAAGGGGGCGGCTTTAGCCAGCGCCTGTGATGCAAAACTTTCTCTCATCCATGTCGAAATTCATCATGCCCCTTATTATGCGTCGCTTGGCCTGCAAACTCACCACTATAGCGGCGAAGTGCCTCTTGAGGTGAAAACCAGAAAGCAGCTTACCGATCTTGCTCTGCGTTCATCCTATCCGATACCGGATGTGATTATGGTCTCGGGAGAATTGGTACCCGCGTTAAGGAAGGAAATCAAAGCACATGGAATAGATTTACTTATTTTTGGTCACCACCATGATATGTGGAGCAACCTGTTTTCCGCTACACGGCAAGCAATTAACAATCTTGATGTTGATTTGTTGGTTATTCCTTTGCAGATGGAATCGGAGGTATTATGAGCTACACGCACATCGCGGTCGCGACCTCATTGCTCGATGAAAAACATGCTCTTATCGATAAGGGAATTGCCTTAGCGTCTGCATTAAACGCCAGATTGTCATTGATTTATGTTGATGAACATCATGCGTCTTATTATTCAGATCTTGGCAATTCGGTGCCTAACTTTTCGGAGTCGTCATTTGAGGAAAAGATAAAAAGGGAAATGCAACCGGTTATTGATAAAGCTATTTATCCGATCGCAGAGATTATTGTCAGACGTGGCGAATTAGTTTATGAATTACAGACCGCATCTGAGGAAAAAGCTATCGATCTCTTTATCTTTGGGCATCATCAGGATTTATGGGGAAGCTTATTCTCATCAACCAGAAATGCGATAAATTTCCTGCCTGTCGATGTGCTGGTTATTCCCATAAAGTGACAGACTTCACTGGTCATGCTATCCACTAGCGAGCTGCCATATTATATCGATATTTCCCCGGGGTTGCCCCCGGGGGGAGCACTACCTCAGCATTAACAGTGGGCGTTGTGTGTTTTCCAACATCGCGGTGGTGTTACTGCCGATAAAGAAGCGGCGCAAAGGGGTGTGCCCATAAGCGCCCATTACGATCAGACTGATGTCTTGCTCATTGGCGTGACGGCACAGCGCTTCGGCCACGGATGCACCTTGCAACACGTGGGTTTCGGCGGTGATATCGGCCGCCTGTAAAATCGTCTGGGCTTCCTGCAAGGCGCGCGCATCGCCCTTCACCATCACTACCTGGCAAGCCAGGCCGTTTAACAGCGGGCTAAGGGTGAGCCGCGTCAGGTTTCTGCGGCTTTCCTCGCTACCATCGTAGGCAAACATCACTTTGGTTGGCGGCGAAAAAGACTCAGGGACAATCAGCACTGGCTGTTTTTGTAAACGGATGATACTTTCCAGATTGCTGCCGACCGGGTTGTGCGTACCGCGGCGGCCCAGCACCATCAGGCGAATATCACCCAGCTCGGCCAGAATTTCATCCAGCGCACCGTGCTTTTGCAGCAACTGTACCTCGGCACAACCCACCTGTTTTAACCGTTCGGCACAACCGTTCAATATGGCTTTACCTTGCGCCATTAACAGACGACCACGCTCACCTTCGATTCGTACCAGCTCCTCGGTAAGCTGTGCTTGGCTATCGATACCAATGGTGCCGGTCAGATCAGAGACGGCAGGATGATCATCTTTTTCCAGCACGTGTAACAGGGAAAGCGGCGCATCCAGCAGGCGGGAGGCCCAGGCTGCGTGTTCGCAAACCGATTGTGTTGACGGCGAACCGTCAACGCAGGCAATAACGGTATTATTCATGCTCTGTTCTCCAGATGATTAGTGGCCACCCATTAGTTTTTCCACTTCGTCGGGCTTATCGTGCACCCCGAAGCGGTCAACGAGGGTGCGAGTCGCTTGGTTCATGCCGCGGATTTCTACCTCCGTACCTTCACGTCGGAACTTGATCACCACCTTGTCGAGTGCGCTAACGGAGGTAATATCCCAGAAGTGAGCCTGAGAGACGTCAATCACCACGCGCTCCACTGCTTCACGGAAATCGAAATGGCTGGTGAACCGATCGGCAGAGGCGAAAAACACTTGTCCAGTCACGGTGTAGGTGCGCGTTGACTCTTCAGCCTCCGACGATACCGCCATAAAGCGAGAGACTTTCGTAGCGAAGTTCAGTGAGGCAATCAGTACCCCGGTGAGTACGCCGAACGCCAGGTTATGGGTGGCGACCACCACCACCACGGTGGCTATCATGACCACGCTGGTTGACATGGGATGGGTGCGCAGATTGGCAATCGAGCCCCAAGAGAAGGTGCCGATAGACACCATGATCATGACGGCCACCAGTGCTGCCATTGGGATCTGTGATACCCAGTCGCGCAGGAAAACAATCAGCAAGAGTAAGACTACCCCGGCAGTGAGGGTCGAGAGCCGCCCGCGCCCACCTGATTTCACGTTGATCACCGATTGGCCGATCATGGCGCAACCCGCCATACCGCCAATAAATGCGGTACCAATGTTAGCGATACCCTGCGCCTTACATTCGCGGTTTTTGTCGCTTGGGGTATCGGTCATGTCATCGACGATGGTGGCGGTCATCATCGATTCAAGCAGCCCGACAACCGCCAGACCAGCCGAATAAGGCAGGATAATCAGTAAGGTATCCAGGTTGAGCGGGATATCAGGGATCAGGAAGACCGGCAGGCTGTCTGGCAGTTTACCCATATCACCAACGGTGCGAATATCCAGATTCATCCACATGGCAATCCCGGTCAGCACTACGATACACACCAGCGGTGAAGGAATGGTTTTATTGATATAAGGGAATAGATAAATAATCGCCAGACCGGCGGCGGTCATGGCGTACACGTGCCAGGTCACGTTGGTAAGCTCGGGTAACTGCGCCATAAAAATCAGGATCGCCAGCGCGTTGACGAAGCCCGTGACCACCGATCGTGACACATAGCGCATCAGACCGCCAAGCTTGAGATAACCGGCGATAAGCTGAATCACACCGGTCAGCACGGTGGCGGCTAGCAGGTATTGCAAACCGTGGTCTTTTACCAGCGTCACCATCAACAGCGCCATTGCACCGGTTGACGATGAGATCATCCCAGGGCGACCGCCGACGAAGGCAATAATGAGCGGGATACAAAACGCGGAGTAAAGCCCAACCTGTGGGTCAACACCGGCGATGATGGAAAAGGCGATCGCTTCGGGAATAAGCGCGAGCGCGACAACAATACCGGCCAGTACGTCACCACGGACGTTACCCAGCCAGTCCTTACGCGTCGAGGACAGCAACATAGTATTTTCTCAGTTTTTGAATACGGTCAGCCCGTAGGGGCAAAAAATTTAGATACGGTAAAGCACATCCGCAGACGGGATGTTAAAGCGTGCGCGCTGAGGGTTACTCAGTACGACAGAGGAGGGTAAAACTCAGGGTGGCGTAAGACGCATGGTGGTGTTAATGACTCCTTGATGAGGGTGCGATACCGTCAAAAATCAGATAAACCAGCTCAAAGTTACTCAACGCTGGTGGCGATCTCTACACAGGCAGAGTGCGTAATACTATAAACGAAATTGAAGCGGGATCAATGCACTTGGGGTAATCCGCGGGGTGATGGTGTCGCTGGCAAGGGGTAACATCGGTGTTTCCCCTTGCCCTTACATAATTAAAAACCTGAACTGAATCAAGGTTGACGACAACGTTGTCTGATGGCATGGCTATCCTAGCCTAGCATCACGAGGGGCGCTCCGGTGGCTTACGCCACGACGGCCACATCACCGCGTTCTCCCCAATCACCGGCCTTGTCAGCAGTCTAATGGGATCGTGCTTATTTTTTAATAACTCGTTTACCCTCGGCATCAATAACTTGTTCACCGTCCTCTTTGGTGAAGGCGCCTTGCTGCGCGGTGGGCAGAATCTCTAACACCACTTCTGAGGGGCGGCAAAGCTTGGTGCCGATTTCGGTTACCACAATCGGGCGGTTAATCAGGATAGGATGCGCCAACATAAAATCGACCAGTTGGTCATCATTCCATGTGCTGTCATCCAACTTGAGGTTTTCATACGGTTCAACATTTTTACGCAATAATGCGCGCGTGGTGATGCCCATATCTGCAATGAGTTTGACCAATTCATTACGGGTTGGCGGCGTGTCCAGATAATGAATCACGGTGGGTTCAATACCGCTATTGCGAATCAGCTCGAGCGTGTTACGTGATGTGCCGCAAGCCGGGTTGTGATAAATAGTCACTGTGTGCATGTTCACCTCGTGATGATAAAAGCGGCAGGTCTATCCCTGCCGCAGAGTTGTTTGTTTTAAACGGTTAATGAGAGCCGCAGCGCGAGTGCCGCTAAGGTGACAAAGAGCACCGGCAGCGTCATCACGATCCCAACCTTGAAGTAATAACCCCAGCTAATGGTCAGATTTTTCTGCGCCAGCACATGTAGCCACAACAAGGTGGCAAGGCTGCCAATTGGCGTGATTTTTGGTCCCAGATCGCTACCAATCACGTTGGCATACACCATGGCTTCCTTAATCAGCCCGGTGGCTTGGCTGCCATCAATCGACAGTGCGCCAACCAGTACCGTCGGCATATTGTTCATGATGGAGGACAGGAACGCGGTTAAGAATCCGGTACCCAGCGTGGCTGCCCACAGGCCTTGTTCGGCAAGATAATTCAATATTTGAGAGAGGTAGTCGGTCAACCCGGCATTGCGTAGGCCATAGACCACTAAATACATGCCTAAGGAAAAAATAACGATTTGCCAAGGCGCACCGCGGATCACTTTCTTGGTATTGATGACGCTGCCTTTTCTCGCCACGATATACAAAATGAGCGCGCCGACCGCCGCCACCAGACTAACCGGCACGCCAAGGTGGTTCAGCCCGAAAAAGCCCACGAGAAGCAGCACTAACACCACCCATCCGGCCTTAAAGGTGGATAAATCGCGGATGGCGTCTTTAGGCGCTTTCAGCCGGCTCACTTCATAGGTTTGCGGAATATCTTTGCGGAAGAACAGATGCAGCATGACCAGCGTTGCACAAATAGCGGCAATATCAACCGGGATCATCACCGCGGCATACTCGGTGAAGCTGATTTTGAAGAAGTCAGCCGAAACGATGTTGACCAGGTTGGACACCACCAATGGCAAACTGGCCGTATCGGCGATAAAGCCCGCCGCCATCACAAACGCCAGCGTCGCCGCTGGGCTGAACCCCAAGGCGAGCAACATTGCCATGACGATCGGTGTCAAAATGAGCGCTGCGCCGTCATTGGCAAACAGTGCAGCCACGGCGGCACCGAGCAGGATAATAGAGGTGAACAATGTGCGCCCGTTACCGCCCCCCCAGCGGGCAACGTGCAAGGCCGCCCACTCAAAGAAGCCTGATTCATCCAGTAACAGGCTGATAATAATCACCGCGACAAAGGCGGCGGTGGCGTTCCAGACGATATGCCAAACCACCGGAATATCACCCAGATGAACCACACCCGACAACAGGGCGAGCGCGGCACCTAAACAGGCGCTCCAGCCAATGCCGAGCCCTTTAGGTTGCCAGATCACTAAAACCAGGGTCAGAACAAAAATTGCGCCGGCCAACCACATAGAAACCTCCATTGCGGCGAACGCGGTGGCGTTCGCCATTATTGTTATTACATTGACTCAGCCAGTTGGCTCAAGCGTTCAATCCCTACCGGTTCTTCTTCCTGTAACGGAATTAACGCCAGCCGGGTGGCGTACTGCTGTTTAACCAGATTGATCTGGTTGATTTCCTGTTCCGCACGTTGGCGTAATAGCGGTGAGGTGGTTCCGGTCGCCGCCAGGCTGTTATTAATCAGCCAGGCCCACGGTTCAATCCCCGCGCGGCGCAAATCTTCCTGCAAGTTACCCGCTTCCAGCACCGGCGTGGTTTCTGGTAGCGTGACCAGCAGTATCTTGGTGCGTTGCGGATCCTGTAGCTGCATCATCGGGGTGACATAATGCGCGTTTTCCCCCATTTTCCCGGCAATTTCACGATGGTATGCGCCGGTTGCGTCGAGCAACAGCAGCGTATGCCCGGTTGGCGCGGTATCCATAACGACAAAGCGCTTGCCCGCATCACGAATCACGCGGGAAAATGCCTGAAACACCGCAATTTCTTCGGTGCAAGGGGAGCGCAGATCTTCTTCCAGCAGGGCGCGCCCCTGCGCATCGAGATCTTTCCCTTTGCTGGCCAGAACGTGTTGACGGTAGCGTTCGGTTTCCGCTGCGGGGTCGATGCGGCTGACTTCAAGGTGCGCTAATTGGCCGTGCAACGTATTTTCTAAATGGGCGGCGGGATCGGAGGTAGTTAAATGAACATCCAGCCCTTTTTCTGCCAGCTTCACCGCGACGGCCGCGGCCAGCGTGGTTTTGCCCACGCCGCCTTTACCCATCAACATGATTAAACCGTGCCGATCGTTGGTAATGTGTTCAACCAAGGTGGCAAGCGGATCGATCGGCGGCAGGGGCAGCGCGGGACGCGCGTAGTGATTCTGTGGCGCATCGGTGTTGAGTAAATGACGCAGCGCTTCAATACCGACCAGATTGACCGGTTGCAGGAGAATGCGATCCTGAGGGAGTGCGGCGATTGTGGCCGGGATCGCTGCTAATGCGTCTTGCTCGCGTTGGTATACCGCCTGAGCCAATGCGTCATGCTGTATGGCGGTTTCCGGTAAAATACCATTAATGACTAAATACTGATTCTTGATGCCGAGCTGAGAGAGCTCGCCATAGGTGCGTGCGACTTCGTTGAGCGTCGATTTTTGTGCGCGAGCGACTAGGATCAAGCGCGTTTTATTGGCATTGCTGAGTTCGGCCACTGCTTGTGCATAGCGTTCGCGCTGTTTAGCTAAGCCAGACAGCGGGCCAAGGCAGGATGAACCCTCCGGGTTTTCCTCAATAAAACTGCTCCAGGCGCCGGGCAGTTGCAGCAGCCGAATCGTATGGCCGGTTGGGGCTGTATCGAAGATAATATGGTCGAAATCGGCCAATAAGCTGGCGTCGGTGAGTAATGCGGTAAACTCATCAAACGCGGCAATTTCGGTGGTGCAAGCGCCCGAAAGTTGTTCTTCGATGCTGCGCACCACTTCGTTAGGTAAAATGCCCCTGACGGGGTCAACAATGCGTTCGCGATAGGTTTGCGCGGCAGCCTGCGGGTCGATTTCTAATGCCGACAGACCGGCCACTGACGCTATCTTGGTGATGTGATTGCCAATCGTTTGATCGAAAACTTGCCCGACGTTGGAAGCCGGATCGGTGCTCACCAACAGGACGCGCTTGCCCGCATCGGCCAGCGAGATGGCGGTTGAGCAAGAGAGGGAGGTTTTCCCTACGCCGCCTTTACCGGTAAAAAATAAAAAAGCGGGCACATGCTGTAAAAATTTCATGGTCATACTCCTTATGCTTTAACAGCAGGAATTTTTCCCGTCACAACACCCTTGGATAGCGGTGATTTTGGGCGCGACAGACAAACCGCACCAGCGGGCCATCTCAGCGCGGGTTGGGTAACGCCCGGCCATGACCATAGCCCCGTCCAGCAGAATCAGCGGTAAGCCTTCTGCCCCGGCGTTCTGGAGAAAGTTTTTGACCGACTCATTTTCAGCAAATGCCATTGGTTGCTGAGCCAGATTGAATCGATCCAACGTGATGCCCTGCTGCTTAACCCAATCAACATCGGCAGAAAAGTTGACTAATGCTTGGTCCACATCGGTTCCGCACACGCCAGAGCTGCAACATAATGCTGGATCGTAGACAGTGATAGTTTTCATTGTGAGTTCCTTCTTAATGAGAGGGTTAAATTCAGTGCCATACCGTGTGGCGTAAAGTGCTTGCCTCTTAGGCTGTTAAGGGGATCCTGTACGGATCTGAATCTCTGTGGTTACGCTATTGCGCGGCGGCCTGACGGTTAGCGACTGCTTCACTCAACGACGTTGCGATCGATAAAGTGCGATGCCGCGGTGTAGCGCGCCGGTGATACATGCGAAAAAACGCATATATTCCGATAAATTTTTTTTTACAGGCAAACAACGCGTCCGGTGGTTGAGCCGGTCGTATTGTTTAAACGTTTAGAGAGCGTTTTTATGTCAGTTGACTGGCTTTGATAGGCGTGCTCGATGACAGCGCCTGCCCATATCGGCATATTGTGCGACAAACGATAATGGATCCACTTGCCTGCTCGGCGATCGAGCAGAATGCCGTGTTCTCTTAGCATGGCAAGATGGCGCGATATTTTGGGTTGGGGTAAACCGAGCGTTTCGCACAGCTCGCAAACGCATAATTCTGTCGTTTCTTTGAGCAACAGAACGAGGGTTAAACGCGTCTCATCAGAGAGACATTTGAAGAGTTGTAACGGGGTTAACTGGCTCATCACTCATCCCTTTCGTATCGTGAGGGATAAGCGTACAGCGTTTACGTTTACTGTCAATAGTCAAATTCGTTTTTTCGAATGTGTTGTGTCCAGCGCTGAACGTATGATCCTCCGTCAATCCTTGCTAAGTAAAACGCTTCACTACAGGCAAAATCGGCATATCATCTTTTAGGGCAATTTACTTCCAGCAGTGCTACAGCCCTTCGCAAGTTAGGTTTGCCAGGCATGTTGCTGCTATTAATATTGTTGGAGTAGGGCACTAGGCACAATGGCGAGTTGGTGCTGACGTACGATATCAACAGCTCTCAACGCAGAGATAATGATACAGATGGCAATTGGTTTGATCGGGTTCATTGCGATCTGCGCGTTGCATTTTTTGTGATAGATATTAGCAAGTGCTGGTCTGACTTAGGCGATGCAATATTAGGTAAGAAAATATACGCTAGTTACATTAAGTTCGTATCTTTTTGAAGTAAAAAAGCATCAATTTAACTGTATAACCGTATTCCAGTGCCAATAAGCATCAGAATACGGTTATAGTGAATCTAAGGCCTAACGTGCTGAAGCTGCAGTGCTTATTGGTGCCTCCTGCTTGTTGCTATCCCTTTCCTCTGCGTTCTTCAATACGTTAAGTAAAAAAGGCACTGAAGCGCGCAATGAAGGATTGACCGTCCCACTGTGATCAAGACCAGCGAATTCTTTCATTTCGACCTCGGTTCCCGCTGCCTTAACGTCTCGGGCGAAGCGTAGTTGCATGGCCGTTGGTACGTTGATGTCGTTGCCGCCGATCCCAATAAAGACCGGGTGGGTAATATGCAGCGTTGGATAGCGTAGTGTATCAAGCTGCGCATCAAGTAACGTCTCAATAGCGGGTTTCAGACTATTGGCCGCGTTTAGTTTGTTATGTTGCGCGAGTTGTGTCAGGGGGGTAATGCAAAGCTTGTTTGCTTGCTCCAGTACTGGCAAGGCTGATTGCTGGAAGTAATCTTCTGCTTTTAGTGTCGGTTGCGTATCTGCGGCAGAAAGATAGATGTAGAAAGCATAAGGTATTTTAGGATCGGGATCATTGCCCGAACGCTCCCCAAAAACTTGTTGAGCCGTGGTAGAGGCATCAAAATAAGGCGTCCCCGTCAAAATAGTGGCCTGAATATTAAGCTCTGGAGCGTATGATTTTTGATAACCTGCGCTGGCAAAGGCCGCGTGTGCACCTTGGGATTGACCAACCAATATCAACTTGTTTTGTAGTGGAAACTTGGCCAGTGCTGCTCTTGCGCTGTCTAGTACACTCCAAGCTTCGGCTCTGGCATCCATATAGTGATGCAAGCCTTTTGACCCCAGCCCCGCGTAATCGGGAGCTACCACGGCAAATCCTAAAGAAAGCCAAGTGTTGAGATATTGGCTATCTCTTGGTGTTCTTGGATTGAGTGAAGGTGCGCAATGGGTGGCGACGCCAATAGTGCCATGCGCCCATATTACAACAGGCCAACCCCCTTTAGGCGCTTTCCCTTTGGGGATAAAGACTGCGGCGGTATCCTGTCGTGGGCTTTTGCCATCGACACCACTGGTAGCGCTGTAATACATCAGATACTGTTCAGCGGCTTCTTGCAGACCATGATCTGCGGGCAATATCGTTCGATCCATGATTACCTCATTATGAGCATCAGGAGAAGCTGCGATTGTCGTGCTGGGGTTAACGGCAAGGAGAATAAGCAGCAGCCCACTCGTTTTTGCAAGTTTCATGTTAAAATTCAAAGAATTAACTCCAGTTAGATACAAAGGCCGCTAACTTGGGCGGTTGTAAGAAAAATGCGCTGTTTTCGAACTAATTATCTATATTTAAATAAGTTAATTGGTTTAGGTGTCAAGTGTATCAATACTGTGTACTAAGTTAAAAATGATGAGATAGCCAATAGGGTTAACTGTGCTATAGATCGCATTTTTTTATAACCAATAATAATGAAGATTTTTATGCACCTAATAAAAAAGATAGCTAAGATTGTCAGTGTTACAAAAATATGTCTGTTTAATTATTAATTGAAGCAGTATTTTATAATAAGGTCAATTACATCTTATTTTTTGTTTGTGATTGGTTGAGCTTAGATTGAGCTTTTCCCCATTGAGTAACATACTGCGATGTGAGTCATATCTCCATCTTTTCGATGAGGTTGCATGATACCAAGGCTTATTTTTTTGAAAAATGATATTTATTGAAGAGCGAAATAGCTCTTTACATTGATGTATTGATTAAAATAGTTGACGACAATCGAATATTTTCAATAAATCAGGCTAAATGATAAAATTTTTAGCCTGATTATAATTATAACCGGTTATTTCCCCCAGGCATCCAGTTTTGCCTGGCTCCAGGCACCATAAGATGCGTTGGGTAGTACAAACCAATCTTTGCCAAGATGAGCCTGATGTTTCGCTACTTGTTTACGTTGCTCAGCAACGGCGTTTTTGCTGTTAAACGCAGGCGAAAAGTCTGGCAGGCTATCACCAAACAGCATGATGATTTGATATTCCTTTTTGATGTTCTGACGGCGAACCTCTTTCGAATCGCTATCTAATAGAACACTATTTTCATCCACCTGTGGCAGACCCAGTGACTTCAGCGTAGTGAGCGTATGCGCTTTGTTTTTTTGGAAGCGATCGGATACATAGAATATCTTCACCTGTTGCTGATTGACGTGCTCCAAGAATGCTTTTGCACCGGGGATGAGTTTAGGCTGGCCTTTTTCTTCCCACGCGCCCCAAGTATCCCAGTTGGTATAGTCATGGCAACGTTGTATGTCACGCACCAATAACGGGCTGTTATCTATCACGGTTTCATCCAGGTCTAAAACGATCGCCGGTTTCTTCTCGAATTTTTCGGTGGTCAATAATTGTTGGAAGCGTTGTTGGGCAATATTGTAGGTCTGCAGTTGGAGCGCCATAATTTCAGCCGATTGTTGCTGAAAGCGTAACGCCATTTCGTATTTTTGTGGTGCGCAAAGCGTGCTCTTTTCCGTGGCGAATGAGGAGAAGCTTAACAATGGCAATGTTGCTATCAGGAGGGCACTGAGCCGGGCTGTCTTTGTCATAAATATATCCCTTGTCATTTTTCATGAGTTTAATATTTTAGCTAAAGTTAGCTTGCAACCATGATAACGGCGATTGCTTTATTTTCAACGTTACAAACGGTAATGGTATTATGTGCTGGAGAGTTGATTAATTATTTTATGATTATAATAATAAAAATTTATATTATATATACGCTTTAATTCTGTTATTACTCAAATAAGTTAAGCGGTACTATGGCGATAAGTAGAGGTATCCTGCTGCGCGTACATCAGCCGCGCAGCCAACAGCAAAATCGCAGATAGACCTAAGTTTATCGCAATGATGGCGATTCAGGATGGGGAAACCGAAGCTAATATCTTTTTAGCTGTATTGAGCACATTAATACGCTTTTCATTTTTACGGGTGACCAGATACACATCAATATTGAGTTTGTCGTTTAACGTTGGATCTAAATGCCGGTAGCATAACCCCTCACGAATGGATACACACATTGACTGCGGCATTAATGCCATGCCTTTTCCCCGGGCAATATTAGCCAGCATAATCAGCGAGTCGTCCGGTTCTGCTTTGCGTTTTAACGTAAAAGGCAGTGACCTCAGAGCGTTTTCACACTTGTCATAGAATCCAGGATTGGCATTACGGGAAAACCAATAAAGGGGTAAGTCGATAACGTCGTGGAGAGAAAGCGTGTCATTAATACTGGCCGGATGTGCAGAGGGTAGGGCTAACATTAGAGGTTCGCGATGCAACCAACTGAATTCAAAGTCTTCATCGCTGTCGGGCGCTTTTTCACCGACTAATACAATATCAAGATTACCGCGCGCTAATATTTGCAGTAATTGTTTTGATGTGAGCTGATGCGCGGAGATGTTATCCGTGTCGAGCAGTGTTTCCAGATGCGCATTAATCGTCGGGATCAAGCTGAAATCAAGCGTGCGTGTGACGCCGATTTTAATTGTGTCACTTTCAACGTTGAGGGTCTGCACTAAATGAGAAAGCTGACTAATGAGTTGTTTTGCTTGTTCTTCCAGCTTGATACCTGATTCAGTTAAGTGGACTTGATGCGTATCGCGGGTGAACAAAGAGCAACCGATGACCTCTTCCAGACACTGGATTTGCCGGGTTAGCGGAGGTTGTGTCATGCGCATTCTCTCTGCAGCTCGACGAAAGTTCAGTTCGTGCGCAACGGCAAGAAAACACTGTAACTGTTTAATTGTTGGCAGTTTTTTATTGAAGGATGTCAATTGTTGGCTCCGACTTCATGTCGCCAACTGTCAGATGGCGATAGGTGTTGTGATGCGGTTCAAACTGATAAATTAATACGTCGGCTACGAGTGCAGTCTCTTTTTATAGCAGGTTACCTGAACGATCAGTCTCTTACTATAACATTTTTGATACAAAAATTATATTACAAAACTAACAATTCTCTAATGTTATGATCTTGTTATTGTGAAACCTCAAAAACACACACATCTACAGAGGTTTACTATGTCCGCAAATTACGTCTTAATTACTCGTTTTCCGCTGAAAGAGAATGTCGATAAAACACAATTCAAAGCGCTGGCTACCAGTGAAGTGGGAAAATATTTTGTTTCTGATGAACAAGGGATTAATGAGCTGCTCGAATTGCGCCCTTACCAGTCTATTGCAGAAATCGCTGAACACGAACAGGAATTGGAATCTGTTTTCCATACATTCTCTAAAGAATTAGCGGGTGATGTGCGTCGTGAATTAGTCAAATTTGTAGAAGCACCAATTGACTCAACCGATAAGGTTCCGGCAACAGAATATGTCCAGTTGCGTCATGTTGAGGTTCCTGCTGAAAATTATAGTCAATATCGTCATTGGCGTGAGGAGACGATTTTTAATGTTGTCCGCGATAATAAAGATAAAATTACCAGTTTTGAAGCTTATCACTCACTGATCAGCGGTCAGCCAGGTGTGATGTTTATCTCAGCATTTAATGGCGATAAAGCAGCTTATAAAGAAGCGTTTACTAACGCACGTTATCAAACAATCATTCAACAAGCGGGTGATAGTTACATTACGGGCGGCAATGACGGTCTTTATACGCGTATTTATCGTTCTGTTTCTTGTTGTTGATAATATGGGGTTATGATGAAAAATAACGAAATATCTAAAAATATCATGGTTGTTGGTGATAAATTCAGTGAGTTTTCTAACGGTAAAGATGTTGTCACCATTAGCCAATTAGAACTTATCACTCAAATTCCTGCCCATATTATTGATGCTAATAGCAAGTTTATTGTCGGTCAGGGGGTTCGGGATGATTATGCGGGTAAAGTGCTTGAAAACCAGCAGCGTAACCAAAACCATGGTAATAAACTTGATTTATCTGAATTAAAAAGAGTGACGGCATCAGAGAAAAATACTTATTCGCATAAAAAAATGAATCATAATACGCTAATAGGTATTGCCGAAAAAGTTGATGAGAATCTATTTGCTTTGCCATTACTGATTGATGAGCGTTGCGAGTTAATGTCGGATCATCAAACCGGGCAACACATTCAGGGTATGATTTTAGTTGAGGCATGTCGGCAGACATTCATTGCAGTAACAGAAGAGTTTTATCTGTCCGGAAATGTGGGTAAATCATATTATGTTATTAATGATATGAATATTCGTTTTGAAAGTTTCCTTTTCCCGTTACCTGCGATGGTTCACTACGAGTTGGTGGAACAAAATGTGAACGAGCGTCGCTCACGGTTTAAGGCGAATATCCGTATTTCCCAACATACGACCTTGTGCGCCAGTATGACGGTGTCATTTACCGTTTATCCCGCGTCGGTGATCGGTGATAAAGAAGCGGTAATGGCTGCAGACATGACGCGTACGATTTTACAAACGGCAGATGCCGGTGTAATGAGCGATGTAGGGAGAGCCCATGCCTGAAATTAACGGCCAACGTTATACCTTGGCCGTGACCACGCAGGGGCCGCTGTATCCCCCTGCGGAGGTTGTGGACGCACAAGGTAATTTTGTTGTTATTGGGCAAATTCCACGGCAAAACGGCGTTGAATGGGGGGCGGCGATCGTGGATAAAAACAGTCCACTGCCTGCTTTTGGTCAGACATTGCCTTATACCATCATTAGCGAAGTAGACGCGTTGTCGGCACAGCAACTCGCTGATATTACACTCTATACTTTACCGCTACCGCTACCATTAAATAACTACCCAATGGTATTCGCGCCGGAGCAGAGGCCGAATGCGGCTGATGATCGTAGGCCGAGTGTGCCCTTACACGAAGGATACATAGCGGATGGTCGTGTTGCTGATGGTGTGCGAAAAACACCGGCCATCACCTTAGCAGACTGGTTGCAGGCTCAGGGTGAAATGACGGTCACTATCAGTGAGGATAGGTGTTCCGCGCGCTTCGATTTCCAGTTTACGAGACTGGTTCCCAACAGCGTATACACCGTAATGAGCCTGCGCGAGCGCGATTTGGCCGTCGATGCGCCGAGTCGTCCTGGGCCGCTGGGGATCCCAAATGTGTTCGTTACGGACGAACAGGGAAATGCAAACTACTGGGCCGAATTACCCAACCCCTTCCCGGCAGGCGGAAACGATCGTAACCGGGTGATTAATGTGGTCGTTTTATTCATGAGTTGCCGCCAGAGTTTTGGCGGCGCTATTGGCCTTTACGGGTTAGGTGGCGATATCCACGCCCATTTAAAATTGCCTACCTTATCGTTTACTGAATTAACTACTGTAGAGTGAGACAACGTTATGCCTATTATTCAAGTGACTACCTGGAAAATGAATGATGAGGAAAAAGTTAAATCTCTCATCGAAGAAATTACGCATTCTGTCCACGTACACTGTGGCGCGCCGTTGGATAAAATATCTGTGGTGATTAGCGAGATATCCCCTTCTCGTTGGGCGGATGCTGGAGTTTTGGGTAATGACGCAGCCTTTCCTGTAAAAAGTCGCCGTAAAAATTATGAGGAGGGGGTGTGATATCCACAGCGGCATTTTTTGACGTTGATGAAACCTTGATAAGAATGAAAAGCATGTTTCATTTTTATCAATATTGGAGTGCGGTACGTGGGTGTCAAAAAGAGTATGAAGTGTTCATGCAAGAGTTCCGGCTCGCACTCGCTGAGGGAGTGAAAAGAGAAACACTCAATCGAATGTATTACAGGCAGTTTATTGGGGTAAATATCGACGATATTTACCAAGTCGCAGAAGATTGGTTTCATGAGTTTTTGCTACATAAAGACAGTTATATCCCAGCCGCTGTTGATAGTTTTCAACGTCATAAAAGACGAGGCGATATCACGGTATTTATTTCAGGTTCTATGCTGCCGTTATTGAAACCATTAGGAACCAAGTTGGGTGTTGATGCCATACTTTGTACTCAACTCTTATTAGATGAAAATGGCAAGCTGACTGGGGAGATAGGTAGCCCACAAACAATAGGGCAAGGGAAGCAGCATGCTTTATTGTCATTTAGTGATAAAAATAAGATCGATTTAACAAAAAGTTTTGCGTATGGCGATGATCTTTCTGACATCCCTATGTTAATGGCAACAGGAAATCCAGTTTGTATTGGTGAGAACTCCAGTTTGGCGGAGCACGCGCGTCAGAATAAATGGAAAGTGCTAACAGACAGCGTTTATATTAATTGAGGTAATAATGAAGAATTTATCGGTTGATAGCCAACCAATGAGTATTAGAACATGGTTGGCATTAATTATTCTGGCTCTTTCTACTTTTACTATCGTTACGACTGAATTAGCGCCAATCGGTTTGTTAACACCGATGGCGAAAGGATTGAATCAGTCGGAGTCTATGATCGGCCTGACGGTAACGTTATACGCTTGGGTCGGCGCAATCAGTGCCATATTGTCCTCGCTGTTTTTGGGTAACTTATCTAAAAAACGGCTATTGCTGGTATTAACCCTGATCATTCTGGTGTCGAACAGCCTTTGTGCAACGGTTGAAGATTATCACTGGTTGCTGGTTGCTCGTGTTATTGGCGCACTGGCGCATGGTGCATTTTGGGCGATGATTGGCGCAACGGCCGTGTCATTGGTACCGGCCAGATTTATCGGGCTGGCTACGTCCATTGTTTTTGGTGGCGTTTCGGCCGCCAGCGTATTTGGTGTGCCCCTGTCGAACTATATTGGTTTAAACGTAGGGTGGCGTCCGGCATTTTGGTTAATGTCGTTACTCAGCCTGGTGGCTTTAGTCGGCATTGCGTTGGTGGTGCCTAAAGTTAAGGCTAGCAGCGCTCTGGGGCTTCAAGCGTTGGCCACGGTATTGCGTTCCAGTGCACTGTGGCGAATTTATGCAGCCACGTTGCTGGCGATTACCGCGCATTTTGCCGCTTTTACCTTTATCGAACCTTGGTTGCACAGTGTGGGATCGGTGTCATCAAGTATGATCCCTGTCATGCTGTTCGTGTTCGGCATCGCGGGTCTGGCGGGTAACTTTATTACGGGCATCTTCATCGACAAGTGGTTGAAACCATTAGTTGCATTGTCTGTCGTGCTGATCGCCGCCACGTTGTTGACGCTGGGTCAAATAGGCAATGTCTTGTCAGGGAGTGAGATTCTGCTCTTGGTGATTGTGTGGGGGCTAGCGGTTTCAGGCATCTTTGTTGGTTTTCAAACGTGGGTTTTACGTTTGGCCGGTGACAATGCGTTCCCTGCCTCAGCCATTTACGTTTCGTTTTTTAACGCTGCCATCGGTTGTGGCGCATTGGCAGGAGCATGGTTAGTGTCATGGTTCAGTATGCCGGTGCTGTTAATGATTGCGGGCGTGGCGATTGCGCTGTCCTTGCTTCTGGTTGCGATGATACCGGTTAATGCGGAGCAAACCACGGCGTTAGCGGAGGAGGCGTTATGAGACAGGGTGATGCGTTAACGCAACACGGGCGCGAAATTATGGAACGGCTTGAAGCGGGACTCGCTGATAAGGTCACTGCACGTCTTAGCGAGTTGGATGCCGATTTACCGCGTTTAATCACTGATTATGCTTTCGGTGCGGTGGTGGGGCGCGAGGGGTTAGATCTCAAGAGCCGTGAGATGATTACCGTTGCATCGCTTATTACTCAAGGTAATGCCGTTGGGCAACTGGAATTACATATGCGGGCGGCATTAA
This sequence comes from Serratia sp. NPDC078593, assembly GCF_050268245.1. NCBI lineage: Bacteria > Pseudomonadati > Pseudomonadota > Gammaproteobacteria > Enterobacterales > Yersiniaceae > Serratia > Serratia sp. NPDC078593. The sequence continues at coordinate 48,141 of NZ_JBNNGK010000009.1, read as the reverse complement.
ATGTTGGGGTAACTCAGCAAGAGTTATTAGAGATTGTTATTCAAATGGCGATTTATGCAGGCGTCCCTGCGTGTATGAATGCACTTACCGTATACCGTACTGCTGTTGCTCAGTATTCCGCGGCGCAAAAATAATAGGGGCTTTACCATGAGAGAAGTTGTTGTTATTGCCGCAAAACGTACGGCAACGGGAAGCTTTCAAGGGGGGCTATCTGACAAACCGGCGACGGTGTTGGGATGTGCGGTCGTGCAGGCGTTGCTTGCAGAAAGTGGTGTTGCGCCCCAAGACATTGAGCAAGTGATCATGGGGCAGGTTTTGACGGCGGGCAGTGGTCAAAACCCAGCAAGGCAAACGGCATTATCAGCGGGGTTACCGGTGTCGAGCCAAGCGTTAACCATTAATAAGGTTTGCGGTTCCGGGCTTAAGGCTGTTCATTTGGCCATGCAGGCGATACAGAGCGGTGAGGCGGAAATGGTCATCGCTGGAGGGCAAGAAAACATGTCTCTGGCTCCGCATATTATTGAGAATTCCCGTAAGGGGATGCGATTAGGCCATACGGAGCTGAAAGATTCGTTAGTGCATGATGGTTTATGGGATGCTTTCCATCAATTTCATATGGGCGTCACGGCTGAAAATGTCGCTCGGCAATTTAATATTTCGCGCGAGGCGCAGGATAAATACGCTGTATTATCCCATCAACGGGCGCTGGCCGCGCAGCAAAGTGGTTACTTTGATGATGAGATCGTGCCTATCGAGTCAATCAATCGCAAAGGTGAACTGATACGTATGGCCAGTGACGAGGGGCCACGGGTAACGGATTATGAGAAATTGTCGCGTTTAAAACCGGTGTTTCAAAAAGCAGGAACGGTAACTGCGGGTAATGCTTCGTCACTGAATGATGGGGCGGCGGCGGTATTACTGTGTAGTCGAGAGAAAGCAGAGCGTCTCGGGATTGAACCCTTGGCTATTCTAGGGCATTTCAGTAATTCCGGCATTGAGCCGGAGATCATGGGGGCTGCGCCTATCGCGGCGATCCGTCAATGCTTGGATAAGCAAGGCTGGCAGGCGGATGATGTCGAGGTTTTAGAATCTAACGAAGCCTTTGCCGCTCAGGCGCTGGCTGTGATGTCTGAATCAGGTATCTCGCCTGAGCGGGTTAATCCTTATGGTGGTGCCATTGCGTTGGGGCATGCTATTGGTGCTTCCGGCTGTCGTATTTTGGTAACGCTTATCCATAATATGAAGCGAAATGAATTAAAGAAGGGAATTGCAGCATTATGTGTGGGCGGCGGAGAGGGCGTTGCTTTAAGCGTCACTCGCTAATAAATAAAGGGGCTGAATACTCAGCCCCATTATTGATACTATCAGGCATTAACTCCTTTCATTCCTTCTGCGCTATAGCGCCCACCCATAATGGTTATTTTCTCTTTGAGTTTGTTCAATATCTCCAGATCGCTGGCGTCTAAAGTAATCGTATCAGCCTGTGCATTTTCAATCGCATAGTGGCTGTTCTTCGTTCCAGGAATAGGGACGATCTTATCGTATTGCGCCAGTAACCAAGCGAGTGATAATTGACCCGGTGTGCAGTGATATTTTTCAGTCAATGGTGCAATCGCCTGAAGGATTTTTACATTGTGGTTGATATTTTCCTGCGTAAAGCGTTCATTGTTTTTACGGAAATCATCATCGGCGAACGCCTGATTACTGAGGTACTTTCCGGTTAAAAAGCCACGCCCTAATGGGGAGTAAGGGACAACACCGATTCCCAAGCGAACTGCCGTGGGCAGTACATCTGTTTCGATATCACGCGTCCACAATGAGTACTCAGTTTGCAACGCACTGACGGGGTGTACCCGATGCGCCTTTTCCAATGTTGTCGCGGAGACCTCACAGAGACCGACATGCGCAATTTTGCCTTCTTTGACCAGTTGGGAAAGGCAATACATGCTTTCTTCGATGTTAGCTTGAGGATCGACTCTATGCAGGTAATAGAGATCGATTCGTTCCATGCCAAGTCGTTGTAATGACTCGTGGCAACAACGTCGTATATAGTCCGGTTGATTATTTATGCGACGTGCATAACTATTATCCTCAGCGCGGTCGATACCGCATTTGGTAGCAATTTTTATTTTTTTTCGCTGGTTATTGCTCAGCTTTGCGAGGAAATGACCGATCAGCCTTTCATTATGTCCTCTGCCATAGAGGTTTGCGCTGTCAATAAAGTCTATACCACTGTCAATTACCGTATTAAGAACGGATAATGATGCGTTATCATCCGTATCACCATAAAACTCACTTAACCCCATCGCGCCATAACCAATAGCGGATACGGTTAATTCATTGCCAAGCATTCTTTTTTTCATTGTAACATCTCCATAGGGTGACTGTTGATTATGACACCGGCTATAGAGTGAGTTGAATTTCAAAGAGGGCAATTCAAAAAATGAATCACAGAGGGTTTATTATAAATAGCATTATTTAAATGTGATAATAAACGATAACGTTATATTTTTCTACGCGTTATCAATTTTCTCTGGTAGCGTCTACGACCGTATTAACTCTTGCTGTCTCAACGCTTAACAGTGGCACACAACGTGTGAATATTAGGATACAGTTGTGTGGTTTCAGATTGTGGTGGTTAGAACGTCGAGCCGATAAGGCCGCTTGCGCGGCCTGGATTTTATGCGACAGAGGACAAAAAATCTGTTTGGCGTCGCTCGGGATGGGCGACGCCGAATAAGATCAATACTGTGCGTGATACACCATCGCCAGCTCGCCAGCGAGCTCTGCGGTGTTGACCAGCACCGCGGCATTGGCGGTTGCCGAACGGCCATGCGTGGCTTTTTCTACCGCCTTCATAATAAATTTCGTTACCTGGCTACCTGCGACGCCCGCAGCCGTGGCCTCATCGATGGCGTTCTGAATGGCTGCCTGAACGTCACGGCTGTCAATGGCATCCTCCGGTTTGGTGGGGGTGGCGACCACTACGCTGGCGCTACCCGGCAGTGCGTGATTGATGGCGATGGCACGAGCGATGTCTTGCAAGCTGTCTAATCGCTGTGGGCTACGATACCCGCTGCTGCGACAGTAAAACGCGGGGAAATCGTCGGTTTGGTAAGTCACTACCGGTACGCAGTGGGTTTCTAAAAATTCCAGGGTACGGCCAATATCAAGGATGTTTTTTGCCCCGGCAGAAACAACGGTGACCTTGGAGCGGGTGAATTGGATCAAATCAGAAGAGATATCCATGCTGTCTTCCCCTCCGCGATGCACGCCACCGATACCGGCGGAGGAAAAGAAACGAATACCGGCCAGTTCAGCAAGGATCAATGACGAGGCGACGGTAGTGGCGCCCATGCCGTTTTGCGCTAATACAAACGGCAGCGTGTTGGTAGAGACTTTGGCGATCCCTGGCGTGGTGGCAAAGCGTTCAATGTGTTCGCGATCCATGCCTATCAAGATGTTGCCTTCGCAGATGCCAATGGTCGCCGGTATCGCACCACTGCGGCGCACGGCATTTTCCACCGCCAGTGCGGTTTCGACATTCGCCGGATAATTGAGCCCGTGGGTAATGACGTTCGATTCTAGGGCGACCACTGCACGATGATTGTCCAAGGCGTCTTTAACTTCAGGATGAATAACTAAAGGCAGTAAAGAAGATTGCATCATGGCTCACTTATACATTAACGGAAACGGAGGGAAACAGTGTCGCTTGCAGTTGAGCAACGCCCTGAGGCTGCAAGAGCTGATAATGGTCTACCGCAAGTTGGATCACGCGTGGCGGATTGGCTTGCAGTGCCGGTGAATGTTCGATCGCGGAGTAATGGTCGCCTTCCGCTTTGATAACGGTAATCGGCGCCTGGATCCTGCGTTGTTGCAACTCTTCAAAGTTATAGCCAAAGGCATAGGTCTTTTTGACGATATGAATAATCCGCGTGACCAGTTCGGCTTGTAACTGCGGAAAACGCTGACAGATAAAATGAACAAAATCGGCTTCGGTGCGGCATTCCGCCAGGCAACGTTCCAGTAACGGCCCTTCGATTTGACGGGCAAAGACGGAAAACAAAATCGCTACAAATACGGGGTTGGTGAAATCGGCAGATTGGCTGCCTTCCTGCTCACGATCGAACTGCGTTTTTGGTGATCCCGGCGCGATCAGATAGAGTGCTTCCACTGCCTGGCCAGCCGCTTCAAGCTGGTAGGCAACTTCAAACGCAACGCGTGCCCCAAACGAATATCCCCATAGTGTGTAAGGCCCGTGAGGCTGTATCTGTTGAATTTGCGCAATATCTGCCGCCGCCATCTGTTGGATAGATTCAAGCGGTGTTTCCCCTTCGTTAATCCCCAAGGCCTGCACGCCATAGAAGGTACGCGCGTGGCTCAAGTTTACCCCGAGCGTTTTTAGGCTTAACGGATACCCGCCCAGACCGGGCCAGCAAAAAATTGCGGGTGACTGGTTTTGTGCAAAGGGCACCAAACGCGACAAGGGCGCAGAAACGAAGGCATTACGCTCTATCCAACGGGCTAACGCCATCAGGGTCGGCGTTTGAAACAGTATTTGCAGCGGCAATTTGATCGTCAGCGCTTTGTTCACCTGATTGATCAACATCACGGCGGTGAGTGAGTTGCCGCCACTCTCGAAAAAGTCGTCGTCCATTGACACGCTTTCCCATTTCATTACTTTGCACCAAATCTCGGCCAGCAATTGTTGTAATTCACCTTCAGGCGGAATGACCGGTTTATCGGTGTTCAACTGACAATCGTACAGACGATTAAGCGCTTGTTGATCGACCTTGCCGTTGGCCATCAGCGGCAGTTTCTCCAACACCAATACGCGGTTCGGCACCATATATTGGGGTAAGTGCATCGCTAAATCGGCCTTGAGCATCTCTGTTGGCCCTTGCATATGCACCCGGTCTTCATCCATTCCGTCGTGGATTAACTGTGCCTGGCTCAGCGGGCCACCGATACAAAAATAACCGCTGTGTAGTGGCAAGCCATGACGTGCCAAAATCGCCCGCATGGCGGTGGCGGCGGGCAGGTCATGCCCGGTTTTCGAGCTATACCCCGCAGACATCATCCCCAGCCCCTGTGGGTTGGCCTGTAGGCGGTGCAACGTACGCCCCAGCGTGATGTAATGACGGGCGATATCGTTATGGTTATTCACCATCATGATGCCAAAGGCGGCGCGCTGATAGACTTGCTGATTGATCGCGATGACGTGATGACGAGCCAGCATCGTTTCATCCAGAAAATGCAGCTTCCCCTGACGATAGTGATAAAGCCCAGGAAGCATATCGACCACGCCTTTCCCCTGCACCTGAACAAAAAGCTCAGGATGCTCGCCTGATGCACTGGCGTCTGTATGCGTATCGGCAGGTTGAATGCGGTAATCGCCCAGATAGAAGTCACAGGATGCGCCGTCATACCACGTTGGTAGCGTGCTGGGGCGCGTTTCCTCGGCCATTTGTAAACCATATTCTGGCAGCAGTTCGTCAAATAGCCCCAACATATGGCCCGCTTCCATTTCTAAAACTTCTTGAATATTGTTGTGGTAAACGTGATCGATCGCGGCGCGTTTGCCGACAAAGTGGATCTTAAGGCTGGGAGTGCTCTGTTCTGACACGGAGCAGAGGCGGTACAGGCGGTGACGGGCAGGGTGGTAATAGTAGATCCCTGCCGGCCAGCCAAACAGACGATGAATTTCCACATACATCTGTACCGAATAGAGCGCGCCGGGTGAGGCATAGGCATATTTTGGTAATAGGCGGTTTTCACTGGTGAATTGGCCAAAGTTACGCATCAAACAGCCAAAGTCGTTTACCGACAGCGCATCCAGTTGATTGCTCTGTACCGCCTGCGGTTGGCGCGCCAGGAGCGTTAATAATTGCGCCTCGTTTACCGGTGTGCTGCCCTCAAAGAAACGATAACTTTTGCGACTAAATGCCAGATAACGTTGTTGCGGTGTGGCTTGTTCGCCGGGAAGGGTTAGCTCTGCGAGCGTCTGGCACTCCGCCTCGCTGCGGCAGCCTGCGTTGGACAATTGTGCTTTGACTTGCTGCCTGCTGGCTTTTGATTGGTGATGTTCGCTGTGCTTGCCTTGATCCATCAAGGCGGCATGTTGGGGATCTAGCTCAACGCAGGCGATCAGGTTTTGATAGTGCGTGCGTTTATCTTCGTTCACCACCACCGCGGCTCTTTTCACCCATTGGTGACGTTCAATCGCCAGACGGATTTCGTCCAGTTCAATACGGTAGCCGCGCAGCTTGATCTGGTTATCAGCGCGACCGGCAAAGTGATAGTCGCCAGCGCCATCCTGATACACAATATCGCCAGTGCGGTAAAGCCGGGCGTGTTCAGCATCGTGGGGAAATGGGTTGGGTACGAATTTTTCCGCCGTCAGTTCTGGGCGCTGTAAATAGCCATTGGCTATCTGCGCGCCGGAAATATACAGCTCACCTTTTTCGCCCGCAGCCACTCGCTGACGGTGGGCATCGAGTACATAAAAACGCGTGTCATCCACTGGACGCCCGATCGAAATCGCATCCGGAGACTGTGCCAGCGTCGCGCTATTCACCCGGTGAACCGACGCATTGATGGTGCATTCCGTCGGGCCATAAAGATTGATCAGGCTGGTCTGTGGCCGGCTTTGGAAGAACTGCAGTGCCAGGTTTCGCGTCAGAATTTCGCCGCCGCAAAAGACCTGGGTTAACGCTTGGCAATCCTGTAACAACGGCTGATCGACCAAGGCTTGTAACAGCGTCGGCACACATTGCAGGCAAGTAATTTGATGGCGCAACAGCGTAGCCACCATCATATCGGGATCGCGGTAACACTCTTTCGGAGCCACCACGACGGTACAGCCGAAGGCCGGGGCGAGGATCTCCCACTGCGCGGCGTCAAAGCTCATCGGCGTTTTTTGCAGGATTTTACTGTGCTTATCAAACGCAAATTGCTGACGCAGGTAGCGCATATGGCTGGATATATTGTGATAATTGACCATCACACCTTTAGGTTTACCAGAGCTGCCGGAGGTGTAAATCACGTAGGCTAAGCGCTCCGTAGCGGCAAGCGCGGCCTTTGGAGTCGGTAACGCTGGGGCGGGAACGTCAGACAGGTAAGGAATATCGTTGTCGGTAATAATCGTGACGTCATGCTCGACCAGCGCCTGCAATTGTTCTTTAAGATGATATTGGCAAAAAATAACCTTCACCGATGAGTCGGCTATCATATAACGCAGCCGTTCTTCAGGATATTCCGGCGCTAGCGGCAAATAGGCATAACCGGTGGCTAAAATACCCCAAGCGCCACTGATTAATAACGTGGAGGGTTCGCAGAATAACCCGATACACGCTGTGTCCGTATTAACCGCCTGCCGTAGGCAGGCGGAAATACTCATAATATGATGATGGAACTCTTGATAATTGAGTACCCCATCTGCGTCTTGTACGGCAATGGCGTCGGGCCGTTGATGAATGTGTTGAGCAAGCTGTTCAAATAATCCAGCCGAATTTCCCATGATAACGTTATGAATGCATCCCCTTTGCAAAGATTTCGTTAGCGTTGATCGTGACGACAGATTTCAGGCTTTATTCCTCTGTAACTGCCCGTCTTGATGAGGTCGCAGGCGATCGCCATGCTCAATAACATCAAGGCTGGGTGCGTCACGGCTTATTCTATCGTTGTTATCGCTATAGTTATCCTTGCAGCTTTTCAGCATTCCACCCTTTTTAAGCGTTAATATTTGTCAGTTAACAGACGGTAATAACCGCTGCAACTGGCGTTATTTTTGCCGTAACAATGCACTGCGCCAGATTCATGTCTGGAACAGTGTGTTTATCATGGCAACGATTACGTCTACTGCGGCCCCGCGGAACATCAATTCCGTTATGCATTTTTCTCAACGCTTATGCGCTTTAGAGAAACAACGTCCGTATTTAGACAGGGTTTTAATGCCTCGGTCATTCACTCAGTGTCGATAGTCGATAATTACTTCCCAGCAAATTAAATAAATAAAAATGACTGTCGGGTATTGATGTCGACAGAGGCCTAAATAAACGTGAAAGTACGACACGCTTTAGCGTTGACTATTTTCATCTGAAACAACACGATGGGACGTAAGTTTATTGGCTCACGCCCTTTGCTGACACCACGCCACGACGTCTGAAAACGTGCTGAAAATAACTTGGGGTTCCGCCGCCGCTAATACCTCACGGTTTTGAATACCGTAATCCACGGCGATCGCCGGGCAACCGACCTGATGTGCCATCAAAATATCGTGCGTGGTGTCACCGACCATCACCGCGTGTTCAGCCTTGGCCCGATAGTGTGCCAGTATGCGGTCACCCGATTCCGGCGCCGGTTTTTTATTCGCAACTTGGTCTGCGCACACCACGACATCGAACAACGTCGCAATCCCCGCCGCGGCTAATAAGGCATTCGCACTGCGGGCGAACTTGTTGGTGGTGACCGCGAGACGAAAACCGGATTGTTTTAACTGTGCTAACCCGCTGGCAACGCCGGGAAATAACAGTGAGGGCGCCATGGGTAAAATCAGCGTCTGGAATTGCCGCAGATACTCGGCCACGCAGTCATTGACGGCCTGAGGGGCAGCCTCCGGCGGCAAAAGCTGCATAAAGGCGCTTTCCAACGGCAGGCCGATCGTTTCGCGAATCTGTTCGTCATGCGCTGGCTGTGGTAACTGCAACTGCTGAAACGTGGCGCGAAAGGCAGAAACAATCGCCGTCGCTGTATCAAACAGGGTGCCGTCAAGGTCAAACATAATCACGCTAAGATGAGGTTTCATGGATGCCATCTTCTTACTATCCCATACACACTGGGCTGGAAGCCGTAGCGATATTGGGCGTGGTTAATAATTAGGTTGTTTAATCAAACCGTCTTTTTTATTTTCTATTTCCGGGCGATAAACCTGCTCTTGCCAATCATCCGGCGATACCGCTTCCAGCGCGATGGAGACGACATTGGCACGGCAGCCAAATGCGCGGGTTATGGCCTGTGCAATGTCCTCTGCGAGCGTGTGTTGCGCCGTTTCTGATAGCGAAACGGGGAAGTGCTGAATTTTTACATGTGGCATAGTACGTATCGTTTCCTTATGGTGGGGGAGTGCGAGTGTAGGAGCGCGTGGGAGCCATGATTTAGCCGTGCCGCGTGCCAAAATAACGGTCACCAAAGTCACCAATACCCGGCTTCATAAAGGCTTGCTCTGATAAGCCTTGCTCAATCGATGAGGTCACAAATTGGATCGTCGGATAGCGGTCAAATAAACGTTTAACGCCGCTTGGCGATGCCAATACATTGACGACGCATATATTTTCCACCGGTACTCCGCGCTTTTGCAGCGTTTCTATCGCCATGATCAGTGAACCGCCGGTGGCCAGCATCGGTTCAAATAGCAAGATTGAACGTTCGGCAATATCGTCAGGGAAGTGAGAATAGAAATATTTGGGCTGCTTGGTGTCGGGATTACGCTGGATCAGTATTTTCCCTATCGGCTGGCTGGAAAACATGCGGCGATACTCGCCTTCAAAGCTTTCTCCGGCGCGAATAACCGATACACCGCAGACGCCACGGGCTAACCTTAATCCTGCATAGGTTTCGCCAATCGGGGTAATCACGTCCTGTTTTTCATAGGGCAGTAACGCGGCGGCGTTGACCAGCAATTGGCGTAACAGTTGATCGCTGTAATATTCAAAGCAATCATGCTCTGCCTGATTATTTCGAATTTTGGTATGTAAATATGTCAGGTAATCACTCGGGGGCAGTACATGGATATTAGGATGCTTCATCAACCACTCCTCGTTAACGTTAACCGGTACGCATTAATCCGCAGGCGGGAACCCCGACGCGTGGAAACGCATCAGGGCAACCGTTTGCCCGCGCTGCAACATGAATTATTTAAGGTATCCGTTACGGATAATATTAAAAGAACCGTATGAGTTATTCAGTTTATTAAATGCATCTCTTTTAATGCGTTTAATACTTTTACCGCGACGGCGGAGCAGCGGTGCTCATCCGTCGAATCGAGCCATGCCACTTCGGCAATTTCTGCATCGGGTTTAATTTCACCGCTAAATGCGGCGCTGAAACAGCGAATATTAACCCACACCCCCGCGGTTTTGCCGTCCGCTTGCCCTTGAAATTCGCCCATTGGCGTGATGCTGTCGCTGATTAATGCCACGGAGAGTTCTTCTTTTATTTCTCTGATTAACGCGTCGTTATCACTTTCTCCCGCCTCACGTTTACCGCCGGGAATATAATAAGCGCTCTTATTATGTGAACGTGCCATCAGGATTTTTTTATCTTGGATATAAATCCAGCCTAATTTATCGATAATTTTTGCGGTTGGGGCACTGTGCATATTATTTGTCTCTTAATCCAGATTTGGCGCGTGTTCAAACGACGGCGGCAATTCAGGCGTGGCGGTAAACTGGTGTGCAGCCGCGCGATACAGGCTGCATCTTGTGCGCAGCCACAAGCGCTTCATCACATAAACTAATTTGGGATTATGTTCTTCTTCTTCCTCTACCGCACGCGCGGTGAGTTGTTGCCATTCGCGCTCCCAGAGCGGATCGTCGATGTCGTCATGACTGTTGGCATAAATCTGCTGGAGAGCGGCTAACTTATCGGGTTGCGCCAAATTATTGGTAGCAAACAACATGCATTGCATACCGACCCAATAACAATTCAACACGTTCTGCACATCTTTCTCAGGTAAGTATTTGGCGATTTGCTCCATCGCCAGCAGCGACGTCAACAGGTGCAATAGCAGGAAGTTCCCCGGTTTGCTCAAATAGATCAGCGTAACCGCCTGATAGAGTTGCGACCAAGCCAGCTCCGAAGGTTGATTCGTCAGCCAGGCGGGTTGGCGATAAATTTCCTCATGCCCCAAATACAGCACACAGGCAATGCGGTATTGCAGACCGGAACGCTGCAGTTCGGGATGAATGCAGGCTGTGATTTCGGCGGCAGGCGTTTCAATGGCCGCCGTCTGCCATGCCAGCATCTCTTCTCGATGCGCTTGCCAGTGGTGCGCTAAGCGCAAAATAGAGTCGAAAGCCGTCGTTTCTTGGCATTGTGTATCAGGCTGGGCGCGATGGCCATGGCATGGCACATAAGAGTAAGCCATATACGCCAGACCTTCGGCGATCATCTCTTCATGTTCGACCAACAATGCCCAACCCAGATGAATGGTGCCGTGCGTCAGTGAGCCAACCCAACCGGCGAGCAGCTCTGGCATATAGGTCGCCAGGGTTTTTTCTCGCCCGTGTTGGCGTAGCGCTTGCAGGAAAAAATCACGATAGGCACTGAAGCTGCTACGTTTTCCCAATAGGCTGCGCCAGTTTGTCGCGTCAATCTGGTGCTTGGCGGCTCTTGGTGGTTCCAGCCCCATGCCGTAAGGCGTCATCTTGGCGTAGCGTTGGTAGTACCAGACAATACGTTGTTCCGCGACACCCAAGCCTGCCAAAGCAATCACCGCATGTTTGACATGATTGGTTAAATGGCCGTTGAATTCGATATCGTATTGTTGATCTGCTAACAGCTTATTTATCATGATGATATTTCTCTAATGTCGATAGGATGATCCCGAGGGTTATCAGCCCTACGCCCAACAGCCGGATAAGATGATAGCCGCCACCTTGGCTAATCACATCAAATAACACCGCAGAAAACATCTGTCCGCCAATAATTAATACGGAGGTATTAAGCGCGCCCATTTTGGGAAATACATAGCTGCTGGTTGCGACAAACAATGCGCCACACCCACCGCCGATCCATGCATAGGCTGGAACCATCGACCAATGAAATAGGTTTAATTGCTGCCAATAAAAGAGGGCGACCATCAAGGTCAAAAATAAAAAGCCGACGGAGTGGTTCCACAAAGAGGTGCGAAAAGCGCCGATAGTAGAACTCAACTGCCCGTTAATCACGCGGGCAGAACTGATCATCATACCGTTCAATAACGCAATAAAAATAAGCGAGTGCATGGATATATCCTAGAGGCTATAAATAATAAGAAAACAACCGGACATAATTAGCGCTAGAATTGCGAAATTTCGGCGCGTCAGCCTGCGTTTTTGTGAACCAAATAAACCAAAGTGATCGGCAAAAAATCCGAATAACAACTGGCCGACTAAGCCAAGAGAAATCGTGCTGGAGAGAGGAATACCGCCGTTCATTGCCATCGTAGCTAAAATTACGGTAAATGCGCCGGGTATCCCACCGAAATATAGCCACTTCGGTATTTTTTGTTGTTGATTATTCAACGTTTGCGGTTTTTTTTTAACAAACAAGATAATAAGCAGCAGTGAAACCACCATGCCAATACCGTGTGCGACCCAGGAGGCAACAACGGGCGTTGTATTCTCAGACAGGGCACTGTTGGCTTGAAACATTAAGGTAAGAAAAAAGCCACTGAGAATAGCGATAAAAATATTCTTTAAATTACCTATCACGATTTAAAACCTATGTATTAAAAATCACCAAAGTGATATTACCGTCACGATAATGCCCAACGTGATGACTATTTCCGTGATCGCTGTACGCGTAGAATTGGCAAAAAAAATACGCTCACTGATACACTAAGTCAACAGCAAGTTAAACATTTCTTAACAATTCTTTGATGGTGAGTTTCACCCGTGGGTCTTGACGGGGGAGGCGTCGTGGCCAAACGGGCGTCGGCATTTCGAGAACCGTAACGTGGGCTGTCCATTCAGCAGCCCGCGTATTTGTAGCCGTTGCCAAGGCAACTGGAGTGCCGTTTGCTAGGGGGCGCCGTCGGGCTCAGGTTTGTTTTGCGGACGATGTCGAGATAGCCAACACCAGCGACTTTATTTTTTCAGCCTTCTCGAAGTGGTCGAGTTTCATCTCCATGATCCACCAATGTGCAACCTCCATCAGTAAAACAGGATCATCATTTTTGTTGGCAAAAAAGGCATAGAATGACAGACCCACGTCATTACCTTTAGCCGCAATTTTGGCTTCACACGTCTTAACAATTTTCTCTCTTAGACTGGCTCTCATATTCGCTTTCTATGTTAAGCCGCGTGGCTTTGCAGGATTGGCTCAACAGGCTAAATCATTAGCCACGGTTTGTGTGTTTTGCATCGATGCAGAGGGGGATAAAGAAGATAACCCATGCAAATTGCTGGCATCGTGTCGCAATTAGAGCAGAGATTCTACTCTGTTCGCCGTGTGTTATTGATCGCCTTTGTGCTCCAGTAAGCACAGAGCAAGCGACATGACAATCATAAAGCAAATATATGATAGTGTGTTGTGAGTAAGAGCGCAGCGTTGCTTAGCATCAGGGATCAGAACAAGAGTACTGCGTGGCACACATTAAACGCTGATGGCGCAGGGGAGGTATCAACACTCTTTTGCCGCCGGTGGGGTAACGGCCAACCTATCAGAAACCCCATTTGTGGCGGCGAATAGGTTGGCACGTTGCGTCATTCTGAACGAGGCCAGGCCGACCTGATCCTGGCTATTTAGAAGGTGACGCCAGCGCCAACGTAAGGGCCGTCGATCAGCGTGCTACTCGGGCGGCCATCTTTACCATCAACGGCAGCATAGCGATAGCCCGCTTTAACCGTCAGCAGAGGGATAGGCTGCCAGCTCACGCCACCGTTGGCTTCAACGTAGTTTTTAACACTGTTGTTCAAGCCTTCTGGCGCTGAATAACCTTCACCAAAGACGGCGATGCTATCGGTAACGTTGTACGCAATGCCACCGCCGATTGGGAAAGCAACCCCGTTATCACCCTTTTTAGGGTTGATATACAATGCCTTAGCGCCCACATTAAGCGTTAAAGGCCCCAGCCCCAAGTTATAACCTACGCCAGCACCACCGACCTGAGTACCGTCTTTGACGTTTTTGGTCCAGTTACTTTGCACATAAAGACCAGAAGAGCTTTTGCCCATTTCCAAGTCAAAGTTAGTATAAGATTTACCGACCTCACTGGTGAAACCGACGGCAAACGCTGAGCTTGACGCTAAAATAAGGGCAAGTGGGCAGACTTTAAGCATAAAATTCATTTTAAACCTCCTAAAAAAAGTGAGTCATACTACCACGCAACACCGGGTGAATGCAGAGAGAGAAACCGCCGTATCAGCGCTACCCCTCGTGAAAGCGGCCGTCAATAGGTCTGTGTGATGTTTCGTTCTTGATTAAGCGTCTCCTGCCAGTTTAAACGTGCAAACGTTACTGAAACCGTCACAGCGTGACGGCTCAACCGCTCAACAAGGAGCAGACACCTTGACACAGATTGCTACCGTAAGGGAAACCCACCCGAGTACAAGTCGGCGCACTGTTGCGTAGTGAGTAAGAGATGAGTAGTACCATCATTGTTAAAGCGAGGGCGCGCAAGCGACGTTTCATTAGCGTGGCAGAGCGTCTGCCACGCCATACAGTGTGCTTAGTTGATGGCTAGATTGTTTGCATCAAGGCTTTTATTGGTCGGGCGATCGTGCTCGGTCAGCGCGCTCAGTAGTGGCTCGAGTGTAGGGGCTTCAATCAATTCCTCAATGCAGTATATTAAGCGCTGTGCATTTTCCCGCATGCTGCGGCAGGGGGATTGCGCGCAACACTGCAGAAATTTTTCGCGTATGTCTTGCATACCCGCGGGGTTTTCCGGCCAGCCGCGGCCAAACTCAGCCGCCAGCCTCAGCGTTTCTCCCTGTCGCGGTTCAATGTGCAGTTCAAAACGATCGAAGCGCTCAAAAGCGGGTTGTTCATGGATCGCAATACGTTGTGCCAGCGCGACGACCTCAGGATCGGTTGCCGATTGTGCGTTAAACTCCTGCGCGCTGGCGCGGCCGCGTAACAGCGCGTTGGCAATCACGTAACGTGCGCTGAATTGGGCATCAATTTCGGCCGTATTCTGCGGTTCGTACGGTGCTCCGCAAACCATGCGCATCGTGGGGGAGGCGTGCAAACTGATTTTAGCGTGTTCAAGGTGGGGTAAGCGGCAGTGCAGACCGGCATTCAGCAGCGTTTCAGTCAGCGCCAGTAGGATACTGCAATGCGGATAGAGTTTGAAGCAGGTCGCCTCTTCCCCGTGAAACGTTACGCCAAGCTGATGAGTCAGTAATGAGAGATCGGGTTTGCCCGGCGCATAGAGGTTAAAAAAACCGTTCTCGCCGCTGAGTACCCGTTTGGGGCCGCTAATCCCGGCCTGCGCCAGTAACGCGGCTTCCAGAGCGTGGCGCGCCACCAATCCTTGTCCGATGCGTACCGCCAGCGTTTTATCCTGATAATGCTGGAAGGTTCCGATACCAAAGTCGAAGGCTAACCCGACGGCATCGGCAAAGGCCCGGCGATCGAGCCGCAGCAGACGCGCGGCGATCACCGCACCGGAAAACAACCCAAGAATATTGGAGTCGAAGCCACGATAGAAAAAACCGTTGGCTTGTGCGGCCAGATTAATACGTTGCGCAACATCTTGCCCAACAGCCAGTGCGGCCAACATATCCAACCCAGAAGCTCCGGTAAGTTCCGCCGCCGCTAGCGCTATCGGAATATCTGAGGAACTGGGATGCCAGCCGGGTGATAGCACGTCGCAGTAGTCGAGTGCCCGGGCGCGAACCGCATTGACGAATGCTGCCTGTGGTGCGGCAAGCCGCTCTTGCGAGCCGATGATCCGCGCTTCTTCGCAGCTGCTCCAGCGTCTTGCCAAGGTTAATGCAGCCTCAACGCCGCTCTGCGCGTAACCGGCCGCCAGGCAGCCCAAATTATCCATCAGGCGTTTGCATTGAAATGCCAATACCGACGGTGGCACCATGCAGGCATCCACCTGTGTGGCAAAATCGACCAGCGCTTCAATCGGATCGGGTTGTACTTGCGTCATATTATTCTTCCCTCATGTCACTCTTGTGATTTACCCAGCACCGTAGTTTGCGAATGCGTATGGAGGCGGAAACGTGGATGGAGCATAATCAGCAGCCAAACGGTCATTGCGATGCTAAGCAAACCGGCCCAAAGCATTGCGACGCCAAAGCCGCCAGCAAAGGCGTTATGCGTAAGTGTCTGTAGCCGCTCAGCATCCAACGGTGCACTGACGATCTGCTGTTGTTCAATGATGGCCGCCCGCGCGATGTTAAGCGGCGTTTCAACGCCTTGAGCTTGCAATGAAACGGTCAAGACATTTACCGCTTTCATGCTCATCAAGGTGCCTAACAGCGCGATGCCGAGTGTCATACCGGTTTGCCGTAAGGCATTCATCGTCGCTGAAGCCATGCCAGATCGTTGCGGTTCGACGGTACGCATCACCAACGCGCTGGTGGCGGGCATTGCCAGCCCCATGCCAAGCCCCAGTAGTGCCAGATAGGCGGCGACGATAGGGTAGGTTGAGTCTGCCTGTAACTGAGTGAGCAGCAGCAGCGCGATACCGATAAAACCGTATCCGGCAATCATCAGCGAATTGACACTCAGCCGGGCGGAAAGACGACCAAAACCCGAGGCTGCCAACGCCATAGCCAGAAACTCTGGTGCCATACGCCAGCCGGTAGCGGCGGGGCTCCATCCCTGCGCTTGTTGCAGGAACAGCGAGACGAAAAAGACGCTGCTGTAAGATGAAAAACCGAGCACGAAAGAGGCGCAGTTATATCCAGTAAAGTCGGCTTTGCGGAACAGATTTAGTTGCAGCAGCGGACGCTTAACCCGCATTTCGACCCAAATAAACAGCGCGAACAGAGCCAGGGCGGCATACAGCGGGAAGCGTGATAATGCGCTGTGCCAGCCGAACTCGCCAGCGGCGATCAGGCCGTAGGTCAACGCTCCCAGCCACAGAATGCTCAAGCCCTGACCGATCGGATCGAGTGCCGCCTGTTCTGGATGTGCACTTTCCTTGATCCCCCAACCGCCCAATACTAAGGCGATGATCCCCACCGGAATATTGATCCAGAAAATGCCGGGCCAGCCGGTGGTATGCACCAACATGCCGCCGAGGACCGGGCCCACGACCAGCGAAAGGGCATTAACGGATGACCAAATACCGATGGCGCGTGTACGTTGCTGTTCTTCTGGAAAAGCGTGTGTGAGTAGCGATAGGGCGCCGGGTATCACGGCTGCACCGGCGATCCCTTGGATCATCCTGCCGATTAATAACATGCTGAGGCTGGTGGCAAACGCGCAAACGATCGATCCTAACGTGAACAGTGCGACGCCATACAACCAGATACGTTTACGACCGAAACGATCGCCGAGTGGACCAGAGGAAAGGATCAACGCCGAAAGGCAAAGCGCATAAGCATCAACCACCCACTGTAAGCCTGACATATCCGTTTGTAATGACTCCAGCATTGTGGGCAACGCCACATTGACGATGCTGATGTCTAGCGAAGCCATAAAGGTTCCCAGACAAATGGCGGTGACCAGCGAGATCCTGCGCATTCCGGACATAAAGCTTCTCCTCGAACAATCAATGATGATAGTGAAAACTATTCTCACTTTATATTATGACTGACCGTCGGTCAATTGCGGGTGTATTGATCTCGCCGCTGCAGGTTATCTAGTCAATGGCGACAACATTGGTTACGATGACCGTTGGGCTACCAGTGGATGTTAAGATGAAAATAAAACAAAAAACGCAAGAGACGCAGCCGCGTACCAAACCCGCGGAAGTGCGGTTGGATGAGCTGATGGACGCAGCACAGAAGCTATTTATTGAGAAAGGATTCGAGGCGACGACCATCAGCGATATTGTGCGTGACGCACAGGTTGCCAAGGGGACTTTCTATCATTATTTTCCGTCCAAGAATGAAATATTGTCTGCATTGCGCATACGCTTTACCAAACATTTTATCGAACAGATCCAACAAGCCATTGACGCATGCCCACCGAATGATTGGATAGCCCGTCTGTGCGCCTGGTGCGATGCCGGGGTTGCGACCTATTTGGAAGGCATGGCGTTGCATGACGCGCTCTATCACGATCATCATTACCACACCCGGGGTAACCAAGATCGCGATGCAGTATTGGATCAGATCCTGACGATTTTGAACCAAGGGGCTGCCGCGGGAGCCTGGCAGTTGGCTAACCCACATTTAACCGCCATCCTGATGTACCACGGTATGCATGGCGCGGTTGATGACGTTATGGTCAACCCTAACGCCGACCGCAATACGCTGGGTGCAGCGCTGGCGCAACAATTCATGTATTTACTGGGGTGTCGGTAGACGTGGCTGCGGCGGAGTTTAGCGCTACCCAGTAGCCTGGCTGGTAGGGGATAGGCAGGTAGCGGGTAAACAGCTCTGCCAACGTTGCCTCCGGGTTGAGTGCGTGAAACAGCTCAGGATGAAACCACGCGGCTAACCGCTCAATGGCAACAAAGTTAAACGGGTGGTCGTAAAACGGATGCCAAATGGCATAGGCCTGCCCGCTGAATGCGGCGTGCAAGGTACGATAAGCCGGACGTTGCATCAATGCCCTCAACCGTTGTTGAGCTAGCGCCAGATCGGCGCCGGGGCCAAGATTGACCCAGTCGCCGTTGGGCGAATACTGGCTCCAATTACTGCCGGTCACCACAATCTTGTCAGGATGAGAAGCGATGACCATTTCTTGACTGAGCGCACCGTAAACGCTGTGGATATGTTCCCCGGCCACATTGACGCCACCGGCGCAATCCACCATTTCACCGTAGTTCCCGTTGCCCCACGAAAGACAGCAATCGTCGTATAAACCGGCGGCGCGCTCCATCATGATCCGCGGGCGAGTCGGCTTATGCTTTGCCAGCGTGTTCGCAATGTGGTCTAGCTGCCGTTGGCGAAAGCGGATTAGGCTGGCCGCCCGTTGTGGGCGGTCAAACAGTTGTCCCATGATGGCAAGGCTGCGCGCGCTGTTACGTATTAAATCGATGCTCATATCGACAAAGACGACGGGAATGCCCGCCGCCGTTAACCTGTTCATCAGCCCATTGCCCTCGACGGCGAGCCGGGTATTCAGATTGAGCACCATAACCTCTGGCCGCAGCGCAATAAGGCCTTCCAGATTAAATTGCATTTGTTGCACGCCAGCAAAGGTGGGCAATTGAGCCAGTTCAGGGAAATAGCGGCAGTAGAGCTGATAGCTGTCGAGATCGGCCGTGCGGAAATTATCGCGCCATCCGATCAGTTTTTCGCTGGGCGCGGCCGGATTCAGAGCCGCCACGGTATAGAACAGGTTACCTTCCGCCAAAAAAATGCGCCGCAGCGGATAGCGCAGCGTTACCTGACGACCGGCGATATCGGTCACTACCTGGCTGTTAGCCTGAGCGCGTAGTGCTCGCATCGAAGAGAGTAGCGCCAACGCCCCCAGCGCCTGAATGAAGTGACGTCTTTGCATCAAAAATACCAACTGACCGAGCCAACAATGCTACGCTCAATGCCAATGCTACAGTAGGGAGCGCTGGTACAACTGGCGACGTAAGATTTGTTGGTCACGTTATTCACCGTCAGACCCAGTTCGAGAGCATATAAACGCGGATCCCACGCGCCCGGCGAGTAACGTAGTGCTACGTCGCCAAGCCAGGTTGCAGGAACCTTAAAGGTATTAGTGCCATCGCCCCAGCTCGATCCCAGGTAGCGCGCGCCACCGCCGAGCACAAGCCCGCGCAATGCACCTTGATGAATACGGTAATCCAGCCACAGCGAGCCGGTTTGAGCCGGTACGCCGACCGGATGGCGGCCTTGCGTGCTGTCGGTCGCGGAGGTGACAACATTGTTTACCCAGGCATAAGCCAGCATCAGATTTAGGTTATGGCTTAACGCGGCTCGGGATTCTATTTCCATCCCGCGTGAACGTACTTCGCCTGTCTGGGTGTAGTAGCTGGGATTTAACGGATCAATGGTATTCACATCGCGCTGGGTCAGTTGATACAACGCCAGACTGGTCATCATCGCGCTGCCGGGCGGCTGAAACTTCATCCCCGCTTCGTATTGCGTAGAGTGGGTCGGTTTGAACGGGGCGCCATCGGCATTGGTGCCGGTCAACGGATCAAAAGCGGTTGACGTGCTTACCCAAGGTGCCAGGCCGTTATCAAAGGGATAACTCAGACCGGCGCGATAGCTCCAAGCGGTGTCATTGGTTTGCGTATGGGTGGCGGCCAGATTGTTATGCGTGCGGATCCGTGACCAGTCGTGCCTACCCCCCACCAGCAAGTGCCAGCCGTTCCATTGCAATGCATCCTGGCTGTATACGCCAACCCGATGAAAACGCTGTGTCGTCGAGCTTTTCGCAGCCGGAGACGGCTCAAAGATGGGGCGATAATGCGTGGACCAAGGATCGAACGTGACGGTTTGCGATACCCAAAGATCTTTATCGAGTTTGCCGGTTTGGTAGTCCAGTCCGCTTAAGATCTGATGGTGGATTGGGCCGGTTGTGAGCTCGGCAATCACTTGATTATCCAACGCCAGGCTATCGGCCTGACTGGGCGCGTCCTGATAAACGGCGGTTAATTGTTGTGCATCGGGCGTTATTGCACGGGTGAAGTCGCGGCGTACGGCGGAATCGACATGGGCGTAGCGCAAATTCTGTTTTAATTGCCAGCGATCGCCCATGCGGATTTCTAGCAGCGAGGTGACGTCATATTGCGTGCGGCTGGAATGCTCATGTGCCGGGTTACTGTAATTTTGGTGGGTGTCGACTTTGCCGCGTGGGTTGGGCAATAAACCTAGCACCTGCGCAGGTAACGTATTGTAGTAACCAGATTTCGGTTCGCGCAGGTAGTGTGTCAGTAGTGTCCAGTGAGTGCGATCGTTAGGTTGCCAACTTAGCGAAGGTGCAAGGTAGAGACGTTGCTGTTTGGTGTTTTCGATCTGCGAACCACGGGTAGCCGCCAACCCATCAAAGCGATACAGCCATTGCTCGTCATCGGTCAATGCGCTGGTGGTATCGAGGCTGAGCGATCGCGTCTGGTTATTACCCATTTCCAATTTCAGTTGGTTCGATGTTGTCGCGGAAGGGCGTCGGGAACGCATACTGATTACCCCGCCCGCTCCGCCCTGACCATATAGGGTCGATGAAGGCCCATGCAGCACTTCCACGCTTTCCAATCCCCAAGCTTCAATTTGCGGCCCCCAAATGCCGGTATTGCCAATGACGCGCAGGCCATCCAAATAGTAATCCGCCTCGAAGCCGCGCATGCGGCCAAAATCGACGCCGCTTGAAAAGGCACCAAAACGTTCCACTGCCACGCCGGCGCTATAGCGCAGCGCCTGACTGACGGTGTTTGCAGCTTGTATATCTATCTGCTGGCGATTCACCGCTGACACAAATTGCGGTACGGCGATAAGCGGTGATGAGGTTTTTGTTGCGACCGTCGTTTGGCTGACCACGTAGCCGGGTAACGTCTCACCCGTTTGCTGGTCGGAACCGGTCACTAGCATCGTTTCTTCTGGCGCGGCTAATGCGGCAAGAGGGGATAAACCCAGCGCCAACGTCCAGATGCCGCCGTAGCGTGAGCGAAATCCGTTAAGTGAGTTCACAACAATCCCTCCTTGAATGGATCTTGACCGGTGAGGCGAAACCCTGTGCAACAACGTAGCGATAAAATACACATTGACCGACTGGCGGTCAATGTGAATAATTATCAATACCATTTAACGATTGGATAAAATGATCATGACGTTTACAGATTTGTTGGCACTGTTGGTTGAGCTCGGCATACCCGAAAATGTGTTGCAAGACGCAGATGGGAGTTGGCAATTACGCCAGGATCTCGCGTTGAGTTCTGCGGAGACGGTTGCCCTTCAAACGGGGTTGAAAGCGCGCTGTGATGTCTCGCTATCGTTATGGGGAGCGCATGATTATTCATTAGATGAGCTAATTGAAAAAATGAGACAAGCAAAATGAATTTTATCAGACGTGCCCAATTAATTGATTTAACAAATTTTAATTATTTGATGCTGGTCTAATAATCATAATTTCAACAAATAATTCATTGCAAATTTATTGACTGACGGTCGGTCAAGATGTTTTATGGCGAGCAGAAAAATAACATTGTTGTGAATCCACTTAGTTTTCATTGTGAGCCAGTGTAGAGATGAGAACATCGTTCAATGCGGTGTCAACAGGCTGTTTGTTTAGCGAATTTTTATTTAAATTTTCAAATAAAACAATTAGTTAATTCATTACGGAGTCGCTATGGTTACTGCTGAGGATTCAATCAATCAGCGTATGTTGCGCGCCCTGCGTCAACATACGACACGTCCCGCGCTTTATGAAAACGGTGAGTTTTATGATTATTACTGGCTGCACAGCGCCGTCGCTTCGACGGTGATGCGTTTACGCCAGTTGGGTATCGAAAAGGGCGATCGCGTCGCTTATCAACTGCGCAACACGCGTGAGGCCGTTGTGCTGATGCTGGCGACGATGATGCGAGGCGCTATTCCGGTGCCGATATTGCCCTCTTATCGTGAAAAAGAACTGCATCACATCCTGCATTTGACCGAGCCTAAAGTCATTGCGCTACAGCGCTGTACCCGCCGCTATAGCCCTCTCTCCGTCCTACAGCATTTGATTACCACGGGTCTGAATATTGATGTGGTGTTGGCCGAGGATTATGACGATGCAGGCCATGATACCCGTTACCTCAACTTACAGAATTTCTGTACGCCGCTTACACCCGCCCCTGAACTTGATGCCGTTACGCTAACGCCAGATGATACGGCGATGATGTTGCTTTCAAGCGGCACCACGGGCTTACCTAAGGCTATTGCCCGCAAGAACGGCGGGTACAGTTATATGATTGACTGCGGTAGTGATGTATTCGCCGTAGATAGCAAAACGGTTTACTTTGCGGCTATGCCGGTTTCGCACGGATTCGTGATTAACTGCCCAGGGATCCTAGGAACGCTCTCGCGCGGTGGGGCAGTTGCGCTGGCTGATGCGCCCTCGGCAGAAATAGCGCTGGAGGTGATTGAGCGTTGCGGAGTGACGCATACCACGCTGGTGCCAGCCTTGCTGGCGCAATGGAGCGAGCAACAACAACGCTTACCGCGCAACATCGCGTCATTGTGGCATGTGCAGGTAGGTGGCGCACGGGTATCGCCTGCGCTGGCTGCCACCTCTTCACGCATCCTCGGTATTACCCTACAGCAATGTTACGGCATGAGTGAGGGGCTGCTGTGTTTTAACGCATTGAATGACGACGATACGCTGCGTTTTCGCTCGCAAGGACGGCCGCTTAGCCCTGATGATGAAGTGCTGATTGTTGATGACGCCGGCCGCGAATTACCCGTTGGGCAATCGGGGGAACTTATCACCCGCGGCCCTTACACCCTGACCGAATACTACCAAAATCCGCAGGCAAACCTGACGGCCTTCACCTCGGACGGTTTCTATCGCACCGGTGATTTGGCCCATGTCGACGAAGCAGGCAACGTTTTCATCGAT
Organism: Serratia sp. NPDC078593; assembly: GCF_050268245.1. NCBI lineage: Bacteria > Pseudomonadati > Pseudomonadota > Gammaproteobacteria > Enterobacterales > Yersiniaceae > Serratia > Serratia sp. NPDC078593. Next base: position 24,756 of record NZ_JBNNGK010000009.1, on the reverse strand, counting down.
GGGCGGGTCAATGATGCTATCAACCGGGGGGGAGAGAAGTTCAGCCCTAGTGAAATCGAAGCGTTGGCGGAACAGCATCCATCGGTGATACGGGCAGCCTGCGTGGGCATAGAGGATGCACTGTACGGCGAGGTAGCCTGTCTGTTTGTCACCTGCCGTGATGATTCGTTAACGTTGGGTGTCCTGCGGCGCTTCTTTGAACAGCAGGGATTAGCCGCATTCAAAGCGCCAGAAAAGTTGCTGATTGTTGATGCTATTCCGATGAAAGGCATCGGCAAGATCGATCGTCTGGCGCTGCGCGAAAGATTGCGTGGGCAGCGTCAGCTTAACCTAGAGAACGCAGCGGGGCTGAATCTATGACGATGTTAAGTCATCACAATGGTTGCGTGCTTCGGCTCAGCCGCGCGTTTAGCGCACCGGTGACCAAGCAATTGGTGGTATTCCCACATGCCGGCGGCAGCGCATCTTTCTATCAACATTGGCGTGATGGATTACCGGACGATGTGGATTTGTTCATCTTGCACTATCCCGGGCGTGAAGAACGGCATGCCGAATCGGCATGGGAGACGGCACAACAGGCCATTGACGCCTGTGCGAATGCGTTGCGTTCATCGCTGGGTATCGCGCCGATCGTGATGTTTGGTCATAGCATGGGAGCGCTATTGGCGATGCAGGTTGCCGCTGCACTGCGTGATTCGCGTTTCCAGGCCAAAACCGTGTTGTCGGCACAGCGCACACCGTCTGAACTCCAGCATCTGCAACAAGAAAGCCAGCGCCAGACGCTTTTGGCGCACATCCTGACCTTCAGTGAAAACAGTGGCGATCTGGCACTGGATGATCTCACCCGTCCCATAGTCGCCCAGCTTATTTTACAGGACTTACAGTTGCTGGCCCACTTGGCGGCTCTGCCGTTGCCTGATATCGCGCTGCGTATTATCGGCGGTGATAGCGATCCTTTAGTCAGCAAGTCGTCGCTATTGCACTGGCAAAAAGAGCACGCCAACAGCCAAGTTGAGTTTTTACCGGGCGATCATTTTTACTTCATGCGGGATACCTCCGCATTTTTACGCCAGCTGATGCACTAATGCGCTGGTTCGTTCGTCAACGTTATGGCCTTGAAGGAGCATCTGATGAATTTTGAGCTGTTTAATCCGCAGGATGGTGTGCCGGACACAGAGAAAGCCTTTACTTTATTCCCGCAGTTAAAAAAATTTTACGCAATGCTGGGTAATACTCCGTTGATTCCAGTGCCCTCACCGAAGGGGAAAGCGTCAATTCTTGCCAAATTCGAGTTTGAGAATCCGTTTGGGTCGGTAAAAGATCGCACGGCATTTGGTCTGTTTTGCGACGCCATCAATCGCCATGATTTCGCCACAGGCGAACTGAAATTGCTTGATGCTTCGGGCGGTAATATGGCGAAAGCGTTGGCGAAACTTGGCGACATGTGTGGCATTGCCGTCCACGTGGTTATTCCTGATTCCTCGCCGCAAGCGTTGGTCGAAACGCTAAAAGGCGATAATGCCATCGTCACGCTGGTGGATCGCAATCAGTTTTTATTGGGTGTGATTGCGCGCAGCCAGCAGATTGCGCATGAAGACAGCAGTTGGACGCTACTCTCACAACATCTCAACCTGGTGAATACCGCTATGCATCAATATCAAACCGGGGCTGAAATTCGCCATCAGCTCAATGGCACCCTTGCCGATGGTTGGGTGTCTGCGGTCGGTACGGGGGGCACATTGTCGGGGGTCGCAGCCGCGCTGCGACAGGACAACCCGCAGTTGAGTGTGTGGGGTAGTACGCCGTGCGAGCTTCCCTACGGTACGCTGAGCGCGCCGAATGGCGAAGCAAAATTTGCCGGTGCAGGAGGCTTGGGTTTTGGGTTCCGCCAGCCGTTTATCAACCAGCTAATGCCGCATGAACCGCCGTTTAATCCGGTGTCTTACCGCGAAGCGCTGAGCGCGATGTATGAGTTCACCCAATTAACCGGCGTTAAGATCGGCGCATCTTCAGCTGCGAATTGGAAAACCGCGTGGAATTTGGCGGAAAATCTGGCGCCGGGGCAGCAGGTGGTGACGCTATTCGCTGATGCGGGCAGCGATGTCGAACGGGAAAAAGGACGGGAATGGTTTAATCACGCAGAAACACTCACAGTATAACCGCGCTTTATTAACGCGAATTGAGGATTAAATAATGGAAATAATGCAAGGCAATAATAATGTATTGTCCGAGTTAATTATGCTTGCTAATAATATTCGACAACAATTGTTTGCAGGCCGGCAGTCGGTTGATATTGAGCGCGAGTTAAAAGAAAAGGAGGGGTATCATAATATTACGATTATTTCCGTCGTCGAACGAGCGAATATTACCTTTAATGCTAAAACGGAAAGCGGTCCTAATGTGGGAGATGCCAATTCGCATACCGATCAATTGGTGGATGAGCGGGGACAAGACTTTGGCACCATGACCGGCAGCGGCTGGAAAATTGCCGCCTTGACCGATGGCAGCGTGGTGTCTTGGTATCATGAAACGGCAGAAACTCCGTTGGGTAACATAGAAACCGCAGGGATTTGGAACTCAAGTGCCATCTGGGCCGGGCAGTGGCAATCGTTGTTTGCGGCGGGCGTTAGCGGTGACGTAATGGGGAAAATCGGCGTACGGCAGATCTATCAGGATATTCCGCGTGAAAAGTATCTGACGCTCATCGTTCTATTACCCATCGATCAGGTAAAAAGCATCATTAAAAAATAATTTACAACGCATTTATATTTTATCTATTTAAGAGGTAGGTATGCACACGTCTGTCCAATGGGATGTCATTATTATTGGTGCTGGGCCAATTGGTCTTTCTGCAGCATGGAATTATGCACGAGAAAATAGCGGGCAAAAAATATTGGTGCTGGATCAGCATGCGTTATTGACACAATTAGCAGGCACGAGCGGTGAGGAGCGCCATTGGCGTTTGCAGTATTCGGAATTAGATATATTTCGTCTGACGCTTGAAGCCGATAAATTATGGCGGCAGCTGGAACAGCAGGCTGACAGGAAATTAATTCATCGCATAGGCAGTTTATGGTTTGGGGATGCGGATGTCTGGACTAATGAAGGGCAAATCCGTCAAACCATGACGTCGATGGATGAGATGAATTTACCGTATGAACGGCTAACGATGGCAGACATTGAACGCCGGTACGGCTTTACTGCGCTGGACAGTAATTACGAAGGTTTCTTGCAGCGTGATGGTGGCGTGATCGATGTCAAAAGTACGTTGATGGCGCTGTATTCGCTAGCTATCGACGCGGGTGTTGCCTTTCAGTTCCAACAAACTGTTAAGGCGGTTGAGCCCGATGCGCGTGGCGTGGCGGTACTGACCTCAGAACACCGTTATCGAGCGCGTAAAGTATTAGTGGCCAGTGGCCCAGGCAGCAAAAAGTTGCTGCGGCAACTGGATATCGATCTGGCGTTGTCCACCTTCGAGATGGCGTGCGTTAGCATGCTACGCAGCCAACGATTAGAGACTAACGATCCATTCTGGTTTGCCTTCCAGCCGCCGGTTGAAAGCGACAGCAATCTGTTTTATGGCTTCCCCCCCAACCCTTGGTCGGTAAACGGTTTCGATCGGCTTGGTACTGATTTTGAGGTGGATCCGATCACCGAAGAGAATGCGCCGAGCTACCGCGCTAATCCACAGCATGTAGAGCGTGCATTGGAGTTTGCGCGTCGGCATATGCCTTTTCTGGAGCCCGACCGACAACACTCTGCGTCGAGTTGTTTGGCAGTGTTGCCGAGCGATCCGACGCGCCAATTTTATCTCGATAGTGCGCAGGGGCGTTGCCATGGCGGCGAACATCTGGTGGTGTCGGCCGGCGGATGGGCATTCAAATTTACGCCTCTGATGGGGCAGATTTGTGCCGATTTGTTGGCGGAGCGGGAGCCACGCTGGGATATCAGCGCATTACGCTTCTAAAGGGAGAGCCTTATGCAGCAGGTAAACAGCAGTGAAACGGCGATTGCCTTGGTTGGCATGGCCTGTCGTTTTCCCGGTGCCAATAATATCGACAGCTTTTGGCATAATCTGATCAACGGCGTTGAGTCGTTGGTCTGTGTTGATGAGCACGGCGCCTCTGCCGATGCGGGGCAGTTCCAGCCGGTTGCGGCACCGTTATCTTGCGATATTGCAGGTTTTGACGCGGGTTTTTTCGGCCTGAGCGCCCGTGAGGCGTTGCTGATGGATCCCCAACACCGTCTTTTTCTTGAGTGTGCTTGGCACGCTCTGGAAAGTGCGGGGGTGATGCCGGGCGGGCTGGACGATGCTGGGCTGTTTGCCGGTTGCAGCAGCGCTGATTATTTGCGGCAGGCGCAAACGTCAGCGCTGTGGCAGACGCTGAATCCGTCGCCATTCGAACAACAGATCGCCTGTGACAAAGATTACCTCACTAGCCGGGTGGCCTGGCATTTAGGAATCGGTGGTCCGGTGTGTAACGTACAGGCAGCCTGTGCGACTTCGCTGGTGGCGGTGTATGAAGCGGTGCACGCATTGAGAAGCCGCCGATGCAATATAGCATTGGCAGGAGCATGCACGTTGCGGATCCCCCAGTTGGCGGGCTATTTCGCCCAGCAGGGTATGGTGTTTTCCACCGACGGCCATTGCCGTCCCTTTTCAGCCGATGCTAGCGGCACGGTATTTGGCAGCGGTGTGGCGGTGGTGGTGCTAAAACGCTTGCCTGATGCTTTGGCCGCAGGCGATGACGTGATGGCAGTGATTCAGGGCGTGGCGATGAATAATGACGGAGCCAACAAAGTCAGTTTCACCACGACGAGCCTACAGGGGCAGAAACGTTTGCTGCAACAGGCTTTGGATGATGCGCAACAGGTGCCCAGTGATTTTCGCGCTATTGAAGCGCATGGCACCGGCACGTTGGCTGGCGATCCGATTGAGTTTGCAGCGCTGAATCACGTCTTTTCTGGAGCAACCTGGCGCCCTGGGCAGTGTGCTCTTGGCGCCGTTAAGGCCAATGTGGGACATCTAGAGACATGTGCAGGCATGGCCGGTTTGATCAAGGCGGCGCTACAGATTCGGCACGGCTGGCTGACGCCGCAAATCAATTTTTCCGCCGTCAATCCAGCGATACCGTTAGCGAATAGTCCGTTTGAGGTGCTTACTGCGGCGCAACGCTGGCCGGAAGACGACGCGCGTCGGGCCATTGGCGTCAGTGCTTTCGGGATCGGGGGCACCAATGCCCATGTGGTGTTGACGCGCCCGCCGCGTAAGGTACCGGTCACCTCGGCTGGGACATCGCTATGTGGCGATGTGGTGCCGGTCAGTGCGCAATCTGAATCGACTTGGCACCGTCTGGTTAAGCGTTACCAGCAGCGTTCGCCGTATCACGAGCGTGAGCGGCTGGCCTGGAGTGCGCAGGACGGCAGGAAAGCGCTGCGCTACCGTGGCACGTTGCATATTGACCATTCAGGTGTATTGAGTGTGAAAGAGAATGTCATTGATACCGGTAAAGGGCGTCTTAAGGTCGTTTTCCAGTTTCCCGGTCAGGGCAGCCAGTTTATTGGTATGGCCAGCTCATTGATGACGCAGGATGCGGTGTTTGACGGCTTGATGCGTGAGAAGTTGCGCATGCTGCAACAACGGGCGGATTTGGATATTTCTGCGCTATTTACCGGGCAGGCAGCGCCTGAGACGATTGCCAATACGGCGTTGACGCAGCCTGCGCTGATCGCCGTAGAAATTGCCTTGGCCGAGCTGTTGATGCATTACGGCGTGAAAGCCGATTGGGTAGTCGGGCATAGCGTCGGTGAGATTGCTGCCGCATGGGCCGCGGGAGCTTTTTCGACCGAGGATGCGCTGGTATTTGCCGCCCGGCGCGGCAGGCTGATGGCTTCGCTTCAGCCGGGCATGATGTTGGCTGTTGAGCTCAGTGCGTCGCAATGCCAGCCCTGGCTTAACGAACGGGTATCGCTCGCGGCAGAAAACAGTGAAACAGGTTGTGTGCTATCCGGTAGCCACTCGGCGATAACCGCCTGTGAGCAGGCGTTGCGGAAACAGGGTATTCGCTGTAAAGCGTTGAATGTTTCACATGCTTTCCATTCGGCAATGATGGGACCGATACTCGACGACTTGGCCGTCATCTCTCCATCCGTGACAGAGAGCGCCCCCACCGCACGTTACCTTTCCGCACTGTTAGCCAGTGAAGTCAGCCTGTCGGCACTGGATGGCGATTATTGGGCCCGCCATGCGCGCGAACCGGTTAACTATTACCGCGCGCTGCAACAAATACCGCAACGTGGCAAAACCTTGTTTATAGAAATCGGCCCAGGCTCGACGCTAACGGCTTTGGTCGCGCTGCGCAAGTCAACCGGTACAACGACGGCGGTGCGTACATTACCTCGGCGCGACGAGGCACAAAGCGAAGGGCAGATTTGGTCACAGGCGCTGCAGAAGATTTGGCGTGCTGGCGGCAATATCCGCTGGCGACGTCTGTGGGCCGATCCACCTTCTCGTATTGCGCTGCCGCTGTATCCATTCGATCCCACTCAGTGGTGGTTAGGCGAGCGCGATTTGCATGGGGCAGAGACGACGCGATCGTCAAGCGTTCCAGCAGACGAATCCGACCCGATGATGGAAACCATCTGGCGCATTTGGGCTGGCGTTCTCGGCCAATATCCTGACTCTCACCACGGTGACTTTTTTGATGCGGGCGGGCAATCGCTCATGGCATTGCGTCTGATGGTGTTGATCGAACAGGAGTTTGGTCGGGCCATCAGCATGGCTGATTTCTTACGGCGTCCGACACCGTGGGGGATAAAAAGCCGCTTAGAACAGGCAGAAGCATTCGAGCAAAAATCCATTTAAACAGGACGATAAATTATGTCAGTTACCAATGCATTGCTGAACACGCGTAACCAATATCAGGTGGAAACGATTGAAGTAGATGGGGAAACTTCATTTACTTTGGCCTGTTCGACTCAGCACAAGCTACTGCCCGCAAACGGCGGTATTCGTTGGCGGGCTTATTCTTCTCGCCAACAGCAGGAGGAAGAAGCGCTTATGCTGGCGCAGCGCATGTCGTTGAAACATGGGTTGTATAACACCGGCTTTAGCGGTGGAAAAATCGTGGTAAACAGCCAGCGCCCCCCTAAGGATCACCCCGCGGTGCTGGAGGCAATCGGCGCCCTGCTTAACCGTTATGCTGGCACCTTTTTTACCGGTTGCGATATTAATACCAGCAATCACGACATGGACTATTTACGCCGATTCACCCCGTGGATTTTAAATGCAATGGACAGCCCGCTGGTGGATACGTCGGTCGCGACCGGTTATGGCGTCTGGAGTTCGATCAATAAGGTGCTGTTACTGCGTCTTCACCATCTTAGCCGCGCGCGGATCGCAATTCATGGCATGGGGAAAGTGGGTGCTGAGGTGGCGAAACAGTGCCTACAGTTTGGTTGCGAAGTGGTTGGATATGACATCAATCCGGCCGCTCACTTCCCCGATGGTGTCATACGAGTGACCGAGGAGGCTCTGTGGACACAACACAGTGACGTGCTTTGCATTGCGTCCTTATCGGGGATCCTTACACCACAAAACGTTGATCGCTTGGATACGCGCTGGGTGATCAGCAGTGCTAACTCGCCGTTTAGCTGCCTTGAAGCCGAGCAACGGTTATTGGCGCGGGGCATCCATTATCTGCCGGATTACGTTAGCAACGCCGGTGCGGTTATTTGCGACAGTATCGAAATGGCGTTCACCGAACGTTATAACCAGATGAATCAGCAACAGGTAAATACTTATGTTCATTCGATCATCGGAGCCAAAACGGAAGAGCTGCTGCAACGTGCTCAACTGTTGGAATGTGAGGTTGGGCGGTTACTCCAGCCGATAAAATCGGCCGCGATGGTAGCTTAATATTAGGCAGGGTGGTTAAGACCATCCTGCCTTTGAGTTTTTGTGGGGGGAATCGATGATTTTTATCAAGGACGCTTTGCGTAGCCGGGTTGAATCCCAGTCGCAGGGACGGCGAACGGTGCTTTACACGGCAAGCGGCCAGCCAAGCTATATGTCTATCATTCCGCGCTTTAGGCTCAATGAGGTGGCTAGCGGGTTGGGAACGGCGGTGCATCCGGCGTTTATCGTGAATGGCGAAGTGAAAGAGGCCTTTTTCTATGGCTGTTACCCCGGCAGCGTGCAAAACGGTGAATTGTTAAGCCTGCCTAACGCGGAACCGGCTTGTTGGCGTGATTTAGCGGCTTTTCGCCAAGCTGCGGCTCGCAACGGCGCGGGGTGGCATATCAGCACGAATGCGGAATGGGCGGCGCTGATGTTTTGGTGTCGTCAGCAGCAGTGGCCGGAACAGGGGAATACCGATTATGGCCGTTCGCATTCCGAGCATTGCCAAACCGGTCGTCGTCTCGACGGCGCAGCCGCAGGGGCTGAGGAGGGACAGCCTACCACCGTTACCGCCTCGGGGCCTGCCGACTGGTATCACGATGGTTCGCCGTACGGTATAGGCGATCTGTGTGGCAACGTGTGGGAGTGGCAGCATGGCATGCGGTTGAGAGCGGGAGAAATTCAAATATTGCCCGATAATGACGCGGCGGGCCCACTGACCAACAGGGCGGAAACCAGCTGGCGGTCGATAGATTTGTATTCCGGTGAGTTAATTCTACCTGGGGCGGAAAATTCGGCGAAATTCGATGCATTGGTGGCTCGACGTGACGGCAATGCCGGTGTGCCGGTGATGAATACACGCATTCGACATTTTAATGGCGACCCGCAGGATAACGGCTATCCGCCGGGATTAATGGATGCGGCGTTTGATCGGATCCAGCCGTTGGCAGGCGGCAGCGTTCCACCGATACTTAAGATCCTCGGTATTGCCCCGCATCATCACTGTGACGATGGCGATCAGGTTTACTTGCGCAACTATGGTGAGCGCAGTTTAATGCGTGGTGGTGCCTGGTATTCTGGCGCGGCGGCCGGTTTGCGCACGCTGTGTCTGAGCCATGGCGCAAGCCATGCCAGCGCCACTGTTGGTGCCCGACCCGTATGGTGCTAGTCATTGCGCAACAGAACGCTTCAGAACAGGTGCCGCGTCTGCGTTGTGCAGATGTGAAGCCAGCCGGATAGAGGGAGACCGGTTTTTGGCCGGGTATCTGTTGCATCACGTACATCACCATGTTGCGCCTTTTCCGTCTCTGAAGTTATTTAGCGGGTGTTAGACGCGCTGAATAATGTCCTGAGGCGAGTGTTATGCGGTTGATATGTTGTTTATGGCGGTTATTTATTAGCGCTTAGCGTATCTAAATAATTCGATTTATCTGTTGATGCGGGCTCAATCCCCTACTGTACGGGTAGGGGAACACGATTAAATAAGCCGCTATTCGTAATACAGCGTGAATGATTAAAGCAAACAATGCAGCAGAACTGTGCCGATCTGACGGAAAATTTATCTCACTTAATCATGAGCGTTTGGTCGTATTTTCGTGCGTTGTTATTTAAATAAAGACATATAGACGCTCAGATGGCTATATCTATCATAATAGACGTTGTCTCTGTATGGTCTGTTATTCTCGTTTGATATATCAAATGGTTATTAATTCGTTATCTCCAAATACAATAAGGCATAGAATCCGGCTCAAACTCATTATTATTAGGATCGGCTATGCAATTTAAAACTCAGTTGCTGCATATTTATCACCTAAAGGAAGATTCGACAGGGGCACTGACGACGCCTATCTATCAAAGTAGTACGTTTGCATACGGTAGCGCTGAAGATGGCCGAGCCCGTTTCGCCGGTGAGCAATCGGGGTTTATCTACAGCCGTATGGCGAACCCCACCGTTCAGGCGCTTGAGCATCAGCTGGCGCAGTTGGAAGGCGCTGATGACGCGTTAGTGGTTGCCAGCGGTATGGCGGCAATCAGTAGTATTTTCTATGCATTAGCCAGCCAAGGTGACGAAATTGCCTTTATCGATCCGGTATATGGTGGCACTGCGGCATTTTTAATCGAAACCTTAACCCGGGCGGGTATTACCGTACGTCGTTATCAAGACGATGATCATTTATTGGCAGAGATTACTGCCGAGACAAAAATTATCTTATTTGAACCGATTACCAATCCAACTTTAAAAGTCAGTGACTACCGTAAGGTTAAACGTGCCGCTGAAAAGGTTGGGGCGATCACAGTATGCGACAACACTTTTTTGACTCCGTATTTATTTAAACCGCTGGAACAGGGCATTGATATTGTGATGCACAGTGCCACCAAATACTTAAGCGGTCACGGTGATTTAATTGCCGGTGTGGTGGCGGGGCCCCAAGTGTTAATGCAGGCTATCCGTAAGATCGCACTTAAACATATTGGTGCTGCTGTTGGGCCGCAGGAGGCTTATTTATTGCAACGGGGCTTGCGTACATTGGCACTCAGAATGGATGCACACCTTGCGGGTGCCGCGACGGTCGCGGCCTTTCTTGCCAACCAGCCGAGCGTAGCCAAAGTCTATTATCCAGGGTTATCACAAGATCAAGGCCATCAGGTGCTGAGTGAAACCATCAATGCCTTTGGGGGCATGGTGAGTATCGAACTGGAAGGGGGGTTTAACCGCGCTGCGCGCTTCTTAGACCACTTAACGTTATTTACCCAAGCGGTCAGTTTAGGTGATTTAGAGAGCCTTGCCTGCCACCCTGCAAGTACCACCCATGCCGCAATGGACGCAGCGAGCCGGCTTGCTGCGGGGGTTAATGATAACCTGATTAGACTCAGTATTGGGGTTGAAGATCCGCGGGATTTGATTGCCGATCTTGAACAGGCATTAGCAAGATGAACGCGTTATGGCGCAAAGCGTTGCCAGCGTTAATGTCACGCACAGGTTTGTGATAGACGCAGCAACTATGGCCGGTTGCGGGCGCGAATAAACCTTGGCTTAAGGGGGGCAACGCAAAAATACCTATTACACTTTCTTCGGGAACGGGCTTCTGGCAGTCTAGGTTCCCGAACTTACTCCTTGCGATACAGGGGAGTGAATCACGTTTCTTTATTCCACGGCGTTGAAACCAGATGAATGTAGTGAATATCCTGAAAAAGCTCGCCGGCAAAATACCTATCGCGCCGATTCTTGCCTTGATGGTGGCGCATAATGGCTATTTGATACTAAGTCCGATCCTTTTCCGGGTTTTACAGCATTTTCCCGATCGGTTAGAAAACTTTAGCTCCTGGCATGGTGCTATGGCGTTTCTTGAAACGATGGATATTCCACGCTTTATGATTGGTGTGGCGCTGATCTTGATGGCGATGATCTTGTTGTTAAGAACCCGTATTGCCTGGTTTTTTGCGTTGTTATTGCTTATTTGTGTGGTCGTAATCGACTCGTTCATCTTTAAACAACTATCTGCGCTGGTCGGGTATTCGCTGGTCACTATCGTTGGCCTGTTAATTTACTGGCGTCGTTTCGATCGGCATAGTTTGGGGAGCACCAGCTTTTTTGCTATTGCCAGTATGATTGCGCTGATGGTCTATAGCATGTTAGGCGTGTTGTATATTGGCGATCAGTTCACCCCAGAGGTGCGCGATCTACCTACGGCGTTCTACTTTGCCATTGTGTGTATGTCGACGGTGGGATTTGGCGATATTGTGCCGCATACCACTTTCGCACGTATGTTTACGCTGACGGTCATTATTTTGGGTATTACGGTTTTTGCTGCTTCTGTCGCCTCTGTTGCGGGCACGTTAATCAGCCATAATCTACAACATATTATCAAAGGGAGGTTTTCTCGCGTGAACCGTAAAAACCACTATATTATCGTGGGGGTATCTTCGCTGGCGCAAAATGTTTATACAGGGCTTATCAATAGCGGTGGGCATGTGACGCTTGTTTGTGAGCCGGGAAATAGACAGATATTTCCCCACCATGCAGATGTGGTCGAAGGTGATCCTTCTTCGGTGGCGACGCTGACGTTAGCGGGGGCTAAAAAAGCGAAATACATCGTTGCCTTAACCGACAGTGATGCGACAAATGCTTTTATTATACTCGCGGCCAAAGAAATCTGTGATGAGGAAACCAAAACAATTGCTTTGGTTAATGAAAGTCAAAATATGAATAAGATCAAGCAGATTAAACCTGATGCTGTACTCTCGTTGCAATTACTGGGTAGTGAATTGCTGGTGCGTTCGCTTAATGGGGAGCGGATTAATCATGACCTCAATATCGATACATTTTTCAGCAATCGTGGTGGGGAAAAGCAGAATAAGTAACGCAAGCTTAGCACGGGTGTATTGCTAGCCGGACTGATGTGGTTTGAGGATGGTTTTCGCTCCTATCGGTTTTAGACGTGAGGCGAACCTCACTCGCCGTTTTTCACCGTTATCACATTGCAACTCGACCCCGTCAGTACACTATTGCTGGTTATTCTCTCCTACGGCCACTTTTCTTGTGTGTGTCCGTTTTGAACGCGTAAAGGGCGGCTGGTGTTCGAGCAGTAATGAGATGCTGAAGCTCTGCGATCTGCTTCATTGCTGAGGCCAGTTCAACGGTGTGAACGCCCTGTTCAGCAGAGACTACGGCGGTCAGACAGCCTTTTTGAAACGGCTTACGCCAGAGGAACTACGGGCTGGCCGCCATTCCATGCTGGTGGGCAATGACCGAGACAGTCATACCGGATTCAAAACTCTGCTGAACAATGGCGATTTTTTCCTGAACAATACACCGTCTGCGCTTCTCTCCCCCTAAAACGTCGAGCAGCCAGATTCCAACAACTCACCTAAAAACGAGTATTAAGACTATCACTTATTTAAGCGACATCAGTTGGCTGGAGATTCAAGGGGCTAGCCTAAAGCGCATGTTGTCTTTCTGTTACTGTCTTATCAGGCGCCCGACCGGGAAGTCTTCTTCGAAATTACTTCTGAACGGGTTAATATCGAGGCCGCCGCGCCGTGTGTAACGTGCAAATACCGTTAGCTTATCCGGGGTGCAGTAATGTTGGATGTCGCTGAATATGCGCTCAACGCATTGCTCGTGAAATTCATTGTGCATTCTGAACGAAATGAGGTAGCGAAGTAAGCTCTCGCGGTTTATGGGTTTGCCAACGTATTTGATGACAACACTTCCCCAGTCGGGTTGATTGGTCACTAGACAATTAGATTTTAATAAGTTCGAGCAAAGCGTTTCCGATACCGGCTCACCCGTTGCGGCATTGAGGAGTACGTCTGGATTAAATGCGTAATCATCAATCTCAATATCCAGATGGTCAATACACTCTCCAGGAAGCGGGGCTAAACGCGCAGGGGGAAGATTTAGGTCGGTATAGAGCTTAACCTTCACCTCACCCGATGCGGCGGATGACAAATCTTTTTCAAGCGTCTGAATAACCTGTTCAGCCGTGCTAAAGAGGGTTTGGTTGAAACTATTGAGGTAGAGCTTAAATGATTTTGACTCAATAAGATTATGGCTGGTTGCTGGGATGAAAAACTCAGCAATCGCAACAATGGGTTTACCTTTTTCGTTCAACCAAGAAAGTTCATATCCCGTCCATAAGTCTACCCCTGAAAAAGGCAATTTTTCAGACGTTAGGTTGATCTCATCACGACCACGCGAGCGCGGCAGGGATTCCAATAAACTTGGGGTATAATGTTGGATGTAACCGGTGCTGTTACCCAGTAAAGTAATCTCTTCAGTTTTCATACATATTCCTTAATGCGGTCAGTTTTGCTTTCTTTATTAATATATTGTCTGAATAATTTACGTGTCGCATATATCGGTCCAACGCCGATAATTGCATAGCATAATTTAATTATAAACTGTGAAATAATCATGGTTTTTATGGTGTCGATGCTAAGGACATTATGGAAGGCCAGTATGCAAAAAATAACGCTATCAATGGCTGACGCGACGACAGTGCTGGTAATAACGCGAATGAAAAGATACCTGGAATTAGTCATCTCCTTGATCTTGCACAGTATCATTGAATTAATATTTTCAGAGATAAGATAGGCGGCTGAAGAGGCAAATAGCACCGCAATGATACTTTGCACAAACGTACTGTATGAGGTATTTAACCCCCACTCTTGCAGTGCTGGGAGAAGACTAGTTATCCATAGCCCGCTCACAAAAAAAACGTTAGAGATAAATGAGATAAAAATCGCCCTTCTCGCCATCCTTAGCCCATAGAATTCGTTAACAATATCCACCAGAATGAATGACAGTGGATAAAAGAATATGGCGGGCGGGACGACAAAGTTCACAACTGGGATCAGAATCGGCTTGACGCCACTGACCGTGCTTAGAATATAAATCACCGTCAACGCAACGCTGATAATCAGATAGGCATACCAAGAACGCTCATGCCTGTCGCCAAGATCATAAGAGGTTATTGTATTGGTATCACCATAAATCCGACGATAAAGAGCTTTAAGTTCATTACGGTTGAAATCATCTGTTATTTCACTGCTTTCAAGTTCATGCAAGCCGATGCTAATGTGTTTTCCTGTCGCGAGTACCATCACATTGGCAGTGATAACGTCCGATCGATTAAATCCAAGCAGTTTATATTTCTTATTCTTTTCCATTTAAATAGTACCTTTAACTATTTTATTCACAGAGGTAGCTTATTGAATTCTTTCCTCAACGATAGCACCCAGCAGAGTCTCTTCGTTGGTGGGTATATAAACAACATTATCTTCATTTTTTCTCGTATACATGCCTTCTTGTTTCGAGTGGAAGAGGGCGATCTGTTTTCTTTGCGCTTGGGAATGTCGTTTTATGATTAAAATATCACCCTGAAAGAAAATATTGCTTATTTTAGTTTCTACCAACATCGCGACCATGTTTGATACGTCGCCAAAAAACCATGTCAAAGGATATTGAGTAACCAGATTACCAATGCGGTTTTCAACATGATAAAGAAAGTCAGATTGTGGGATAACTGGAATAGCCGCCGGGTTTTTGTTCCCTTCAGGCGAGAGCATCTTTTCTACGCGTTCGATATGTTCTAAATCATGGTTTTCAATGACGTCGCAGGGGACACCAAAGAAATCAGCGATGCGGGTTATGGTTGAGGGATGAACATTGTTCACCTTGCCTTCAAGGATTTTGTATAAGGTTGCACGGGTTACACCAGTACGGTTGGCAAAAGAGACCTTTGTTTCACCTCGGCTGCGAATGATATAATCTATGTTATTGATTATATTTTCTTTTCTTTGAGATCCCGATACTTTCATTGGTGCATGTTCCAGTCTGCTGTTCCATGCTGCATGCTATAAATTAATTTGATGTATTTCAATATTCTTATACTTTTGTTTTACATAAAAAGTACATTTGCTAACGATCGAGTGGATTTGATTTATAATATATCGTTAATTATCATATTGTTATGTGTTGGTATTGTTATTTGTATACATTTATGTGGTCTTTTTGTATGTTTTTATGTTGACTTTTCCCAGTCTAAATGATTAAGTTATTTACACAAAGCGTTTCAAGATAACGCATAAATTGGTTAAATTTTATTGTCTTTACTTTCCAGCATCAGGGAACCACATCATTATAGTTAGTGAAGCCATGGTGATGAGTTAACGCCCTAGCGTTGCCCCAGTGGCATTTTCTTAGTGGCTTCAACTTCTGAGTATGGCGCAAAGCACCCGCCAGAAGATGAGGAATCGGTCGCTGTTGACCATTACGACACCCTGCATGAACCGCATCATCTGCTCCCGCAGTCATAACGGCAAAACCCTGAACAATGCGAATAGCACGGTTGAACCTCGCCGTGTGACGCAGTTTTCGCCGTGTTTTGGAGCATCATGAGTGGCGTGTTGTAAGATCCATCACCAAGGTTTCACAAACTGAGCCACGGGGTCGTTGCGCTGGAACACTTCAGCGCAGCGCTTATTTGCATTTACTGGCAAGCATTTATCCTCTTGTACGTGTTGCTAATTCTATCCTTAACACCTGCCCAGTTGATTAGACCCTCACTGAAGCGTGAGGGGGAGAGCATGTTGTTCTATTCGACGAAACCCGCTCATTGATAACGAAAGCAATAACCTGCTACTGAGCACATTCAGGCCGCGACATCCGACGTGAAATCATTATTGGCGATAGTCGAAATCGCAAAAATCAGTGTTATCCGACCGTAAATTTGCGTTAAGTGCCAAAAATATGTGATCCATATCACATAAATGGCGTATTTTTTGTTTATTAAGTGACCTACTTGAACATTTGAATGTTGTGGAGATGTTTCATTTTTTGCCGGCAAAGAGACGAATAAAGTTGTCCGAGGTGTTGTGAGTAAGGTACGTGTTACAGTGAGTTCTATCTGGGATTTTTCTTGGCTTGATCGTCACTATTTAGCTTACTTAAGGTATTGATCTGTTGTTATATCTGAATAATAGAGAAATTATGTTTTCATTTATGTTAATTTTTTGAGAATCTTCTTATTAGCTATCTAATGCTTTGTTGTTAAAAACAGCTTTATTAAAATTGTTATATTTAAGATCGGAAAACTCGATCAAAAATAACATTTTAATAGGTATTGGCTATTGAATTGATTCTAATTGATCGTTATTACCAATTTTGAATAATTATATTCCATCGTTAGTATTGCTTTGCCTCATTAAGAAAATGCTTAGATTTAAGTGAGGGGGTATTCTCATTATCCAACCGAGGAATGGTGTTGGCTTTTTTGCGATGTGAAGGGAATCTGTATGCTGCAGATAATGAATAATGAACGGGTGCTCGTTCGTGATACATTGTTGAAAAAATCCGTGGCCTGGCCAGATACCAATAGGTATTTTTATGCCGGTATTTTGGGCTATTGTGATTTAATTAATACACCGCCTGAAAAATTGAAAGTCATGTTTGTCGACTTTCAGTTATCTAATATACGCCTTTTTCTTGAACAGGACTGGTTAATTTATCCTGTTTGTCATCGTGTTATTCTAGTTTCCGATCGCTACTTACTGCCGCTGGCTAATTATTATTGTGGCCGTTTTAACCAGATTGATTCGGTGATTCAAGCAAGCGGGGGATCAGAAGATATTTTTAATCAAATTAATTATGTGATTTCCGGTAAAAAAGTCTCGCCACCGTCGAAAGCTAGCCTGTCGACACGTGAAATGTGCTTGCTGCGAATATTAACCAGCGGTGTAAGCGTGCGCGAGCTGGCTGATAGGTTGCAGCTTAGCCCAAAAACGGTCTACGCCATTCGTCAAAATATGCTTGCGAAAATGGGGTTGCGCAAAATGAAAGACATTTTTTTGCAGGCGGTGCCTAGTGCTAGATGATAGCATCGATGATGAGGTGAATATCGCCCTATATTAAGTTGATTTAGCTAATCATTATCATTTTATGAATAAAGGACTTATTCGAAAATTAAATTTTCGAATGCGCCCTTGCGTCGCATTTGTGTGCCACACCAGTGAATGCCGGTGGGAAATTAATTGATTGAAATAAATAAAGGAAGATAGTTTATGAAGAAGTTAGCTCTGGCTTTGATTGCAGCTTCAGCAATGGGAACAATTAATCTGGCTAATGCAGATACGCGTACTGCGAATGCGACAGCATCTTGGGATGCGAAAGCCATTAAAGATACCAACAGCATGCTGGTTGTGACGCCATTGAAATCACTGACCTTTAATTATGCTGAAGGTTTGGAGCGTTTTAATACGCAGGATGGCGCATTTGATATCACTATTGCCGGCCAGTCTGGCGCCAGCGATTTTAAACTGACCTCAAAAATCATCTCTAACACCCTGAGCCGTACCAGTGACGACTCTGAGCTGACAGTGGGTGTAAAGTGGAACGGCAACGATCTTTCTGACAGCACTGAAACCGTGATGATCGATACCTCTGCCGGTGTGAGCGCTGGCTTGGCTGCATTGGCTCAGGAAAGCGCCTACGCCGGTTCTGCACGTACCAGCTCTCAAGGCGTATTCGCTTTCAATATCGTGAAAGCTACTATGGCTGGTGCCGATACGGCGTTTAAAGATCTGACCGATGGTTACTGGGATGGCAACGTAAACGTTGAATTCGCCGCTACCTGGGATGGCACCTTCACGCCAGCGCCGTAATAAATTTTTGTCATTAACCTGTCAGGATTGGGGGGAATACTCCCCAATCCTGTGGAGTGCACTATGAAAAAATGGTTTCCCGCTCTGTTGTGCTTTGCCCTGTTCATTTGCCCCCATGCTAATGCGATTAACGTGGGAGCCATTACCTCGATCATCGCGCCAGGTCAGGACGTTATTGCTAAGGAAGTCATTAACACCGTGGATGAAGCACGCTTAGTCAGTCTGTCTGTCGAGCGTATTTCCTCTCCGATGGAAGGGGGAAAAGTCATCCCGATGGAGAATAAAAAGGAAATAATGACCACGCCGTCAAACCTGATTTTACCCGGTAATGGCAAAGACGTTTTCCGTATTTTTTATGCCGGCCCGAAAGATAATAAGGAGCGTTATTATCGCTTGATCTGGCGTGATAATCCGATCGCTGAGGAGGGGCTGTCAAAAACACGCAAAGCGGCTTCGGCAACCACATCAGCCACGATTAGTACCATTCTAGTCGTCACGCCGCGACAGGATGATTTTAATTATCACTATCGGGATGGGGTAATTTATAACACCGGGAACAGTTCTTTCCGAACCGTGGCCTTTGGCCCATGTAAACAACCGCAGACCGGCGAAGATAAAAAGAAAGGTTGCCGCGAGCGTTATTACGTCATGCCGGGGTTAGGGGCGCACTTAAAGTTTGTTGATATTAAAAGTCAAAAACTCAGCGTTGGTATTTGGCATAACGAAGATTATATCAACGTGAAATAGCCTCTTTATAAATAGCCAGTGGCTTATGCGTTTTTCATTTGCGCTCACATCAGGATAAGGATGTTGTTGGGGAATGTTATGAGCAATAATTTCACCTTCAGGACGAAGGTTGCCGCGTTATGTATTACGGCAGCCATTGTGTCTATGCAGGCTAATGCAAGAAACTTACAGGATGTGCGTTTAGGAAATTATCTCATCCCCGGCGTATTCGGTCAGGCTCTGGCTGAAGGTATGACTATTCCTATATTTTTGCGTTATAAAGGTGGCGACCAACAAGAAAAACAAAAGGTAGCCGATGCGCTGGTCGTGTTGGAAAAAGACGGCCTGATGATTAAAGATATTACATTAGTAGATAATCCCGAAGGGGCGATGCTGGCGGAGGAGACGCGGACGTTAATCAGCAGCCTGAAGGATTCTATTTTTAGCCAGAATACCCAAATTGTGCTTTCTGCCGACGCGCAATTAAATCTGAATCTCCGTTCATTTGTATTAACATTGGATGTCAGTGAAAAAAGCCTGTCGACCGCAATAATTCCGCGTCACAGCGTATTGGGGGCGTCCTCGGTGCCGAACTTCAGTTCGGTATTGAATTACGATTTTGGCGTCTACCGTTCGCAGATAAAAAACGGTAATAACACCTCGAATAGCTATTTGAATCTGGATAATACTTTTGGCGTGGCGGAGCACCATTTCAATCTGAATGGTTCCTTCTATGGTATTGGGGGTTCCCGGCAGGATACCCAGCTTTACCGGGCAATGTATGAGCGGGATAGGGACGGACGTCGTCTGGCGTTTGGGCTGGTTGATACCTGGAATTTGCAATCGCTGGGTAGCCTGTCTGCACTCAACTCCAGTAAGGTGTACGGCGTGACTTACGGTAATAAGTCCTCGACCAAAATCGTGCATAACCAATATTCTCTGACGCCGATCACCGTTTTCCTACCCAGCGCGGGCGAAGTGCATATCTATCGTCAGGGGCGCTTACTGAACATTCAGAACTTCCCGATGGGCAGTTTTGAAGTGGATACCAGCCGTCTGCCGTTTGGTATTTATGATGTCGATGTTGAGGTGGTGATAGACGGTAAAGTTAATTCGCGTCTACGTCAGACCATTAATAAGGCGTTTGCCGCAAGTAACACCGAGGCGAATGAACTGAACTGGCAGGTGTACGGCGGTTATGTCGATTACGACGATCGTCGCAACCGGACGAATAATAAGACTAACCAAACCTATTTGGCCGGAGCTTCTGCGGCGATCTCGATACCGGAAATCCTCAAGATAGACTCGGGGCCAGCCATACTGGGGCTGACGATACAAACCTCTAACTATACGTTTGATCAAAATGTGGTGAATGAAACAGCGGCTAACCTAAGCGTGGGGCAATACGGCAGCCTGGGTTGGCAGGGGCTGATAGCGCAAGAGGGGAGTTACCGGAATATTTTTAGCGTGAGTGCCACGCTGCCAGATGGCTACGGTTCACTCTGGGCCAACCGGGAGAAAAGCCATATCGGCGAACGGCTGCCCGTTTATGAGACAGACAGCTACGCCTATGGTGGCAGTTTCAGCCTGAGCCGTTTTTTTGAACGTGGCGGGCAACTGACATTGAGCCGCACGGTAGACAAACGCGATCGCAGCACGTCAAACAACCTTGAGTATTCTACGTCGCTGTTCTCTGGGCGTTATGGCACGGTGAACCTGCGTGCGGGGATCCAGCGTTATCAGTATGACTACCAGTCGAATAGCACCAATCAGCGTTATATTTCGCTGGATTTCTCGTTGCCTTTGGCGGCTTGGTTAAGTACCGGCGTGTCTTCAAACAATGGCAACGTACGCGCAAACCTGAATGCCAACAAAAGTTTTGATGATTCGGCCATCACCTCTGCGGGCTTCAATTTAGCCAAGCTGTTGAAAGATAAACATAACGGTGAAAGCGATTATTCCGCTTCTGGTTATGCCGCGTTTGATACCAAGTACAGTGCGGGCACGCTTTCGCTGTCACGGCCTGATAACAACCGTTTGAATGGTAACTTAACCGCGCGCGGCTCAGCGGCTTACAGCGATAAAAATCTGGCTGCCAGCGGCATCCAGGAGAAATCGGGTGTGATTGTTAAAACCGACATTATCGATGGAGCGGTACTTTCCGCTCAAGTGAATGGCCGTAACTATCGCCTGACCGGTGCAGATAACTTTATTCCGTTGCCGCCGTATGCGAACTACAAAGTTGAACTGATGAACGACAAGAATTCGATGGACAGTTTCGACATCGTGAAGGGGCGAACCCGCAACGTCACGCTGTATCCGGGCAATGTGGCTGTCTACAAACCGGAAGTGAAACAACTGGTGACGGTATTTGGCCGGATGATCCGTGCGGATGGTCAGGCACTTGCCAATGCGGCGGTGCGTAACCACATCGGTAAAACCACGACGGACGCGAGCGGCGCTTTCTCAATGGATGTAGATAAACGTTTCCCAAGTGTGTCGTTGACCACCGAAGATCACGGCATTTGCGAAGTGGATCTGGATCTGAAGCAGGCCAGGGGCGTGAAGTGGGTCGGCAATGTGATCTGTGCGCCACAAACTCTATTGGCACAACGATAAGGACAGGGTTTGAGATGAAACTGCGTCATTTTTGCGGGCTTGCCGGTGCGCTGCTGCTGGTCTCTTTCGCCAATCAGGCCGCTAACGTAAGCAATAGCTATTTCTTTATCGAGAATCAGGTGGATGGCGAGTACTTTATTACGCCACAGAGCACCGATCCGCGCTTTAGCGGTGCCAACATGTTTACCAAGTATGCGGCTAGCAACCAGCTTAGCTTGGGCTATATGGGATACACGGGAATTATTGCGCTGAATAGCTTTGCGGATATCTGGCTGGAGGACTCACCCATTGATCGGCCGTTTATTGGTAACCGCTGTATGCGAAATGCCTCTGCCTGCCCTTCAACGGGATATTTGTCGCCGAGCTATATTGATAGCAAAGGGATTTATCACGTACAGATGACGACGCATGCGGGTGAAGCGGGTTATGCGCGGGGTATTTTCTCTGATTCGGCATATGAATATTTTAAAAATGTCTCTGTTGGGGCGGTTGAAGTTTATCAATACCGTTACTGCTATACCCGCACGGATTATGATCCTGCCGCAGGGCAAACCTGTACCTCGGTGGGCGGGACACAGGGTGGACATCAGTTTACGATGACCAAAGCGGGCAGTTTACGGCTGGAGTCGACTAACGCTCTGCAAGAGATCTTTATCGACAGCAACGGTAATCCTGCGATGGGGTTAGGATCGCAATTCTGTACGGTGGGCTACATTGGTTCGCTGAATGGGGCTATCTGTAAATTGGTATCCTATCAGATGCAAGGGAGCACCCTTTCGCCGATGCGTGTGAGTATGAAAGTTGATACTGCTGCGCTCGGGTTTACGCCTGCGGCAAGCACCATTCGTCTGAGTGCCGACGGCGCTAGCGGTTGGGTAAACTACAGCGCTACGACCAACGCGGCGAGTTTACTTAAATCGGGTAATGGCGGTATTTATGTTTTTTTCTCGCAAACTTTTCTCAAGAACTTGATCGATCGCGGTGTGGATCTGACTAATAGCCAAGACTTTTTCACCTTTCTGTTTACCAGTACGGTGGCACCGCAGTCGGGGTTTTATGAGTTTTCGCCTTCCAACACCATCATCCTGCGTCCGCGTGATTTTGGAATCAGCATCATTTCCAAAGATCTGGCACCTAACCCGCAGCGCGAAGGGAAAGTGGGTGCCCAAGAACCCCCGCTGGTTTTCGATTATACCGTGACCACCTCCGGTCCAAGGCAGGCTGATGCGATCACCGCGCAGGTCTCTGGCCCGCTGGCACAAAAAGGGGGGCGTCCTTACTGCGTATTCTCTTCGAGTGACGGCAAGGTTCGGGTTCCGTTCTCGGCTTATTTGTCCTATACCAATGGAAGTGGGCAAACCGTCAGTTCGCGTAATAGCTGTGATGATGTGCCGATTAGCCTGAATGCGGCGCGTTGGGTGGAGTCCCCTTGGCCGGATCCCTATCAAAATGACGGCAGTTTTTACCGTACCGACCTATCGCTGACTTTCCCAATGAATGAGGGGAGTTCGATGTGGACGTTGGACGGGAGTGACTGGATGGGCGTGGTGAGCGCCACCGGTGAGGTTCGCGTCACCGCGACCTGGACGGGTGCAGATATTCAATAAGGCTGATGATGAAACATGTATTGTGGTGGCTAGCTCTGTTGCTGGCCTCGCCGGCGCAGGCGATTTATCTCTCTTCCAGCGTATTTACGTTGGAGAGTGACCAGACCTTTTTCTCGCGCCAGTTTGTTAACAACACCAAAAATACCAATTTGTATGTCATCAGCGCTTATCGGATTGATCAACCCGGGCGCGATGAGCAGCCGCGGCCACTCGAAGAAGGGGAAATTCTCTATACGCCGTTACGTAAGATCTTGGAGCCAGGGGCCTGGGAATATTTCAAAATTTTCTACCGTGGGCCAGCGGACGATCGTGAACGCTATTATCGTATTGTGATTAAAGAAATTCCGGCCAATGCGATGGCGATGCCGTCCCACAGCAAGGCACCGTTGGTCTCGCCGATTGTAGCACTCGATACTATTTTTGTGGTTCGCCCACGTCAGATGCGTTTCACTTATCACTATGATCCGCAGGCCGGCGTATTGAAAAACACCGGTAATACCTATTTCCGCGTGATGATCCACCCGAGTTGTGATGCGCAAGACGATAGCGCTAAGGTGTTCAATTTATTGCCGGGGGAAAGTTACCGAGGTGCCGATCTACGTGGGCAACAGCGCAAGTTTATTATTGGTTTTAATAAATATCTGCGCTTGGGGGAACAGTGTTTTGGGGCGCTTGACGATGTTCGCTGAGTATTTAGTGAAGCTATTGATAACGTCAATAAACCCAACCAGACAGGGGGATGTGATATCACCCCGGATTGAATGTGGCTAATATCAGTATGGCTCGGCTTACTTGAGGAGGCGGGTGAGCACATCACGACAACCTAAAGTGGGATTAATCCAGCGGACAAACGCGAATAATATGGCCGTCTGGATCTTTAATCAGGAACGTTCGGCCAAATACATCGCTATACGGTTCCTTTATCACATTGATCTCAAATATATTTTGCTCCTTCCATTCCGTATACAGATTATCCACATCCTTGCCGGTTGGCAGCATAATGCCAATTTCTGAAAAGCGTGGTACCTCAGGCTCTGGAGCATCGCCACCGGACCAGATAGCAAATAGCGCATCACCAGACGACGCAAAAGCAACGTAACGTGGAGTGACGAATACCGGCTCTTTCTTGAAGATGAATTGGTAAAATTCGGTAGAACGTTTTACGTCGGAAACGTACACCAGTTGCAGGTTAGGGGTTACAGAGGGAACGTTGCTCATAAATTTTCCGAAATTCCATACCATTTGTTAACAAATTTAAACCATTATATTAGCATGATTTTGTAATGATTTGATGCGCTGGCGCGCCATGTGTCTGTAGTGATTTCTATGTCATATTTTGATGTTATCAGCTTGTTTTTGGGATATTCAAGGTGAGCTACACCTGTTTGCAAGGCCTTACGTCCGAATACTTTCTCCACACGAGTGCCCGTTTTAGAGCAAACGCGATCTAAGGTGTCTTTTTCATATTAGGTGAACTCTTTTTCCAGAGAATGAGGGGCGAAAACTCGATTTTATCCCGGTACTAAACAAAGGGAAGAAATCATTATTGAACGTATCTTCACAGGAATGGCCTGTTGCTCTGACACTAAAGTACGCCAATCCTGCTGCGTCCATCGTCCAGTCTTGATGCTCCATTTCAGCTGATTGATCTTACCCAGCAATAGTGGACACGGCGCTAAGTGAGTAAACTCTTAACCAGAGGTAGCTCACATGACAAAATCAGCATCAAGCAAAAAGCAG